>NZ_QKML01000005.1:0-341029 GCF_003208455.1 Rhizobium sp. UGM030330-04
ACAGGACTGATTGGAAGTCCATGCCGCCCGTCTGGCGCGCTTGCGACGCCGGACCACTCTAAAGGCATGGGCGGCAAACGAAAAAGGGCGATCCGAAGACCGCCCTTTCCTCATTCCAGTGACAGGACTGATTAGAAGTCCATGCCGCCCATGCCGCCGCCCGGCATTGCCGGCATCGGAGCGTCCTTCTTCGGAAGCTCGGCGATCATGGCTTCGGTGGTGATCAGCAGCGAAGCAACCGAAGCTGCGTTCTGCAGAGCCGTACGGACAACCTTGACCGGGTCGACGATGCCGAGCTGGATCAGGTCGCCATATTCGCCGGTCTGGGCGTTGTAGCCGTAGTTGTCTTCGTTCTTCTCGAGGATCTTGCCGACAACGATGGAAGCTTCGTCACCTGCGTTGTCTGCGATCTGGCGAACCAGAGCCTGCAGGGCGCGGCGGATGATGTTGATACCGGCTTCCTGGTCGTCGTTTTCACCCTTTGCGGTGATCTTCGTGGAAGAACGCAGCAGGGCAACGCCGCCGCCCGGTACGATGCCTTCCTGAACGGCAGCGCGCGTCGCGTTGAGAGCGTCGTCGATGCGATCCTTCTTTTCCTTCACTTCGACTTCCGTCGAACCGCCGACGCGGATAACGGCAACGCCGCCAGCGAGCTTGGCAAGACGTTCCTGCAGCTTTTCGCGGTCGTAATCGGAAGTGGTTTCTTCGATCTGCGCCTTGATCTGGGCAACACGACCTTCGATGTCGGACTTCTGGCCGGCGCCGTCAACGATCGTGGTGTTTTCCTTGGAGATCGAAACCTTCTTCGACTTGCCGAGCATGTCGAGGGTCACGTTTTCGAGCTTGATGCCGAGGTCTTCGGAAATGACGGTACCACCGGTCAGGATGGCGATGTCTTCCAGCATGGCCTTGCGGCGGTCGCCGAAGCCCGGAGCCTTGACGGCAGCGATCTTGAGGCCGCCACGCAGCTTGTTGACGACGAGTGTTGCAAGAGCTTCGCCTTCGACGTCTTCAGCGATGATGACGAGCGGCTTGCCGGTCTGAACGACAGCTTCGAGAACCGGCAGCATGGCCTGGAGGTTCGAGAGCTTCTTTTCGTGCAGGAGGATGTATGCGTCTTCGAGGTCCGCAACCATCTTTTCCGGGTTGGTCACGAAGTAGGGCGACAGGTAGCCGCGGTCGAACTGCATGCCTTCGACGACTTCGAGTTCGGTTTCGGCGGTCTTGGCTTCTTCGACGGTGATGACGCCTTCGTTGCCGACCTTCTGCATTGCTTCAGCAATGTCGAGACCGATCTGACGCTCGCCGTTTGCGGAGATCGTGCCGACCTGCGCGACTTCTTCAGACGTGTTGATCTTCTTGGCCTTGGCCTGAAGGTCCTTGACGACTTCAGCAACGGCCAGATCGATACCGCGCTTCAGGTCCATCGGGTTCATGCCGGCAGCAACTGCCTTGGAACCTTCGCGAACGATGGCCTGGGCCAGAACGGTCGCGGTGGTGGTGCCGTCGCCGGCGATGTCGTTGGTCTTGGAGGCAACTTCGCGAACGAGCTGTGCGCCCATGTTCTCGAACTTGTCTTCCAGTTCGATTTCCTTGGCGACGGAAACGCCGTCCTTGGTGATGCGCGGAGCGCCGAAGGACTTGTCGATAACGACGTTACGACCCTTCGGGCCGAGGGTGACCTTCACTGCATCAGCAAGAACGTCGACGCCCTTGAGCATCTTTTCGCGCGCTGTGCGGCCGAATTTTACTTCTTTGGCTGCCATGTTCAAAACTCCTGGTTTCGAATGGCCGGAACGGGTCCGGCTTGAAATTTAAGGAAACGATGGGTCGACTGAAATCAGCCGATGATGCCCATGATGTCGGCTTCCTTCATGATCAGAAGGTCTTCGCCGTTGAGCTTGACTTCGGTGCCCGACCACTTGCCGAACAGAACGCGGTCGCCAGCCTTGACGTCGAGAGCGACAACCTTGCCGGACTCGTCACGTGCGCCGGAACCGACGGCGACGATTTCGCCTTCCTGCGGCTTTTCCTTGGCGGTATCGGGAATGATGATGCCGCCCTTGGTCTTGGCTTCGGATTCAACGCGACGAACGACGACGCGATCGTGAAGCGGGCGGAAATTGGTGCTTGTCATTGCCTAATCCCTCGATCAAATGACTGCGCGAGCTTTTGGAACTCGCCTGATGGGTGTTAGCACTCTCCTTTATCGAGTGCCAGCGGAACCGAGATAAGGAGGGCTTCTGCCGGAGTCAAGAACGCCCTGTCTGAAAAATTTCATGGCTTATGGTTATCAGCGTTCCATGACAGAAATTTCCCATGCGCGGACGGGCGCGCAGACGTCGTTCTTTTTGCCCGTTGCGGCCGCATCGCATCTAAGGGGCATTTGTGTTCATGCTGCGTCAGGCGGGCCAAAGACCGGTCTGGCGGCGCTTTTTTCCTTGCCATCGGCGTCCCGCTTTGCGATGTGACGCTCACCCTTTTCTCGCATCCGGAAAGCATCTCATGGCCCATCGCATTCTCACCCTCGGCGAAATCACTGATGGGTTCGACGTTATTCTTTCGGATGTCTGGGGCGTGCTGCACAATGGCGTCAGCGCCTTTCCGGATGCGGCGGTTGCACTGCGGGAAGCGCGCAACGCCGGCAAGACGGTGGTGCTCATCACCAATTCGCCGCGCCCCGCTCCCGGCGTCATTGCCCAGCTGCGCGTTCTCGGCGTACCGGATGAGGCCTATGACCGTATCATCACATCCGGCGACGTCACCCGCGGCCTGATCGCGGAAGGCCCGAAGAAAGTCTTCCTGCTCGGCCCGGAGCGGGACATGCCGCTGCTTGACGGTCTCGATGTCGAGCGCGTCGGCGAGGCGGAAGCGCAGTCCGTGGTCTGCACCGGCTTTTTCGATGACGAGACGGAAACGCCCGAGGATTATACCGAAATGCTCAAGGGCTTCATTGCCCGCAATGTGCCGATGATCTGCGCCAATCCCGATCTGGTGGTGGAGCGCGGCGAGCGCATCATTCCCTGCGCCGGCGCCATGGCCGCCTATTACGAACAGCTCGGCGGCGAGGTCCGCATTGCCGGCAAGCCGCATGCGCCGATCTATGAGGCCTGCCTTGCGGCGGCCAAAGAGGTGCGCGGCAC
Source organism: Rhizobium sp. UGM030330-04 (assembly GCF_003208455.1). Lineage (NCBI taxonomy): Bacteria > Pseudomonadati > Pseudomonadota > Alphaproteobacteria > Hyphomicrobiales > Rhizobiaceae > Rhizobium > Rhizobium sp. UGM030330-04. The sequence continues at coordinate 3,144 of NZ_QKML01000005.1, forward strand.
CTTCGCCAAGGATCGCGTGCTTGCCATCGGCGACGGCATGCCGACGGATGTGAAGGGCGCGATTGCGAGCGGCCTCAACCTTCTTTATATCAGCGGCGGCATTCACGCCGCCGAATACACGCTGAACGGCCAGACGGACGAGGCGCTTCTCAACGCCTATCTCAAGGGGCAGGGCGCGGCTCCCGGCTGGTGGATGCCCCGTCTTGCCTGAAGATGTCTTGCCTGAGTGGCGTCTCGGCTGAGGAATAGCTGGCGCAGGAATGGATCGATTGCCATGACCGTCTTTCACCGCAATGAAAAAAAGGAGCCGCTGCCGGAAGCTCTTCGCGGCGGCGTCATCGCCATCGGCAATTTCGACGGCGTGCATCGCGGCCACCGGGCCGTGCTGGATCGTGCCCTGGAGCTGGCGGAAGCCCGTGGCGTTCCCGCGCTGGTGCTGACTTTCGAGCCGCATCCCCGTTCCATCTTCCGTCCCGATACGCCGGTCTTTCGCCTCACGCCCGCGCCACTCAAGGCGCGCATCCTTGAGGCCATCGGTTTCCGCTCCGTCATCGAATATCCCTTCGACCGGGAATTTTCGCAGCGCTCGGCGGAGGAATTCGTCCAGTCCATTCTGGTCGACTGGCTTCACGCCAGCGCTGTCGTCACCGGCTTCGATTTTCATTTCGGCAAGGGCCGCGAAGGCGGGCCGGCATTTCTGATGGAGGCCGGCAAACGCCATGGCTTCGACGTGACGCTGGTGGATGCCTTCCGCGACGAGGGCGCGGATGTCGTCTCCTCCAGCCGGATTCGCTCGCTTCTGTGCGAAGGCGATGTGGCCGGCGCCGCCGGCCTGCTCGGTTATCGCTTCACGGTGGAAAGCGAGGTCATCGGTGGCCAGAAGCTCGGTCGCACGCTGGGTTATCCCACCGCCAACATGGCGCTGGCGCCGGAAACGGAACTGAAGGCCGGCATCTATGCCGTGCGGTTCCGCCGCCCGGACGGTTCGATCCGCGATGGCGTGGCAAGCTTCGGTTACCGCCCGACCGTCACTGAAAACGGTGCGGCGCTGCTCGAAACATTCGTCTTCGATTTTTCCGGCGATCTCTATGGCGAGGTCTGTTCGGTCTCCTTCTTCGGGCACCTGCGCGATGAGTTGAAATTCGACGGTCTCGATCCGCTCGTCGCCCAGATCAGGCGCGATGAAGAAGAGGCGAGGGCGATGTTATCGGGCGTGCGCCCGCTCAGCGAACTGGACGCCAGGATCGCGTTCTGACCGGGTAAGGCCGGTCAGCCCCTGTTCCGGCCGATATTGCCGTCGCTTTTCTCTTCCTTTTTGCCGGAAAACCGCATAAACAACCGGCCATGTCCCAATACCGGTTGATGTTTAAAACTCAGATTGGCCGAATTATTGGCCCGGCCTTCCGCCCGCTCTGACGAGCCGGAAGGTCCGGGATTTTGGCGCTTGTCATGACTTTGGTCATGGCGCTTTCCGTATTTGCCCTCTTTGAAATTGAGACGGCGCGACCGACACGGCGCGCAACAACGGTACGATTATGAGCGACACCGCAGAAAAACTGGATTACTCCTCCACCCTCTATCTGCCGCAGACGGATTTTCCGATGCGTGCCGGCCTGCCGCAGAAGGAACCGGAAACGGTGAAACGCTGGCAGGAAATGGGCCTCTACAAACGCCTGCGCGCCTCCGCCGCCGGCCGCGAAAAATTCGTGCTGCATGACGGCCCGCCCTATGCCAACGGCAATATCCACATCGGCCATGCGCTGAACAAGATCCTGAAAGACGTCATCACCCGCTCGTTCCAGATGCGCGGTTACGACGCCAATTACGTGCCGGGCTGGGATTGCCACGGCCTGCCGATCGAATGGAAGATCGAGGAAGCCTATCGCGCCAGGGGCAAGAACAAGGACGAGGTTCCGGTCAACGAATTCCGCAAGGAGTGCCGTGACTTCGCGGCCGGCTGGATCAAGGTTCAGTCGGAGGAGTTCAAGCGCCTCGGCATCGAGGGTGACTTCGACAATCCCTACACCACAATGAACTTCCACGCCGAAGCCCGCATCGCCGGCGAACTGCTGAAGATCGCCCGCACCGGCCAGCTCTATCGCGGCTCGAAGCCCATCATGTGGTCGGTGGTCGAGCGCACGGCGCTGGCGGAAGCCGAAGTCGAATATGCCGATGTCGAGAGCGACATGATCTGGGTGAAGTTCCCGGTCAAGGATGCGGTTCCCGGTCTTTCCGGCGTCTCCGTCGTCATCTGGACAACGACGCCGTGGACCATCCCCGGTAACCGCGCCATCGCGTTCTCTTCGCGGGTCGAATATGGCCTGTTCGAAGTCGAAAGCGCGCAGAACGATTTCGGCCCGCAGCCGGGTGAAAAGCTGATCTTCGCCAAGAAGCTTGCCGATGAGGCAGCGGCCAAGGCGAAGCTGACCTTCAAGCTCGTTCGCGGCGTGAAAACCGAAGAACTGGCCGCCATCACCTGCGCCCATCCTCTGGCGTCGCTCGGCTATGATTTCCCGGTCCCGCTTCTCGATGGCGATCATGTCACCGACGATGCCGGTACGGGCTTCGTGCACACCGCGCCAAGCCATGGCCGCGAGGACTTTGACGTCTGGACCGCGCATCAGCGTGAGCTGGAAGCGCGTGGCGTTTCGTCGGCCATCCCGTTCCCGGTTGGCGATGACGGTTTCTACACCGAAGATGCCCCCGGTTTCGGCCCGTCCGCCGAAGGCGGCGCTGCCCGTGTCATGGACGACAACGGCAAGAAGGGTGACGCGAACGAGCGTGTCATCAAGGCGCTGATCGCGGAAAACAACCTGTTTGCCCGCGGCCGCCTGAAGCACAGCTATCCGCATAGCTGGCGCTCCAAGAAGCCGGTCATCTTCCGCAACACGCCGCAATGGTTCGTCTATATGGACAAGGAACTGGGCGACGGCACGACGCTGCGGTCGCGTTCGCTTGATGCCATCGACCAGACCCGCTTCGTTCCGGCCTCCGGTCAGAACCGCCTGCGCGCCATGATCGAAGGTCGTCCCGACTGGGTTCTGTCGCGCCAGCGCAGCTGGGGCGTGCCGATCGCCGTTTTCGCCGACGAAAAGGGTGAAGTTCTGGTCGATGAGGCCGTCAACGCCCGCATTCTGGAGGCCTTCGAGGCCGAAGGCGCGGATGCCTGGTTCGCCGAAGGCGCCAAGGAACGTTTCCTCGGCAACGACCACGACCATGCCCGTTGGCAGCAGGTCATGGACATTCTCGACGTCTGGTTCGACAGCGGCTGCACCCATACCTTCACGCTGGAAGATCGCCCGGACATGAAGTGGCCGGCGGATGTCTATCTGGAAGGTTCCGACCAGCATCGCGGCTGGTTCCATTCGTCGCTGCTGGAAAGCTGCGCGACGCGCGGCCGTGCGCCCTATAACGCCGTTGTCACCCATGGTTTCACCATGGATGAGAAGGGCGAGAAGATGTCCAAGTCCAAGGGCAACGTCGTCTCGCCGCAGGAAGTCATGAAGGACGCGGGCGCCGATATCCTGCGCCTGTGGGTCATGACAACAGACTACTGGGATGATCAGCGCCTCGGCAAGGCCATCATCCAGACCAATGTCGATGCCTATCGCAAGCTGCGCAACACCATCCGCTGGATGCTCGGCACCCTTGCCCACTACAAGGGCGAAGAGATCGCCTATGACGATCTGCCGGAGCTGGAAAAGCTGGTGCTGCACCGCCTGTCCGATCTGGATAAGGTCGTGCGCGAGGGTTATGACGGCTTCGAATTCAAGAAGATCGCCCGCGCATTGGTGGATTTCGCCAATGTCGAGCTTTCCGCCTTCTACTTCGATATCCGCAAGGACACGCTTTATTGCGACGCGCCGTCGTCGCTGAAGCGCCGCGCCGCCCTGTCGGTCATCGCCAAACTGTTCGACTGCCTCGTGTCTTGGCTCGCGCCGATGCTGCCCTTCACAACGGAAGAAGCGTGGCTGTCGCGTTATCCGGATGCGGAATCGGTGCATCTCGTCCAGTTCCCGGCAATCCCGGCGGAATGGAAAAACGATGCGCTGGAAGCGAAGTGGGAAAAAATCCGCAAGGTCCGCACCGTCGTCACCGGCGCGCTGGAAGTCGAACGCCGTGAAAAGCGCATCGGTTCCTCGCTCGAGGCCGCGCCGATCGTCCACATCGCCGATGCCGATCTTCTGGCAGCGCTGAAGGGCCAGGACTTCGCCGAAATCTGCATCACCTCGGCCATCTCGGTTGTGGGCGATGAAGGCCCCGCCGATGGCTTCCGTCTGCCGGAAGTTGCAAAGGTCGTGGTCGAGCAGAAGCTGGCGGAAGGCGCAAAATGCGCCCGCTCCTGGCGCATCACCACCGATGTCGGCTCCGATCCGGACTATCCCGATGTATCGGCCCGCGACGCGGCGGCGCTGCGTGAGCTTGCCGCACTCTCGTAATGAAAATGGCCGGGTGAATTGCGCTTTGCCTCTTCATCCGGTACATCTGCCTGAAAATGGCCGGATTTGCACGGCAATGCGGGCTGCCGCCTGCCGAAAGACGATGTCTGGCGAAGTGGGACGGACGGCTGGAAGGGTTTCAATGAAGACGATGCAGGGTAATGCGCAGGGTTTGGGCATGTTTCGCACGGTTGTTGGCGTCACGACGATAGGCGTGCTGCTGGGCGCCTGCACGAGCCCGACCTACGGTACGGGCAAGACGGCGGCTGAACAGCTTGTCGACGATCTCGGCAGCGCGACCTCGATCACCGGCAACGATCAGGAAAAGCGTAACCTGAAATACAGCCCGCGCCCCGGCCTCGTCGTTCCCGCCCAGGCCCGTGCCGAACAGCTGGCCGCGCCGCAGCAGAACATGGCGAACCGCGAAAACAATCCGCAATGGGTCGAATCGCCGGAAGAAACCCGCGAACGCCTGCGCGAAGAGGCGGACGCCAACAAGAACAACCCGCATTACCGCTCGCCGCTGCTTGCCGGCAACGGCACGGCTGGCCAGATGACCGAAAGCCAGAAATGGGAAGCCTTCCGCAAGGCCAAGGCCGACGCCCAGGGCGGTTCCGTCGTCAACGCCCAGCGCCGCTTCCTCACCGACCCGCCGGCTGAATATCGCAGTGTTCCGCAGGATCAGCTGACCGATCTTGGCGAGCCGGAACAGAAGAAGGAAAAGCGCCGCAAGAAAGAAGCGGCTGTGGCAAATACCGGCAAGAGCTGGTGGAACCCTTTCCAGTAAAAACTGGCCGGTAAAAAATGGCTGATGGCTGGCGGGAAGCTTCATCTCTCCCGCTCGCCGCTCAATCCTCGAGACGTTTCTCGCGAAAGAACTGCCGCAGAATGTCAGCACTTTCGCTTTCCGCCAGTCCCGAATAGACATCCGGCGCATGGTGGCATGTCGGCTGGCTGAAGAAGCGCACGCCACTCTCCACAGCGCCGCCCTTTGGGTCCTGCGCGCCGTAATAGAGCCGGCGGATACGGGCGAATGAAATCGCCGCCGCGCACATGGTGCAGGGCTCCAGCGTAACGTAGAGATCGGCGCCCGGCAGGCGTTCCTGCCCCAGAGCCTCGCAGGCCATGCGGATCACGGCGATTTCGGCGTGCGCCGTCACATCGTTCAATTCACGGGTGCGATTGCCGGAACGGGCGATGACGCGGCCGTCCAGAACCAGTACGGCGCCGATCGGAACCTCCTGCCGCTCAGCCGCGGCTCGGGCTTCCGCAAGCGCCAGCTCCATGAAATGCGTCCTTTCGGCCATTGCGTTTCAATTTCCTCTTAACCCTTGTGCTTGGACCTGATAGGACAGCCCAAACAACAGGCAAACAGCAAATGACTTTTAAAGACAAGCCGAAGCGTGACGGTGGCAAGACATTTAGCCGCGACAGGAAGCCGAAAGGCCCCGGCAAGCCCGCCGCAGAGCGCGAAAAGAAACCGGCCGAGGCAAAGGCTGCCCCGGCGCCCGAAACCGTTGGCGGTGGCAAGCCGGAACGCATTTCCAAGATCATGGCGCGCGCCGGTGTCGCCTCGCGCCGCGATGTCGAGCGCATGATCATGGAAGGCCGCGTGTCGCTGAACGGCGTCAAGCTGGATACGCCGGTGGTCAACGCCACGCTGTCCGACAAGATCGAAGTCGACGGCATGCCGATTCGCGGCGCCGAGCGCACGCGACTGTGGCTCTACCACAAGCCCGCCGGTCTGGTGACGACCAATTCCGACCCGGAAGGCCGTCCGACCGTTTTCGACAATCTGCCGGGCGAGCTCCCCCGTGTGCTCTCCATCGGCCGCCTCGATATCAATACCGAAGGCCTGCTGCTGCTCACAAACGATGGCGGTCTTTCCCGCGTGCTGGAACTGCCGACCACCGGCTGGCTGCGCCGCTACCGCGTGCGCGCCCATGGCGAGGTCGATCAGGCCGCGCTCGACAAGCTGAAGGAAGGTATCGCCGTCGACGGCGTGCTTTATGGCGCGATCGACGCGACGCTGGACCGCACTCAGGGCCATAATGTCTGGATCAGCATGGGCCTGCGCGAAGGCAAGAACCGCGAGATCAAGAACGTGCTCGGCGCGCTGGGTCTCGAGGTCAACCGCCTGATCCGCGTTTCCTACGGCCCGTTCCAGCTTGGCGATCTCGCTGAGGGCAAGGTGCTGGAAGTGCGCGGCCGCATGCTGCGCGACCAGCTTGGCCCGCGCCTGATCGAAGAGGCGGGCGCCAATTTCGATGCACCGATCTATAATGCGCCCGTTGAGGATGAGGAAGACAACGCGCCGAAGCGGCCCGTGAAATCCGAATGGGCAAAGAGCGATGCGCCGGAAGGCAAGCCGCGCTTCGAAAAGGGCGGCAAGCCCGAGGATCGTCGCGAAAAGGCGCTCGGCCGTCTCGATACCAAGCGTGGCGACAAGCCAGCCGGCAAGTTCGGCTCCAAGCCCGCCGGGAAATTTGGCGCCAAGGGCCGCAGCGAGGATGATGGCGACGACCGCCGCCCACGCCAGCCCGCCGGTACCAGCCGCACGGCCAATGTCTGGATGGCGCCCGGCGCAAGGCCGACCCGTGACGGCAAGGAACGCAAGTCTTCCGCCCGCGCGGAAGCCGAAAACCTCTTCAAGAAGCCTTCCGCCCAGGACGAAGCGCGCCGCAACGTCGTGCGGCATGCGGATGCCGAGGGCGAGTGGATCCGTTCGGATTCCCCCCGCGAAGAAGAAGGCGGTCGCGGACGCGGCGACCGTCCGCGCGGCGAAAAGAGCTTTGGTGATCGCGGTGGACGCGGCGCAAAGCCGTTCGGCGACCGGCCATTCCGCGACAGGCCGCGTGAAGAAGGTGATCGTCCGCGCGGTGAAAAGAACTTCGGCGACCGTCCGGCGCGCGGCGGCAAAGCTTTTGGCGACCGGCCATTCCGTGACAGGCCGCGCGAAGAGGGTGACCGCCCGCGCAGCGACCGTCCACGTGGCGAAAAACCTTTCGGTGACCGTCCGTTCCGCGACAGGCCCCGTGAAGACGGTGACCGCCCACGCGGTGAGCGCCCTGCGGGAGACAAGCCCCGTGGCGGCAAGCCGGATGGTAAACCCGGCTTCGGCAAGCCATCTTTCGGAAAATCGGGCGAGCGTGGCGAACGTTCGGGTTTCTCAGGCAAGAGCAAAGGCCCCGGTGGTCCCGGCGGCGGCAAGCCGGGCGGCAAAGGCCCGGGTGGCAAACCTTCTGGAGGCAGGGGAATGACACGTAATGCGGATCGTAGGCGGTGAGTTCCGCGGCCGGACTTTGGCCGCGCCGAAAACCAATTCCATTCGTCCGACCATCGACAGGACGCGGGAAAGCCTCTTCAACATTCTGAGCCACGCCTATCCGGAAAGTCTTGACGGTACGCGGGTTCTGGACGTTTTCGCCGGAACCGGCGCGGTCGGGCTGGAGGCCCTGTCGCGCGGGTGCCGGGTGGCGCTCTTCGTCGAAAACGGCGTCGAGGGCAGGGGGCTGCTCTGGGAAAATATCGATGCGCTGGGCCTGCATGGCCGCGCCCGCATCCTGCGGCGTGACGCCACCAAGCTCGGCGGCGTCAACAATATCGAGCCCTTCGATCTTCTCTTCGCCGATCCGCCCTATGGCCATGGCCATGGCGAAAAGGCGTTCGCGGCGGCGCATGGCGGCGGCTGGCTGACACCCGGCGCGCTCGCCATTCTGGAAGAGCGCGGCGACGTCACGGTGAAGGTCGATGCAGCGTTCAAACCGCTCGAAAGCCGCATCTTCGGTGACACGAAAATGCATTTCTACCGCTACGAGCCCTAGAGCATTTCCAGGAAAAGCGGAGACCGATTTCCGTCCGGAAATGCGACAGAACAAAGAGTTAGGGCGTTTTGGCGATTCTTGGGAAAAGCGAAACGCTCTAACAGGAACACCTTCCCGTCACGCCACGGTCTTGTCTTGTTTGCCGAATAGGCAAAGTCTTTTCCGCGGAGAGAGTTTGGGTATTCGCATGGATCAGGGTGTAAACGAGAACGTCACGGTCGTCCGCGCCGGGGAAGATGTCCTCAAGGGCGATGGTGCGGGCAGCCACGAGCCGACATTCGGGCTGGCGCTCGGCGGTGGCGGTGCACGCGGCATCTGCCACATCAATATCATCGAAGCGCTGGACGAACTCGGCATCCGGCCGGTGGTGCTGTCTGGCTCCTCCATCGGCTCCATCATCGGCGCGGGCATGGCGGCAGGCATGTCGGGCCGGGAAATCCGCGAATACACGCTCGAACTCATGGGGCGCAAGGGTTCGGTCGCCAACCGGCTCTGGAGCCTCGGGCCTGCATCCATGCGCCACGCGGTCGATGGTTTTCGCCTCGGGCAGTTCAATCTCGAGCTCATCCTCCATGCCTTGATGCCGCAGGCTTTGCCGAAGGACTTCTCAGAGCTTGCCATTCCCCTGAAGGTGGTCACGACGGATTATTACGCCCAGACCGAAGTGGTGGTGGAAAGCGGCGAGATTATCCAGGCGCTGGCGGCATCCGCCGCCATTCCGGCGCTGTTCATGCCGGTGCGCATCGATGGCCGCATCATGATCGATGGCGGCATCTTCAATCCCGTTCCCTATGAGCACCTGCTGGATCATGCCGATATCGTCATCGGTATCGATGTGGTCGGCGGCCCGGAAGGCGACGGCACCACCATGCCGAACCGTCTGGACAGCCTGTTCGGCGCCAGCCAGCTGATGATGCAGGCGGCGATTGCCCTGAAACTCAGATTACGCCCGCCGCATATCTTCCTGCGCCCGCCGGTGCACCGTTTCGGCGTGCTGGATTTCCTGAAGTCGGAAGAGGTGCTGAACGCCTCCGCCGGTATCAAGGACGATCTGAAACGGCAGATCGACATGCAGGTGGAGCTGTTTCATCGCGGGCAGGGCGTGGAGGCCTGAGCGCTACCCCCTTGAATATTCTCCAGAAACACGCGGCGCGCTCCCAGTCACTGACTTGACGTGGAATTCACAGCGACACTTCCGTCTCGCTGTCCTCCATATCCCCTTCTTCCTCCTCCCGCTTCTCCGCCTTGTTCTTCGGCTTCATCAGCGGCTCCGGCTTCACTTCGCGCACCGGCTTGTTGTGCAGCATCTGCCGGCCGGCGGCGAGGCCTTCCACGGCCTGCAGCTGCAGCCGTTCCTCGTCACGTTCGCGAATATCGTCGGAGATCGCCAGCGCCCGCTCGCCATCCATGTCCAGCCCTTCCAGAATCCGCCTGCCGAACAGCAAGCCGGATTCCAGCGTTTCACGGATTTCATATTCCACGCCCTTTTTCCTCAGCGACAGGGAATGGACGCGATCATAGGAGCGGGCATAGATACGCACACTGGGAAATTCCGACTGGATCATGTCGATGATGTGGTCGGTGACCTCTTTCTTGTGGGTGCAGACGGCCACGAGATCGGCCCGCTCTATTCCGGCGGCGATCAGCACGTCCTTGCGGGTGCCGTCTCCGAAAAAGATACGGAAACCGAAACGGGCAGCCTGGCGCACACGGTCGGCGGAACTGTCGATGACAGTGACGTCGCGCCCGCCGGCCAGAAGAATCTGTGAGGCGATCTGGCCGAAGCGGGAAAAACCGATCATCAGCACATCCGCACCCGCGCCGTCGAAATCCTCTTCCAGCTTGTCCTCCTCCGCATCCTCCGCCGTCAGCCGGCGGGAAATCACCGCCAGAAGCGGCGTCAGCGCCATGGAAAGCGTGACAACGGCAACGAGGATCGAGGCGGTCGCCTGCGGAAACAGCCCCGAAGCTGCGGCCGTGGTGAAGAGTACGAAGCCGAATTCGCCGCCCTGCGCCAGAAGCAGCGCGATGCGGCTCGATGCATAACGCGAGGAACCGGCAATGCGGCAAAGAGCATAGATCAGCGCCGCCTTCACCGCCATCATCGCCGGCACGGCGATCAGGATGAGGAGGATGTGCTCATAGACGATGTTGACATGCAGCGACATGCCGACGGCCATGAAGAACAACGCCAGAAACAGTCCGCGAAACGGCTCGATATCGGCTTCCAGCTCGTGCCGGTAGGAGGATTCCGACAGCATCAGCCCCGCCAGCAGCGCTCCCATGCCCATGGAAAGCCCGACAGCCTCCATGATGGCGGCCGCACCGATGACGACGAAGAGTGCCGCCGCGATCATTACCTCGCGTGCGCCCGTGCGGGCGATGATCTGGAACATCGGTGTCAGCAGGAAGCGTCCGGCCAGCACCATGCCCGCCACCGCAAGGACCGAGGCGACGAGATCGTAAACCATCGAGTCCGATGCCACATCCGGCCGGTTGGAAAGAATGGTGACGAGGGCGAGAAGCGGCACGATGGCGAGGTCCTGAAACAGCAGGATCGAAAAGGACCGATTGCCGTGCCGGGTATTCATGTCGCCGTCATCTTCAAGGATTTGCAGCGCGAAGGCGGTGGAGGAAAGCGCTAGACCGAAACCCGCAACGAGGCTGCCGCGCGCATCGATCAGCCCCGCCCACCAGGCAATGGCCGCCAGCACGCTGCCGGTCACCAGCACCTGCGCCAGCCCGAGACCTAAAATATCGCGCCGCATCTGCCATATGCGCGAGGGCTTCAGTTCCAGACCGATGATGAAGAGCAGGAAAACCACGCCCAGTTCCGAGACATTGAAGATGTCCTTCGCATCCGTGACCAGATGCAGGAACGGCCCGATGATGATGCCCGCCACCAGATAACCGAGCACGGTGCCAAGCCCGAGCTTGCGGAAAACCGAGGCGGCGATGACCGCGCCGGCCAGAAGCAGCAGGGGTTCGGAAAAGAGAGCGTCGTGCTCGGTCATGCGGGCGGACTTTCGAATAGGGTGGCGACAATACCGTCCGAATGGAGAAAGCGGCGTTTCGCCCTTGATGCGGGGTTGCTGGCACAATAAATGGAACAGGAATGAAAGGCCAACTCATGTCCTCAGAAATAGATTCTTCCAAACTTCTCGATCGCGCCAGCGAACTTGTCGATCTTGCCCGTGCCGCCGGCGCGGATGAGGCGGATGCCGTCGTCGTCCGTTCCCGCTCGCAATCGGTCGGTGTGCGGCTCGGCAAGGTGGAAAGCACCGAATCCTCCGAAAGCGACGATTTTTCCCTGCGCGTCTTCGTTGGCCGCCGGGTGGCGAGCGTTTCGGCCAATCCCGGCTTTGATCTGAAGACGCTGGCCGAACGGGCGGTGGCCATGGCGAAGGTCTCGCCGGAAGATCCCTTTGCCTGCCTTGCGGACAAGGAACGGCTGGCGACATCCTATGACGATCTCCAGCTTTTCGACGCGACGGAAGTGTCGGCCGATCAGCTGCGCGAGGCTGCCCTTGCCTCGGAAGAGGCGGCACTCGGCGTCAAGGGCGTCAGCAATTCCTCGGGCGCCGGCGCATCGAGCGGCATGGGCGGCCTCGTGCTTGCCACATCGCACGGTTTTTCCGGCAGCTATATGGGCAGCCGCTTCAGCCGTTCAGTCAGCGTCATCGCCGGCGAAGGCACGAAGATGGAGCGCGACTACGATTTCGACAGCCGGCTTTATTATGCCGATCTGGATGCCGCCGAGGAGATTGGCCGCCGCGCCGGTGAAAAAGTGGTGCGGCGCGTCGGCCCGCGTCAGGTCGATACCGGCAGCGATATCACCGTGGTTTTCGATCCGCGCATCGCCCGCGGCTTTGTCGGTGCGATTGCCGGCGCCATCAACGGCGCCTCGGTTGCCCGCAAGACCAGCTTCCTGCGCGATAAAATGGGCCAGCAGGTTCTGAAAAAGGGCCTTTACCTTACGGATGATCCGCAGATCGTGCGCGGCCCGTCCTCGCGTCCCTTCGATGGCGAGGGTGTCCGGGGCGAGAAGATGGTAATGATCGAGGACGGAGTGTTGAAGCACTGGTTCCTTTCCACCTCGGCGGCGCGGGAACTCGGCCTTGAAACCAACGGGCGCGGCGTGCGCGGCGGCACCTCGGTTTCGCCGGCCTCCACCAATCTGGCGCTGGAGCCGGGGGATATTTCGCCAGAGGACTTGCTGCGGCAGGTCGGAACCGGCTTTTACGTCACCGAGCTGATCGGCCATGGCGCCAACATGATCACGGGCGAATACAGCTGCGGCGCGAGCGGTTTCTGGATCGAGAATGGCGAAAAGTCCTTCCCCGTATCCGAGGTGACCATCGCCTCGAACCTGAAGGACATGTTCATGCGGGTTACGCCGGCCAATGATATCGACCGCAAATATGGCGTTGCCGCACCGACGCTGGCCATCGAAGGCATGACGATCGCGGGCAAGTAACCCAAGCCTGCGGGTTGTTTTCGCCGGCACTTTATGTGCAAGTGCGAAGAGAAAAACGGGCGCGCCGCGCAAGGCGCGCGGAAAAGACGGCAAAATGAACGATATGGCTGAGGCCCGCTGGGCCTCCGATCTGAGACTGGTCCTTAAAGCCGCGCGCAAGGCGGGCGAAACGGCTCTCGGTTTCTTCCGCAAGGACCCCGAGGTCTGGTGGAAGAATGGCGGGCTTTCACCGGTCAGCGCGGCTGACTATGCCGCCAACGAAATTCTCGAAACCATCCTGCGCTCCGCCCGGCCGGACTATGGCTGGCTTTCGGAAGAGACGGATGACGATACCGGGAGGCTTTCCCGCTCCACCGTCTTCGTTGTCGATCCCATCGACGGAACCCGCGCCTTCATCGGCGGCAGGGATACCTGGTGCGTCAGCGTCGCGGTGGTGCATGAAGGACGGCCGGTGGTGGGTGTTCTTGTTGCACCGGCGCTTGCCGAGGAGTTTACCGCACTTGAAGGTGGTGAGGCACTGAAGAACGGAGAGCCCATTTTCGCCGTGCGCGAAAATGCCGGCATCTTCCATCTGGCGGCGCCCGAAGACGTGATCTCGCATCTGCCGGAAGAGGTGCGAAGCGGCGTAAAGCGCATTCCGCACGTGCCGTCGCTGGCCTACCGGCTGGCGATGGTGGCGGATGGCCGCATCGACGGAACGCTGGTCAAGGCCAATTCGCATGAGTGGGATCTTGCCGCTGCCGATCTTATCCTTGAAAGGTCCGGCGGCCGGCTGGTCGGCCTCGATGGAAAACCCCTGATGTATAATCGCCGTCAGGTAAACCACCCCGCATTGTGCGCTGCAGCAGATTATGCGCTGCCCGCACTTTTGAAAGCGTTTTCACATCTGTCTGACAGTTGACCTTTGCCGGGAAATCCCGCAGATGGGTGGCTCTCTCAGCGTTCAAGAAAGAGATAAAGACATGACGGAATCCGGCAAACCGAAACAGCTGCTGCACCTCGTCTTCGGCGGCGAACTGGAAAACCTTCAGGATGTTCAGTTCCGGGATTTGAAGGCGCTCGATATCGTCGGCATCTATCCGGACTATGCTTCCGCGCTCACGGCATGGAAGTCCAAGGCGCAAATGACTGTCGATAACGCCCATATGCGTTATTTTATCGTGCATATGCACCGTCTTCTCAATCCCGACGACAAAAATTGAGTCCTTTTGCCCTTGCGTTGTAATACTATTGGGTGAAAGCGAGCTTTCCCGTGATTCCTGCTTGAGAACGGCAGGCCGGGAGTTCCTGCACGATAAAATGTGATCGCGCTTTCGTTTCCGATGACAAAAAATGACGCAATTTAAGAAGAAGTAGGCGGCGATAACAACAAGAACAGGGGAAGGGCATTGCGCGGAATGATCAAGGGCAGAATGTCATGAGCAGCCGTATCGCACGTTTCGCTCTTTCCGGTTACCGGATCGCCGGTATTGCCGCCTATCCCTTTGCCCGGCCCTACCTTTCCTATCGGGCCGCAAAGGGCAAGGAAGACAAGCGCCGCCGCTTCGAACGTTTCGGTTATGCCAGCGCCGAGCGCCCGCGCGGGCCGCTCGTCTGGTTCCATGCCGCAAGCGTGGGCGAAACGCTTGCCCTCATTCCGCTGATCCGCGAAATCCGCAAACGCGACATTTTCGTGCTCCTGACTACCGGCACCGTCACCTCGGCCGAACTGACCCGCACGCGGCTGGGCGACGATGTGATCCACCAATATGTGCCGCTCGATATCAAGATCGCGGTCAACCGCTTCCTCACCTATTGGGCGCCGGACGCCGCCATAACAGCTGAATCGGAAATCTGGCCGGTGACGATGATGGAACTGGAGCGCCGGCACATTCCGCAGATCCGGGTCAATGCCCGTCTGTCCGACCGGTCCTTCGACCGCTGGAAAAACCGCCACGACATTGCGGAATCGCTGTTTTCCAAGCTGGCGCTGGTGGTCGCGCAATCCGATCTCGATGCCGAGCGTTTCCGCGATCTCGGCTCCTGGCCGGTGGTGATATCGGGTAATCTCAAGGGCGATACCGACCCGCCGCCCTGCGACGAGGCGCTGCTGGAGACCTATCGCAAGCAGGTCGGCAACCGCAAGACCTGGGCGGCGATCTCTACCTTCGACGGTGAAGAAAAGGCCGCAGCCACCGTGCACGCGGCGATCAAGTCGCGCAACGGCCAGTTGACCATCATCGTGCCGCGCCATCCAGAGCGTGGCGACGATGTGGAAGCCATGCTGAAGGGCATGGGACTGACGGTGGCGCGCCGTAGCCGCAACGACGTGATCACGCCGGAAACCGATATTTTCCTTGGCGATTCCATCGGCGAAATGGGGCTTTACCTGCGGCTGACCGAGCTTGCCTTCGTCGGCCGGTCGCTGACGGCGGAAGGCGGGCAGAACCCGCTGGAGCCGGCCATGCTCGGCTGTGCCGTTTTGTCGGGCGCGCATGTGCAGAATTTCCGCGAGGCCTATCAGAAACTGATCCGCGCCGGCGGCGGCCGCATCATCCGCGATGTGGAGATGCTGGCCAAGGCGGTGCATTATCTGCTGGTCAACGACAATGAGCGCTACAAGATGATCGATGCCGGCAATCGGGTCATTCAGGATATGCGCGGCGCGCTGTCCTCCACCGTCAAGGCGCTGGAACCCTATATCAACCCGCTTACCGTTTCGGCCAAGCTGCAACCGCGGAGCGCCATCGGTTCATGGTAGCGGATATCGAACTTGATGCGGCGCAGTCGATTGTCGCTGTCCTTTTCGACAAGGACGGAACGCTTTTAGGTTATGACGCCAGCTGGGGACCGGTGAACCGCGAACTTGCGGCGATCGCGGCCAAAGGCGACGCGGCGCTTGCCGACCGACTTCTCATCGCCTGCGGCATGGACCCCGTCACTGGCCATGTGGTGCCCGACAGCCTGCTGGCCGCCGGCAATACGGCGGAAATCGCCGCCGGTCTGGTCGCTGCCGGCTCGCCCTGTGATGTCGGCGAACTGACGGCGCGCCTCGACCGGCTCTTCACCGAGGCCGCGGATAAATCCGTGCCCGTCACCGATCTCAAGGCGTTTTTCGCACGGCTGAAGGCGCGCGGTTACAAGCTCGGCATCGCCTCCAGCGACAATGAAAATTCCATTCGCCAGACGGCCATCCGCTTCGGTTTCGAGAGCGATGTCGATTTCGTCGCGGGTTATGACAGCGGTTACGGCACCAAGCCGCAGCCCGGCATGGTTCTCGGTTTCTGCCAAGCAATCGGATTTCCGCCGGAACGTGTGGCTGTTGTCGGCGACAATAATCACGATCTGCATATGGCGAAAAATGCGGGTGCGGGGTTGCGCATCGCCGTTCTGACGGGAACCGGTTCCCGCGAAAGCCTCGGCGCGGATGCGGATTATTGTTTTGACGATATTACCGCGCTTGAAGCCCTGCTGCCGGAACGGGTGGCCTGAACCGGGCTTCACGGCACCGGGCCGGCAAGTGTGTCCGATCCGTATATTGCATTTTTGCAATTTACGGTTTTTTCTGGCAAACAACTTTCCTGATATGAGATATCCGAACGGAATGCCGTGGGCGACGCGGCCGGGAGCGGAAATAGATGGTTTCTGAGGCGCCGCCCTTCTGGTGGCAGAAAGCGGGCTGGCAGGCATGGTTCCTGTCGCCTTTCTCGCTTCTCTACGGCAAGGTCGCCGGACGGCGGATGCGAACGGCGAAACGGGCAAGCGTTGCCGTCCCCGTGATCTGCATCGGCAATTTCACGGTCGGCGGTGCAGGCAAGACACCGACCGCGATAGCAATCGCCCGAGCCGCCGTTGCCAGGGGAATGAAACCCGGTTTCCTCAGCCGCGGTTATGGCGGCACGCTTGATGTCACCACCCTTGTCGATCCACAGCACCACCGCTCCGCCGATGTCGGCGATGAGCCGCTGCTTCTGGCGCGTGAGGCGGTGACGGTGATTTCACGCCGGCGCGTGGAAGGCGCACACCGGCTGGTGAAGGAGGGCGTCGATCTCATCATCATGGATGACGGTTTCCAGAGCGCGCGCCTGACGCTCGATTATGCGCTTGTCGTCATCGATACGGTACGCGGCATCGGCAATGGCCATCTCGTGCCGGGTGGCCCCGTCAGGGCGCCGCTGGCCGAGCAGATGCGGCAGATGACCGGTCTTTTGAAGGTCGGCAACGGCCATGCCGCCGATCCGCTGGTGAGACAGGCGGCAAAGGCCGCCAAACCCGTCTTCGTGGCGGCGATCACGCCACAGGAGCCGCAGGATTTCAGGGGAAGGCGCGTGCTGGCCTATGCCGGTATCGCCGATCCGGCCAAGTTTTTCAGAACCGTCGAGGCGCTTGGCGGCGATATCGTGCTGCAGCGCTCTTTCCCGGATCATCACCACTTCAGCGACGATGAGATCGCCGATCTTCTGCAGGATGCAGGCAGGCAGAACTTGCAGCTGGTGACGACCGCCAAGGACGCCGTGCGGCTTAACGGGCACCACGGCCGGGCGGAAGAATTATTGTGGAACAGCCTGGTGATCGAGATCGACATGGTGTTCGATGACCCCAACGCGGCCGCGACGATCATCGATGCCGCAATCCAGCATTGCCGCGCCCGCCTGCTGCGGGAAAATGCCCGGTCGTCATTTTAGAGGTTGTCGGCAAGGTCCGGAAACCTCTCCTCCGTCATGCTCGGGCCTGTCCCGAGCATCTGCAACCTATCGATTTATGAGACATCAGCAAATCCTCGGCACAAGGCCGAGGATGACGTCGAGCGAGGGTGTCAGCCGCCTCTGCAACGGCTCCTGAGAAAGCCGCTTAACATTGAAACGCGCCAGCACGCCGCTTCCCAACTCACGCCGGCAAATTGCCAGCCTTCTGCTCGGCCTCGAGCGAAGCCGCCGCATCCAAATAGGCTTCCTGTCGCGCCACGCTCCAGTAGCGTAATTCATCGAGCGGAACGGCCTTGCCGGTGATGGCGCAGATGACATGCGAGCCGGTCTGGACGATGCGGAAGTCACCGTCGAGATATTCGATGACGGCGAGGCGGTTGCCGCCTCGTTCAAATCTGTTCATCCGTTTTCGTCTCCTGCTCTGTCCTGTCAGGGCACCCAGTCCGAAACGGCGTAGCGTTCTCCTGAACAATCCGGATGCTCCAGTGTCCTGAATTTATATAGTCCGGCGCGGCGCAAGGCCAGCCCCGCCCGCCTGCCATTTAATGAATGGCGTCAGCTTCGGCCGAAGAGCCGTTCTATATCGGAAAGTTTCAGTTCGATATAGGTCGGACGGCCATGATTGCACTGTCCCGAGCCCGGCGTGTTTTCCATTTGCCGCAAAAGCGCGTTCATTTCTTCCGGCCGCATGCGCCGGCCGGAGCGCACGGAACCGTGGCAGGCCATGGTGGCGGCGACATATTCCAGCTTGTTGGCCAGCGTGGAGGCGGCATCCCATTCGGCGATCTCGTCGGCAAGCTGGCGCACCAGCCCCTGCACATTGACCTCGCCCAGCATGGCCGGCGTTTCCCGGACGGCGACCGCGCCCGGACCGAAACGCTCGATGACGAGGCCCAGCGCATCGAAACCGGCGGCATGATCCATCAGCCGGTCGCAATCCTCTTCCGGCAGATCGATGATCTCAGGAATGAGCAGCACCTGCGAAGGCGGCCGCCTGGAATGCAGCGCATTGCGCATTTCCTCGAACACCAGCCGCTCATGCGCGGCATGCTGGTCGACGATGACGAGGCCGTTTTCCGTCTGCGCGATGATGTAGTTCTCATGCAGCTGCGCCCTTGCGGCTCCGAGCGGGTAGAGCACCGGTTCGGGCGAGGGGCTTGCGGCGGCTTCGTAAACCTCACGCGGTTCGGCCCGCGCTGTCGGCATGGTGATGTCGGAAAAGCGCGATTGCACCGCTTCCGCAAATTGCATGTCCCCGGAAACGGTAAGCGGCCGCGAAGGCGAGGTGGCGGCAGACCAGGGTGCGGCTGCCATGGAAGGGGAGGGCCGCAGGCCAGACGGGCTGTAGCCGGGGCGGAAGGCGTTCATCATCTGGCTGGCGCCCGTTGTCGCAGCCCTGTCGCCGTCGCGCGTCAGCGCCTGCCGGATCGCACCGACGATCAGCCCGCGAATGAGGCCGGGGTCGCGAAAACGCACGTCGGATTTCGCCGGATGCACGTTCACATCCACAAAGGCGGGGTCGAGCGTGATGGACAGCACCGCGACCGGATATCGTCCATGCGGCACGGTTTCGGCATAGGCGCCGCGAATGGCGGATAAAAGCAGCTTGTCCTGCACCGGGCGGCCGTTGACGAAGACATATTGATGCGCCGAGTTGCCGCGATTGAAGGTCGGCACGCCGGCAAAACCGGTCAGCGTCACATCCTCGCGTCCGGCATCGATCTCGATGGCGTTGTCCTTGAATTCCGCGCCGAGGATTTGCGCCATGCGGGCGAGATGATCGTCGCCCGTGGAGGGGATTTCGAGCGTCGAACGGTCCGTGCCTGACAGCACGAAGCGGATATGCGGAAAGGCGATCGCCATGCGCTTGACGACCTCGGTGATCGCGGCCGCCTCGGCGCGTTCCGTCTTCAGGAATTTCAGCCGTGCTGGCGTGGCAAAGAACAGGTCGCGCACCTCGACGATGGTGCCGGCATTCGACGCGGCGGGCCGCACATCGGACACCTTGCCGCCGGTGACGGAAATCACCGAGCCCTGTTCCGCGCCCTGTCGGCGGCTGGTAATCGTCAGCTTGGCGACGGAGCCGATGGAGGGCAGCGCCTCGCCGCGAAACCCGAGCGTGCGGATATCATCCAGCGTATCGGAAATTTTCGAGGTGCAGTGACGCCTGACCGCAAGCTCCAGATCGGCAGGCGACATGCCGGAGCCATTGTCGGTAATCCGCACCAGCCCCTTGCCGCCACCCGCAGTGGCGATCTCGATGCGGGTCGCGCCCGCGTCGATGGCGTTTTCCACCAGTTCCTTCGTGGCGCTGGACGGTCTTTCGATGACCTCGCCGGCGGCGATCTGGTTGATGAGGGTTTCTGAAAGCTGCTTGATGGCCATGATCGTCATTTTCGCGGATTCGCGGCCGCTTCGAAAGTAAAAAACCCGGGCTGCGGAAATTTGCACATGTTTTGCGGGTTTCCGGGCATTTGATCATTTCCGTCAACACCCGGGTAAGCGTTAATCCGCCTTTAATCGGCCTTGATTATGGTGGGGCGGCTTGAAATGACCGCAGGAAAGAGGCCCCCTTTTCGGGTGGTGTGTGACGTCGATTATGGGTGAACGTCATCTTCTCCTCAAGACTGCTTCAAGTGGCGAACCCTGATGTCTCTTTTTCGGAATTTGTCGTTTCATCCCGGCATCTGCCCTGAACGATTCCATTAGAAACATAAGCCTGACCCATTAAAACAGGCGGGAGTTTGCAGTTGAGTGATTTGGCGTCCTCTGGCGCGGGCGTTCATACGGTGATGCTTGATGCCCTTTGCGACGCGCTTGGCGCGGCGATCGTCGTTTACGACCGTAACGATCACATTATTTTCGCAAGCCGGAAACTCATGAGTTTTTTCCCGCTGGAAGAGGCCGTTGTCGGCCCCGGTGCGCGGCTGCGCGATTATCTGAGCGCGCTCTATGATTGCTACCTGCTCGAGACGGAGAGCCTTGCCGCCAATGCCCGCCAGCTTGGGCGGGACGAATGGATCGGCGAGCGGCTGGCGCTGCACTGGAAGGAAAGGTCGGAAAAGACCGAACGCCTGAAGGGAGAGCGCTTCCTGCGCTTCGTCATGAACCGCCTGCCTTCCGGGCTCGGCATCAGTGTCGTCGCCGATATTTCCGAACAGAAGAAAAGGGAAGAACAGTGGCGCATCGACCTTGAACGGGTGCAGCTGATCGAGGACATCCTCGACAATCTGCCGTTTCCCGTCTTCGTCAAGGACAGGAACATGGCCTATGCGGCCGTGAACAAATCCGCCTGCGCCATGGTCGAAACCAGTGCGGAGAGCATTCTCGGCAAGACGGTGTTCGATCTGCATTCGCGCAAGGTCGCCGCGCAGATCGACGCGGCCGACCGCATGGTGATGGACAGCGGCACATCGAGCCTCATTCCCGAAAGGGTGAGACGCCTCAATGGCGAGGAAGTGCTGACGATTACCCGCAAGCAGCGTGTGGGCCGTCCGGGCAGGCATTTTCTGGTGACGACGATGGAGGATGTCACGGCACTTGCCACCGTCGATGCGAGCGGCAGGCCCGTCATTCCCTCGCTTGAACATGTTGCCTTCGTCGCCTCGACCTATGGCAAGGGCGACGAGGGCGATCCGGCAAAAGACCTGCTGAAAAGCAAGGCGGTCCTCATCGTGTCCGAAAGCGGACGTTTTGCCGAAGCCGCCGGCCGCCGGCTTGCCGCCGGCGGCATGGATCATGCGGCGGTGACGAGCGAGCAGGAGCAGCGGGCATTCATCGATATCGCCGCTTCCGCCGGCGTGAATATCGACGTCGTCGTCGTTGATGCCCAGATGAGCGTCACATGTCTCGATATCGCCGCTGTGCATGGTCTGCCGGTCGTCACCATCGAGGAAGGGGAGATCGACGCCTCCCTGCTGCATTATGTCGCCGTTGGCCTCAGGTCGTCGCCAGGCGAGACATCGCCGGAGGAAGACTGGGAGATCATGACGGAAGACCTGCCCGATATCCTCAAGACGGGTGGCGTCTGCGAGATACTTCTCGTTGAGGATAACCGGGTCAACCAGATCGTCTTTTCGCAGATACTGGAAGGGTTGGGGCTTTCCTGGCGGCTTGCCACGACGGGTGAGGAAGCCTTGCGTCTTTTCAAGGAACAGGCGCCCTCCGTTGTCCTGCTCGACACGACGCTTGCCGATATCGACGGTTTCGAGGTCGCCCGCCGTATGCGTGAACTGGCTGGCGAGCACCATATCCCCATCGTCGGCGTCATCACCCACGCCTTCGAGGGCGATCTGGACAAATGCCTCGCGTCCGGCATGAACGACATGTTGCTGAAACCCGTCAGTCCCGACATGGTCGAGGCGGTTTTCCTGCGGCTTTTCGGCAAGGATGCCCTTAGGCTTCAGGCCTGATACCCGCCGCCGCCTGGTTGCGGCGGTGAAGGGAAAATATAATTCCTTGCCGCGCCGGGGTCATTTTGCGCGCGCCGTGTACTTTCGGGAAATGCCGCCGTATTTTGGTCTGCGGCTCTATGGTTTTTTTAATACTTGCCCTGCATTGTGAGCGCGGTCGACACAGGATTCACGAGATGCAGGAATGAAACGGGCAGAGCCGCAATCGTTGCAGGTCAGCCAGAACGAATTGCAGGCCATGGCCTACAGCGATCCGCTGACGGGGCTCGGCAACCGTTACCGTCTGCGGGACAAGATTCGCATGCTGGCCAGCGAACGTTCCAGCGACCCGGCGCCCTTCACGGTCGGCATTGCCAATATAGACGGCTTCAAACCCATCAATGATCTTTTCGGCGTTCAGGCGGGCGATGAAATCCTGTGTCAGGTTGCGCACCGGCTGAAGGCCTGCATTCCCGATGGCGCCGTCGTGACGCGCCATGACGGAGACGAATTCGCCTTCGTCCTGCCTTTGGTGTTCGAACGCACCGGCGCGGAGCGCGTCGGAAACATGATCAAGGACGTGCTTTCCGCCCCTTACGATCTTGGTGACCGCAACGTCCGGCTCTCCTCTTCCTTCGGTTTTGCCATCTATCCCTTTGCCGGCGATGATTTCGAGGATCTGCTGAAAAGCGCCGAGACGGCGCTTTATCGCTCCAAACGGCGCGGCCGTGGCCAGATAACGGTCTATTCGCGTGAGATCGCCCAGGAAATGAAGCGCGCCACGCAGCTGGAGCAGGCGCTCAGAAACGCCATCATCACCGACGCGATCGACGTGCATTTCCAGCCCATCGTCCGGCTGGAAGAGGCGAAGGTCATCGGTTTCGAGGCGCTCGCCCGCTGGAACGATCCCGATCTCGGTTTTGTTTCGCCTGCCGTTTTCGTGCCGCTTGCCGAAGAACGCGGTTTCATCGACGCGTTGTCGGAAGCTTTGCTCCGAAAAGCGGCGGAAGCGGCCCTGTTCTGGCCGCGTGAACTCTTCCTGTCCTTCAACCTGTCGTCAGCGCAATTGATGGACCCCAGCACGGCGGACAATATTCTCTCCATCCTTTCCCGCGTCGGCCTCGACCCGCACCGGCTGGAACTGGAGATCACCGAAACGGCCGTCATGACTTCAGCCGATACCGCGCAACGCATCATCAGCGAATTGCAGAGCGCCGGCGTTCGCATTTCCCTTGACGATTTCGGCACGGGCCAGTCGAGCCTCGGCCGCCTGCGCGACTTCACCTTTGACAAGGTGAAGATCGACCGCGCCTTCGTCTCGCGCATCAGCAGCGACCGTCCCTCGGAACATATCATCAAGGCCATCGTCGCCATGTGCGACGGTCTCGATCTCGAAGTCGTGGCCGAAGGGATCGAGGAGCGGGTGGAAGAGGAAAAGCTGCGCGCGCTTGGCTGCGCCATGGGGCAGGGTTATTTCTACGGCCGGCCGGCCGATGCCGCCGCGACCCAGCGGTATCTGCACGAGAACTATCGCGAGATATTGTCGGATATTTCCTGAGACGGTGCGGCCTCGCAGCGACGCTTGGCGGCGCAGTATCCCAGACAGGCTTGTATGCGCCGGCGTATCCCCACAACCCTCATTCCGCTGACATGCAAAGGAATGAGGGAAGTCGTTTCGGGGATGCCGACTGGACGGCGCTCCGCATTTTGTTGCGGGCGGCCCGCGCCTCGCTTCACAACCGGTAAAGCGGCTCGAACCGGCCCTTGACCTCTATGCCGAGATCGAAAGTCAGGCCATGCTGCGGATTGGCGGCAATGGCGTCATCATCGAGATGTTCGCGCGCCGAGGTGACCAGAAGGCGCGATGCGTCGGGGCCGATGAAGGCCGGGCAGGTTGTCTGTCCGCCGGGCACCTCATATCGGGCTATATGGTTGCCGTCCGCGTCGTAGCGATCGACCGCACCCACGCCCCAGCGGGCGTTCCAGATATGTCCTTCGGCATCGCAGACCGACCCGTCAATGCCGCCTTTGATACCGGTGGAATCGATGAGGACTTCAGCCCTGCCGGAGGGAAGGCCGGTCCCGGCATCGAGCGGCACCCGCATCAACTTGTTCACCTTGGTATCGACGTAATATCCCGTCGCGCCGTCGGGCGAAAAGCAGATCGAATTCGGAATGCTGATATCGGCAAACAGCTTCGTCACGGCGCCTTTGGAAACATGGTAGATGCTGCCCGCGCCAATTTCCGCCTTGCGGCCCATGGTGCCGATCCACAGCGCACCGGAAGGGTGCATGCGCCCGTCATTGGAGCGGTTGCCGGGCAGGTCCTTTTCCAGTTCCGCGTAAAGGGTCAGCACGCCGGTGGCCGCATCGCGCAGGAAAAGCCCGTCATCGGAGGCGATCAACTGCTTGCTGTCGCTGACCTTGGCGAGCGCGCTGCCCATGAAGGGCAGGGCGTGTACGGCCTTGCGGCCGGAGGCGATGTGTAACTCGTGCAATTCGCGTTCGATGATATTGAACCACCAGGCGGTGCCGGTGACGGGATCGAAGGTCGGGCCCTCGCCAAGCGTCATCGGCGTTTCGTCAAGCACACGTCCGGCAAACGGAAAAACGGTCACCACGCTCTTATCCTCCGATGGCTGCGTCATAGGCCGCGAGCGTGACGGTGGCGCGCTCGCGCACCTCCGCCGCCGTCATGCCGGGTTTGTAGAGGCTGGTTCCAAGGCCGAAAGCGGTGATGCCGGCCGAGGTATATTCGGCGAAATTCCGATCCGAGACGCCACCGACCGCGGCGATGACCAGATCCTTCGGCAGGATCGTCCTGATCGCATTGATGCCGGAAGGGCCGATGATGCTGGCGGGGAAGAATTTCAGCCCCGTGGCTCCGGCCTTTGCGGCCACCAGCGCTTCGGTGGGGGTGAGAACGCCCGGCATCGTCACCATGCCCTTGACGCGCGCGGCAACGATCACATCGGCGTCGGCATTGGGGCTCACCATCAGCTTGCCGCCGGCCGCATCCAGCGATGCGACATCCTCCACGCTCAGCACGGTGCCGGCGCCGATCAGGCAATCGGCCGGGGCCATCTTCGCGGCGATCTCGATGGAGCGGAACGGATCTGGCGAATTGAGTGGGATTTCGATGGCGCGGAAGCCGGTTTCGATCAGCGCGCCGACCACGCCTTCGGTTTCCTCGGGTTTGAGACCGCGCAGGATGGCGATCAGCGGATATTTGATGGAAGGGAAGGGAATACGCATGATATCTCTTTATCCTATGGCCAGATGGCATTCGCGGC
Source organism: Rhizobium sp. UGM030330-04 (assembly GCF_003208455.1). NCBI lineage: Bacteria > Pseudomonadati > Pseudomonadota > Alphaproteobacteria > Hyphomicrobiales > Rhizobiaceae > Rhizobium > Rhizobium sp. UGM030330-04. The sequence goes on from NZ_QKML01000005.1 coordinate 28,253, forward strand.
GGCCAGCAATCCGCGCCGCACGGCCTCGTCGGCGTCGATGACCGTATAATGTATATCAAGGGCGGTGAAGGCGCCTTCGTAAAGCGCGCCGAGCGCGCCGGAGCCGATCAGCACGACAGGTGTGTCCCGCCGCGCGTTGGAGTGAGCGCCGGCAATTTCCAGCCCGATCATGGTGCCGGAAAGCTTGGCCTTCGCATCGGTGGCGGTGAGGCCGTGCAGCAATTGCCCGGACCGCAGGGTGAACAGGCGATTGGTGGCGAGTTGCGGATTGGCGTAGATGTCGTGCACGGCGGCCTTGAAGGCGTCGTGCGCGCCGGTAAAGGCGTCCGCTTCGGCCACCGCGTGGGAAAGGATCGTCTGTTTCGAGATGACCTCGAACAGTTCGCCGGTCATGAAGGTGGCAAATCCGGTCACCTCGCCGCCGCGGACGGTCACCCACTTGGAATGCGTGCCCGGCATGCAGACCAGCTTTTCGCCGGCATCGGCGGAGGCGAGCGCGCCGAGCAGTTGCGTTTCCTCGCCGCGCATCACATCGGGTGCGGCTTTATCGCGTTGCGCCAGCCCCGGCAGAATGCGCACATCCCGTGTCTGACCCGGCACACGGACCGCACCGTCCAGAACCGCCGAAAGCGATGCCGGAACGTCGATATAACCCGCCTCGACCCAGCCCTGCCGGGCGCCGGCCATGCCGCAGACGAGAACCGGCAGGTTTTCCGGTGCGCCGATGGCATCGAGATGGGATTGCAGCACCTCGGCAAAGCCGGTGCGCATGGCGGTGGTCATGCCTTCCGCGCTGCGCCGCTCGGCCAGCACCGCGCCCGACCGGCTGAGAAGCCAGAGCCGGAAACTGGTCGTGCCCCAGTCGACGGCGATAAAAGCGGGTTCAGACATTATAGGAGGCCTCCGTCTACGATTATGGATTGCGCCGTGATGGCGCCCGATGCCGATGATGCGAGAAACAGGCTCGGGCCGGCCAGATCGGCGGCGACGAGCGTGCGTTTGAGACATTGCCGTGCCATGGTGGCGGCAATACCCTCGTCCGTCAGCCACAGTTCCTTCTGCCGCTCCGTCACGATCATGCCGGGCAGCAGCGTGTTGACGCGGATATTGTCCGGTCCCAGCCTGCCGGCAAGGCTTTTCGTCAGACCGATAATGCCGGCCTTGGCCGCCGCATAGGACGGCAGTTCACCCATGTTCAGCAGGAACGAGATGGACGAAAAATTGACGATGGATGCATTATTTGCCTGCCGCAGATGGGGCAGCGCGGCCTGAACCGTGAAGAACATCTGCTTGAGATTGACCGCCTGATTGGCGTCCCAATAGGCTTCCGTCACGGTATCGATATCGTGGCGGTCGTCCCATGCGGCGTTGTTGACCAGCACCTTGATGCCGCCGGTGGCGGAGGCAGCCGCATCCACTGTGCTTGCGATCGCAGCGATGTCGCGCAGGTCGGTCCTGAAGAAATGCACCGGATGCGGTGCGAGCCCGGCAAGCCGCCGGACAAGTGCCGTGCTCGGCTCCTCGGCGATGTCGATGAAGGTAACCTTCGCCCCCTGCATTGCAAAGGCTTCCACCAGCGATGCCCCGATGCCGGAACCGCCGCCCGTTATGAGCACGCCCGCATCCTTGAGGTCTGGAAAGAGGGCTTGAGTCATCGGTTTCGTCTCATCCATTGATGGGCTTGATTGTTCCAATATATGGAAATAGATTTTACTAAATGGAATTATTCTCTTGGCGTCACGCTTATGTCAAGGCAGATGACGGTGGATGTTGCCATGCCCGGTAGTAAAATGCCCAATGATCAAAAACATGATCCCGTTCCCGGCCGTGTGCGAAAAGCGGAAATGGAGACGGGGACGCTCGGAAAGGCCGTCTCGCTTCTGGAGCTTGTCGCCTTTGCCGAAAAACCGATGCGCTTTACCGATGTGGTCGAGGCCTGTGGCCAGCCGCGTGGCACGGTTCACCGCCAGCTCGCCCATCTTCTCGCCGAAGGCCTGATCGACCATGCCCCCGACCAGACCTATGTCGTGGGCCTGAGGCTGTTGCAACTTGCCGCAAAGGCCTGGAGCGGTAATGATCTGCGCAGCGTCGCCGCGCCGCATCTGGCGGCGCTGCAGGATGCGACACAGGAATCCGTGCATCTCGCCGTTCTCAACGGCGGACAGGTCACCTATCTCGACAAGATCGAGGGCAGGCATACCCTGCGCATGCATTCGCAGGTCGGCAAGAGTTCACCGGTCTATTGTACGGGCGTGGGCAAGGCGGCGCTGTCCCTGCTGCCGGCCGATGATCTGGCAGAGCTTGCCGCCGGGCTGGATTTTCACCGCTTCACGGACAATACCATCGTCACGCCGGAGGCTCTGGTGAAGGATGTGGCGGCCATCCGCATGAACGGTTGCGGTTTCGACCTTCAGGAACACGAGATCGGCATTCATTGCGTTGCCGCGCCGGTTCATGCGCCGGGGCGCAATTTCCATGCGGCGATTTCCGTGACCGGTCCCGCCTATCGGGTGGATGTCGAACAGCTTCGCAAATGGGCGCCGCAGGTGCGCGAAACGGCCGACAGAATTTCGGCGGAACTGGCCTGCCGATTATCCCCGGTTGCGGATGGTTGAGGAAAAGTGGGCGTGCTGATCCTTCGATTTTCGCCGTTGATATGGCGGATCGGGCGTCAATTTGCGCGAGTTAAATCTTATTTTCGATTATTCTGAATTAAGTTTTCAACTTTTGTTTGCATGAATCGTTTTGGTGAGTAACATCCCCGGCAATTTCCGGGCAAAGGTGGCCTTTGCGGCGGTATTTCTCATTCTCGAAGAACAGCTTTCATGCAGAAAACAGAGACGGCCGCCGTTCAGGCGATTGGTGTTGATTGCGTTCGCGAGATCGCCGGTCTGAACACGCAATTCGACATATTCCGGTTCTTGAAACGGCTGACGGAGGCCTGGGAGTTCAGGGCTTTCATGGTGCTGGACCTGTCATCCGAAATGGCCAGCGAACTGTCGCAATATACCATCATCACCAGCTGGCCGGCCGAGCTTTTGCAGCGTTACGACGAAGAGGGGATGTTGCAGAACAGCCGGGTCATGGCCCAGCTGAAAAAATCGACCGTGCCCTTTTCCGTTTCCATGGACTTTCTGGCCAGAGGCGACGAGCACATCGCCAGGAAAACGGTGATCGGCCTGTTCGAGCGGTTCGAAATGATCAATTCGGTGTGGTTTCCCGTTCACGACATCACCACGACGCGGGGCGCGGTATCCTTTTCCGGCAACAAGACGCTTCTGCCGGCGAACCGCCTGGCGGAGCTTCTCTATATTTCCAGCCACGTCTTTGCCCGGCTGTCTGAAATCCGCCGGCTGGATCTCAGGGTTCCCGAAACCCTGAGCGAACGGGAGATCGATTGTCTGAACTGGACGGCGGCCGGCAAGACCAGCGCCGAGATCGCTGAAATCATGATGTTGTCGGAGCATACCATCAATCATTACCTGAACCGTGCGACGAAAAAACTCGATACAGTCAACCGCACCCAGGCTGTCGCCAAGGCGCTGCGGGTCGGTCTGATAAAATAGCGAAATCGTAATTTTATCATTGTGATAAACCGCTTCCTGGGCGATCCTTCTTTCGAATCACCGGAAAGGAGAAATCGTTTGCCGGAACGGCATAGGGTAAAAGCGGGATTTTCTCCGACTGTCGATTGCGCCGTGCTGATAGTCGCTGCCGAAAAAGGCTTTGCTGCCGATGAAGGCATTGAACTGAACCTTGTCCGAAAACAATCCGCACGCGCTGTCCTGACTGCGCTTGCCGGGGATGACGTTCACATTGCCCATCTGCCCGCTCCGGTGCCGGTCGGTTCAGCCGTCGGTCTCGATAACCTGCCGGCCGACATTGTCGGTGTTTTCACGCTCTCCCTCGGCGGATCGGCAACGACCGTTTCGCACGGTTTTTACGACGAGCTTTATCGTGAGGGCCTGAAGCTGCCGGACCCCGCGGCTTTCGGCCGGGCGATGGCCCGCGTCTGTGCGGCGCGGCGGGCGGCGGGTGAAAATCCGCCGGTCTTTGTGGTCGAGGATATTGTCTCCACACCCTTTTATGCGCTGCGTTATCTCCTTGGCAGCTGCGGTGTGCTGCTTGGCCGGGACATGGAGATCGTCGAAGCCATGCCAAAGGCCATGCCGGGATTGCTCGAAAGCGGCAAGGTCGATGCACTCTGTACCGCCGAACCGGCGGGCAGCGCCGTGGTGCTGGGCGGCGCCGGGCGGATTGTCACGACCGGAGCGCTGATCTGGCACAACGCGCCGGAAAAGATACTGGCGGTGAAGCGGCCCTGGGCGGAGGAGAACGCCACCCCGCTGGAGGGGCTGCTTCGCGCGCTTTACCGCGCTGGGGAATGGTGCGCCAATTCAGCCAATATAGAGGAACTCACGGGCATACTCGCCGCTCCCCACTATATGGACGAAAACGGTGAATTCCTGCTGCCGGCGCTGACGGGCTATATCTCCACCTCACAGAGGGACATGCGGCGTTACCCGGAATTTTTCGTCACCAGCGCGAAGGCAGCCAATTTTCCCTGGCAGAGCCAGGCCCTGTGGTTCTTCAGCCAGATGCTGCGCTGGGGCGAAATTCCCGCCGAACGCCGGTTCGATGCGGCCGTGCTGGAGGCTGCCCGCAATGCCTACCGGCCGGATATCTTCCGCAAGGCGATGAAGCCGCTTTTCGTGCCGGTGCCGGGCGCGAACCTGAAGCTGGAAGGCACGCTCAGGGAACCGGTCCATGTCGGCGCGTCGCGCACGGGCCTCGTCCTCGGCCCGGACTGTTTTTTCGATGGCCGTGTCTTTGATCCCGAGACGCTGGATATGGACGACGAAATCTGAAATCACAGCGTTGAATCGTCGCTGGTCTCGGTTGTTTGCGCTTTGGCATTGGCGAAGCGCTCCCGCTTGTCTATGGATGACGCGGAGTTGAGCCCATATCCGGCCGGACGATGCAACGGAGTAAGACAATGGCAGAAGTCAGCAAGAACCAGGTGGAAAAGGCTTTGGAAGCCGTCATCTATCCCGGCAGCGGCAAAAGCATCGTGGCGCTCGGCATGGTCTCGGAAATCTTCATCGCCGATGCGAAGGCCTATTTCTCGATCACCGTACCCGCGGACAAGGCGCAGGAGATGGAGCCGTTGCGGCTTTCCGCCGAACAGGCGGCAAAGGGTGTTCCGGGCATGGTCGGCGCGGTGGTGGCGCTGACGGCGGATCGCAAGCCGGGCCAGCAGCAGCCTGCCCGTCCCGCCGCCGCAACCGGTCGACCGGCCGCGCAGCCGCGCTCTTCCAAGGTGGGCGTGCCGGGTGTCGGCGCCATCATCGCCGTCGCTTCGGGCAAGGGCGGGGTCGGCAAATCGACGACATCAGTCAATCTGGCGCTCGGTCTTCAGGCGCTCGGCCTCAAGGTCGGCATGCTCGATGCCGATATTTACGGTCCGTCGCTGCCGCGGCTCCTGAAGATTTCGGGTCGCCCGCAGCAGCAGGAAGACCGCATCATCCTTCCCATGGAAAATTATGGCCTGAAGGTCATGTCCATGGGCTTCCTGGTGGATGAGGAGGCGGCAATGATCTGGCGCGGACCGATGGTGCAGTCCGCCCTGATGCAGATGCTGCGCGAAGTGGCCTGGGGCGAACTGGATGTGCTGGTGCTGGACATGCCGCCCGGCACGGGTGACGCGCAGTTGACCATCGCCCAGCAGGTGCCGCTTGCCGGCGCCGTCATCGTCTCCACGCCGCAGGACCTGGCGCTGATCGATGCGCGCAAGGGCATCACCATGTTCCGCAAGGTGGAAGTGCCGCTGCTCGGCGTCATCGAGAACATGAGCTATTTCATCGCGCCGGACACCGGTGCGCGTTACGATATTTTCGGCCATGGCGGCGCGAAGGCCGAAGCCGAAAGGATCGGCGTGCCGTTCCTCGGCGAGGTGCCGCTCACCATTTCCATCCGTGAAATGTCGGATGCCGGAACGCCTGTCGTCGCCGCCGAGCCGGATGGCCCGCAGGCGGCGATCTATCGCGATATCGCCGAAAAAGTCTGGGCGCGCATCGGCGCGGGCGAGAGAAAAGCCGCACCGAAGATCGTTTTCGAATAAGGCAGCGGCTTCCGGCGCAAAACCCGACGGGCCAATGTCAGCTTTGAATCGCCTTTTGAAAACAGAAGATTAGTCGCCAGTATCGGGCAAGCTTTCTGGACTGGAACGTCCAGAAATGCTTCGCCTGCAATGCTGTCGAGAAAAAATATTGCTTGATTGCATCTCGCTTTGGGCGCATACGCCTGCGCCGTTTGGCTCTTGGTCCATCGGGGTCGCGGGATATGAAATTCCGCAGGTCCCGGCGTTCCCTGAAGTGTCGTCCAAAGGTTTGCCGACCGCAAACAGGATATGTTAAGCAGCATTGCGGCTGAAGCTTGCGATGTGGACCGGAGAAACGGATTGATAAAAGCCTATCGCGCCAATTGCGAGGCGATCAGCCTGTCGCCTGACGACGGCTCCGAACAGATTCCCGACGACATCGTCTGGGTCGACATCGTCAATCCGGACAGGGCGGAAGAGCAGCATGTGGAAAAGCTGCTGGGGCTCGATCTGCCCACCCGCGAGGATCTGAAGGATATCGAACCCTCCAGCCGGCTTTACATGGAAGACGGCAATGTCTTCATGACCGCTTCCCTGGTCTGGAAAGCGGATTCGGACGATCCGCGCCTCACCGATGTCGCCTTCATTCTCGCCGGCAGGCGCCTCGTGACGATCCGTTATGCCGAGCCGAAATCCTTCCATCTCTTCATCGCCGCCATCACCCGCGTGCCGCACGAAATGCGCAGCGGCGCGGCGCTGCTTCTGAAGCTGCTTGAAACCATCGTTGACCGCACGGCGGAGATTCTCGAAAATTCGGTCACGGGGATCGACAATCTCGCCGCCGACATTCTCGGCAGCCAGGCCCGCTCCAAACGCAAGGCGCCGCGTTATCTCGAAGACCGCCTGAGCAACATCGCCGCCTATCAACGGCTGATCTCGAAGGTCCGCGTGAGCCTTGCATCCCTGGCGCGCCTTCAGACCTTTCTGTCCACCAGCGATCAGGTTCGCGAGGACAAGGGTGCGCGCGAGCAGGGCAAGTCGATCGGGCGCGATATTCAGTCGCTGAACGAACATGCCTCCTTCGTTTCCGGCAATCTGACCTTTCTGCTGGATGCCTCGCTCGGCATCATCAATATCGAGCAGAACAGCATCATCAAGATTTTCTCCATCGCTTCGGTGGTGTTCCTGCCGCCGACGCTGGTGGCCTCGGTTTATGGAATGAACTTTCAGCTCATGCCGGAGTTGAACTGGACATTTGGTTATCCACTCGCGCTCATCGTCATGCTGATGTCCGCCATCATTCCGTTTCTCTTTTTTCGTTGGAAGGGCTGGCTCTGAGGAGCCAGGATCATCATGTCTCAAATCGTCGACAAGGACGTTGCCGAGAAACCGGATGCGGATGACAAGCATCAGAACAAGGGGCTTTATGCCGCGATCCTTGGCTCCATCGGCGTCGTCTATGGCGATATCGGCACCAGCCCGCTTTATGCCTTCCGCGAGGCCCTGCGGCCGATCGCCTATGATGGCGTGACGCGCGAGGAGGTCATCGGTCTGACATCCCTGATGATCTGGGCTTTGACGATCATCGTGACGTTCAAATACATCACCCTTCTGCTGCGGGCCGACAATGACGGCGAGGGCGGAACGCTCTCGCTGCTCGCGCTGCTGATGAAGACGGCGGGCACCCACCGCAGCGTTCTCATCGTCCTTGGTCTCATCGGCGCCGCGCTGTTTCTCGGCGATGCGATGATCACGCCGGCGCTGTCGGTGCTGTCGGCGGTCGAGGGGCTGAAACTCGTCACGCCCGCCATGGACGACTTCGTGATTCCCATATCGGTCGGCATTCTCATCGGCCTCTTCGCCATCCAGTCGCATGGCACGGGCACGGTGGCGAAATTCTTCGGGCCGATCACCGCGGTCTGGTTCATCGTCATGGGGCTTGCCGGCCTCGTCCACATCGCCGATGACTTCGGCATTCTTTTCGCCTTCAATCCCTGGCACGCGGTGGAATTCCTGGCCAGTGAAGGGTTTCACGGCTTTATTGTGCTCGGTGCGGTTTTCCTGACGATCACGGGCGCGGAAGCGCTTTATGCCGATCTCGGGCATTTCGGCCGCCGTCCCATCCAGTGGGCGTGGTTCTGCCTGGTCTTCCCGGCTTTGACGCTGAATTATCTGGGGCAGGGCGCGCTGGTGCTGAAAGACCCGGCGGCCATGTCCAATCCCTTCTACCTCATGTTCCCGCAATGGGCGATCCTGCCGGCTGTCATCCTGGCCACCGCCGCCACCATCATCGCCAGCCAGGCGGTGATAACAGGCGCGTTCTCGCTTGTGCGCCAGGCGATCCACCTCGGATACCTGCCGCGCATGGAAATCCTCTTCACGTCTGAAACCAATACCGGGCAGATCTATCTGCCGGCCGTCAACACCATCCTGCTGTTCGGTGTCGTCGCGCTGGTCTTCACCTTCAAGAGTTCGGATGCGCTGGCCACCGCCTATGGCATTTCCGTCACCGGCGCGATGGTCGTCACCAGCCTGATGTTCTTCGAATTCGTGCGCAAGCGCTGGCAATGGTCGGTCTGGCTGGCAATTGCCGTGCTGGCGCCGCTTCTGCTGCTGGAACTGATCTTCCTCGGCGCGAACCTCCTGAAGATTCACGACGGCGGCTACGTGCCGGTGCTTCTGGCGATTGCCTTCACCATCATCATGACCACCTGGCAACGCGGTTCGAAGATCCTTTTCGCCAAGACCCGCCGCACCGATGTACCGCTGAAGGCTTTCGTCGCCTCAGTGGAAAAGGAAAGCGCCCATGCGCCGGTGCGTGTGCCCGGCACGGCGATCTTCCTCACCGGCGATCCGGAGACGGCGCCGGCGGCGCTGCTGCACAATCTCAAGCATAACCACGTCCTTCACGACAAGAACGTCATTCTGACCATCCGCACCGAGGACCAGCCGCGCGTTCACCCGGAAGAGCGTTATACGCTGACGAAGATGAGCGACCGCTTTGCCGTGGTCGAGCTGCATTTCGGCTTCATGGAAACCCAGAATGTCACTCAGGCGCTGGGCTATCTGAGACGCACCGGCTACAAGTTCGACATCATGTCGACCTCATTTTATCTCGGCCGCCGCAAGCTGGTGCCGGATCCGAAATCGGGCATGCCGGGCTGGCAGAACCGCCTGTTCATCGCGCTTGCCGAAACCGCCGCCGATCCGTCCGATTATTTCCGCCTGCCGGCCAACCGCGTGGTGGAACTGGGTTCGCACGTCGTCGTCTGATGAAGTGGGCATGCCCTTAATGTAGCTGGGCGGTCTCCTTCTCTCCGTCATACCGGCCTTGAGCCGGTATCCAGCCAGCCCAAGTCCTTGGGCTGAAAGGAGTCTTTACGCCGCGCCGACGCGCGTCAGCTGGATTCCGGCTCGAGGCCGGAATGACGGATGTGGAGATGCCGTGCGGGACAATTATGATCGGCACATGCGAACTCGACTCCACGCCACGCGCATTAGAAGATGGTTACACATGAATGTGAAGCCGCGCCCTCGCGCGGCGTTAACCAAGCATCAAGGTTAATAAGAGATTCTCGAACACCTGTAGCAAATATGGTTGTCGGTGTTCGGAGTGCTGGTTTTGCGTTCGAAAAGAGTAATGCGTCGTCGGTCCTCCGTGTCCTTTCCGGGGTGGGCGTCAAAATGGACCTCGCCCGTCGTCTTCGGCCTTGCCGCCTGGCTTGTCTTTCCATCCCTCGCCGCGCGTGCCGATCTGGCCTCGCTGCTGGCCGGGCTGGACAATGGTGGCGAACAATGGCGCATGGTGCTGACGGCCTCTCCGGCGGGTTCGGTGCACAACGCCTCTCTCACCTTCAACGATGCGGCGGGGGAGGCGGCCCTGCATGGCGGCGGCATGACCCTGCCCGATGGCCGCAAGGTTGCCTTCGTCACCAACAAGAAGGGTGAGGCATCGACGCCGGATAGCGAGCGTGTGAACCGCGCCGCCAAGAAGGGCCGCATCGTTGCGACCGAAATCATGCAGCCGCCGAAGGCTTTCACCGCCGGCTCCGTCCTTCAACGCACCAGCATGCTGGATATAGAGCCGCTGAAGCGCAAGGACCGCACGGCTTTCGTGAAACCGAAGCGCGGCAAGGATGTTGAACTCGCCTCCTTCTATTTCCGCCGCGATGAAAAGAAGGTGGACAAGAGCGTCTCGCCGATGCTGGCGGAACTCATCACCAACCGGACACCCGACATTCTTGCCACGGCTTACGCGCCAGCCGCACCGGATTTCGCCCGCGAGTCGCCGTTCGACGCCATTCTCAAAAAGCCGGAGGCTGGCCGCTTCGTGCCGCAGATCAGCCCGGAAGACCACGCATGGGCCGCGACCCCGCTGCCGGCCGAGGTGTTTTCCGCAGCCGAGCAGCAATGCCTGGCATCCGGCATCTATTTCGAGGCGCGCGGAGAATCGGTCAAGGGACAGGCGGCGGTGGCGCAGGTCATTCTTAACCGCGTACGCAACCCCGCTTACCCCAAAACCATCTGCGGTGTGGTTTACCAGAACAAGGACTGGCGCAACCGCTGCCAGTTTTCCTTCGCCTGCGACAATATCAAGGACCGCGTGAATTCCGAGCGCCACTGGAAAATGGCGCGCGAAGTGGCCATGGCCACCACGGCCGGCAAGATCTGGCTGAAGGAAGTGGGCTCCGCCACCCATTATCATGCCGTTTACGTGCGTCCCGCCTGGGGCAAGTCCATGAAGAAGGTCGGCAGGATCGGTCTGCACGTGTTTTACCGTACCTATGGTGGCGGCTGGAGCTGATACCACCGCCGATTTGTCGCATTTTGCGTGTCAAAAATGCCGATTCCCTGGCGAAACATCGCCCCCAAACAGCGATTTGATGTCAAGCTATTGTTTTTGCATGATTAATTTGTGCTGCAACAACCGTCGCCAGTGCCTTGACTAGAGAAGCCCCTAAAACTATGTTGCGCGCGACTTCAGAGCGGGCTGGAACAGGCTTAATCCGTCACCGTTTACAACTCCAAAGGGTTCTGGCATGGCTGGAACGGAGAAAATGGGTGGGATTTTAAGATGACTGGCAACCGTGACGATAGTCTGGACGAGCGCCGCAAGCGCCTTGCTGAAGAGCTGGCAAAGGTGAAGGCGGAGGATGAGGCGGAAGTGAGGGCGGAGACCAACGCTGCGGAAAGCCGGAAAGGCTTTGCGATGGCGGTCAAGCTCTCATCTGAGTTCATCTCGGCCATCGTGGTCGGCGCTATGCTGGGTTATCTTCTGGACTATTTTGTCGGCACGATGCCGTGGGGGATGATCGTTTTTCTTCTTCTCGGTTTCTGCGCAGGCGTATTGAATGTGTTGCGCTCGACGGGTGCCGTGGCCAAGCCGCCGCTGCTCGATAGGGCCGACAAGCAGGACGAGGGTGGAAAAGGCGGCGTTTAAGCTGTTTTTTCTTGCAGTTGAGATGCCGCGATGCGCGGCGACAGGTAAAGAGGGCAGCCGGTGGCAAACGATCCGACCCATCAGTTCTTGGTGCAGCCGATCATTCCGATCGAAATTGGCGGCGTCGATTTTTCCTTCACCAATGCGTCGCTTTTCATGGTCGCGACCGTGGCTGCGGCTTCCGGTTTCCTTTATTTCGCAACGTCGAACCGTGGTCTGATCCCGACCCGCATGCAGTCCGTTGCTGAAATGTCCTACGAATTCATCGCCTCCATGCTGCGCGAAGGCGCCGGCAAGAAGGGCATGGTGTTCTTCCCCTTCGTCTTCTCGCTGTTCATGTTCGTGCTGACGGCCAACCTTCTCGGCATGTTTCCGTATTTCTTCACGGTCACCAGCCAGATCATCGTCACCTTCGCGCTCGCCTGCCTCGTCATCGGCACGGTCGTCGTTTACGGTTTCTGGAAGCACGGCCTGCATTTCTTCGGTATCTTCGCCCCTTCGGGCGTTCCCAAGGCGCTTCTGCCGCTGGTGTCCGCCATTGAAATGATTTCGTTTCTGTCGCGCCCGATCAGCCTTTCGGTTCGTCTTTTCGCGAACATGCTGGCCGGCCACATCACGCTCAAGGTTTTCGCAGGCTTCGTCGCCTCCATGAGCGCGCTCGGCGCGCTCGGCGTCGGCGGCGCTGTCCTGCCTCTGCTCATGACGGTCGCCATGACCGCTCTCGAATTTCTCGTTGCCTTCCTGCAGGCTTATGTCTTCGCGGTACTGACTTGCATGTACCTGAACGACGCCGTGCATGGTGGTCACTGAGAAGTAAAGTCGCTGGCCCCGGCAACGGGTGTCAAAAACAGCCGCAACAACCAATATCTCAAGGAGTCTCACATGGAAGCGGAAGCAGCAAAGTACATCGGCGCAGGTCTCGCATGCCTCGGCATGGCTGGTACGTCCCTCGCACTCGGCCGTATCTTCGGTGATTACCTGTCCGGCGCACTGCGCAACCCCTCTGCTGCCGACAGCCAGTTCGGCCGTCTGGTATTCGGCTTCGCCGTTACGGAAGCTCTGGGCATCTTCTCGCTGCTCGTTGCTCTCCTTCTCCTGTTCGCTGTTTAATATCAGCATCAGGTCTGGATCACGGCCCGCAAATGGCGTGCCGTGATCCTTCGCATTTGCAGTCCCCCTGGAGGTGAGCATGTTCGTGACCGAGGCTTATGCCCAGTCAGCACCGACCGTAGGTGAAACGCATACGGAAACTCCGGCTGTCGGCCAGCCGCAACCGGAAGCCACGCACACGGAAACCGGTGTGGCGCATGGCGCCGAACACGGCGCTTCCGGCGTATTCCCGCCGTTCGACCAGTCTACTTACGCATCGCAGGTTCTCTGGCTGGCGATCACGTTCGGCCTTTTCTACCTGCTCATGCAGAAGGTCATCGTTCCGCGCGTCGGCGGCATTCTCGAAAACCGTCACGGACGCATCGCACAGGATCTCGATGAAGCGGCACGGCTGAAAAGCGAAGCCGACGCAGCCGTCGAGACCTATGAAAAAGAACTCGCGGCAGCCCGCGCCAAGGCAGGCTCCATCGGCTCTGCCGCCCGTGACGCTGCCAAGGCGAAGGCCGATGCCGACCGCGCCGCCATCGAAGCCGGTCTTGCTGAAAAGCTCGCCGCCGCCGAAAAGCGCATTGCCGGCATCAAGGAACAGGCATTCGCCGATGTCGGTGCCATTGCCGAGGAAACCGCGACCGCGATTGTCGACCAGCTGGTCGGCGCCAAGGTCAAGGATACCGACGTCAAGGCCGCCATTGCCGCTGCTTCGACCGTGAAGGGAGCCTGACATGGCATTTGATGCATCATTTTTCGCTCTCGTCGGTCTCGTCCTCTTCTTCGTTCTGGTCGCCTATCTCAAGGTTCCCGGCATGCTCGCCAAGTCTCTGGACGAGCGCGCCCAGAACATTCAGGACGAACTGGCCGAAGCCAAGCGCCTGCGCGAAGAAGCCCAGCACCTGCTGGCCGAATATCAGCGCAAGCGCAAGGAAGCTGAAGCCGAAGCCGCCGGCATCGTCGCCGCCGCTGAACGCGAAGCCGCTGCCCTGACGGAAGAAGCCAAGCAGAAGACGGAAGAATTCGTCGCCCGCCGCACGGCCCTTTCGGAGCAGAAGATCAAGCAGGCCGAAGAAGACGCCATCGGCGCCGTTCGCGCCGCCGCCGTGGATATCGCCATTGCCGCTTCCGAGAAGCTCATTGCCGAAAAAACCACCGCTGCCGCAAAGGCCAAGCTGTTCACCGCCACCATCGGCGAAGTGAAGTCGAAGCTGAACTGAGATTTATCTCGGACTGTTTAAAACCCCTCCGGCGCGAGCCGAGAGGGGTTTTTTGTTTGAACTATCGAGGCGTTTAGAAATACGGCGCTGGAGGCTGAGGCTCCATCTCGGCTCGAATTCCCATGGAGCTACCCGGCAGCGCTTTTGTTTGGTGCCAGATGCAGTCGCGGGACAGCGCTGATGTCTAACCGCCCCAAATCCGCGCTCTAGCCATTGTTCTGTCGCCCATCGTCAGCCAAATGCGGTCTCCGCGCCGGTCATATGTTGACCAGCGGTTCTCGCTTGTAGGCTTCGCGGAGGATTTCCATGAAGGCTGGCGACAAGGGTACGGAAGCGGTGTCAAACGCGCTGACTGCAACGCCGGGCGTCCATGAATTCATGATCGCGGCCCCCTTCATATCGATCACGCGGGCAGGGCTGATCGGTTCCTCCCGCTGCTCAATACCGAGTGTTTCAAGTTGACGGCGAATGATCGTCATTGTGACACCGTGCAGAAGTGCCGCCTCGGGCCAGACGACCGCTTTGCCATCCCAGAACGCCAGGTTCCAGATTGTCGCTTCGCTCAGGCGCCCACGGGTATCGATGAATGCTGCGTCGTCATAGCCCTTTTTGACAGCCTGCCGAAGGTATTGTGTTTTTGACGCCTCGCCAACATGCTTGATCGTCGGAAAAGGTCTCTCATGCTGGACGACGGACAAGCGCAAAGGTCCCGCGGGGCCATCGAACGAAGGTGCCGTGTGCACCAGGATGGCGGGGTCGTCCGAAGCCCCGGTCGGAGTAAACTCGCCGCGACGGGAAAACATCGTGGCTGTCACGGAGAGGGCTGAAGGGGAACTCTCAATAGCATGACGAATGCGCTCGCGCACCAAGTCGTCGGGAAGCGCCTGCCCGAAGAACTCAATCGACGCCGACCTCAGCCGCGCCAGGTGAAACTCCAACCCCCGTACTGCGCCTTCGCGCACTTGCATTGCCGTGAAATGTGCGAAGCCCGCAAACGCGAGTGAGGAAAGATCCTCTGCTGTAGCCACGCAGCCATTTATCTCTGTCCGAAATCCCGATTTCCGGTTCATTTCTATGCTCCTGTAACGGTTTACATGATGGAGCGTCCTGCCTACAGTATGACACCACTGTCAGAGTCAAGGGCCGGAATGAAAATCGGTGAGCTGTCCCGAAGAACCAGCGTCAGCATCAGGATGCTGCGCTATTATGAAGCCGAGGGTCTTCTCGCACCGGTTCGCACTGAAACAGGATATCGGGATTACGGTCCCGCCGACGTGGAGACGGTCGGGCGCATCCGTTTGTTGGGAAATGCCGGTATGACGTTAGCCGCCATTCGGGATTTCCTGCCGTGCTCGCTTGAGCGAAGGCACGCTTTTGAACCTTGCGATGAGCTGAAGTTGAAGCTGCGTATGCAAATCAGCTCGATTGACGAACAGAGCCGGAAACTCTCAGAGAGCCGAAGCTTGCTGAGTGACCTGCTAGAAGCGTTCGAAGCGTCAACGCCGGTTTCAACTCGCGCGTAGCCTGCATCTGATCTCTGTTGGAATGTCAGCTATCCGTAGCGTCAAGCGAAAGTGAAATATCGCTTCTCCGTTTCCCATCCGTCTTGCTCTGATCGGCCCCGATGCCTTGCTAGCCTGATAGCGGAAGTTAAGGCTGGCCCATTGTTCCGCTGTCGCGATCAATCCCGCTTCAGCGGACGAAAGCTCATCCTGTGCAACGGGCAAGGCCCGTGGCTTTCAATGGCACGCAGATGGGCCGGTGTGCCGTAACCCGCATGCCCTTCAAAGCCGTAGGATGTGTGCACCATACCGGCGCGCTCCATCATCCGGTCACGTGTCACCTTGGCGATAATCGAGGCGGCGGCGATGGAGAGGGAGCGGGAATCGCCCTTGATGACGGCCTTGGCTTCGCAGGGGATGCCCGGCGGCCTGTCGCGGCCGTCGGCGAGGACCAGGGCGGGTGAGGTTTCGAGGCCGAGCACGGCGCGGCGCATGGCGTCGAGACTGGCGCGCAGGATGTTCATGCTGTCGATCAGGCCGGGGCCGGAGGAGGCGACCGAAACGATCGAGCTTTCCATGATGAGCATGAACAGGCTCTCCCGTTTCTGCTTCGTCAGCTTCTTGGAATCATTGAGGCCAGCAGGAATATTATCCGGATCGAGAATGACCGCGGCCGCAACGACCGGTCCGGCAAGTGGCCCACGGCCTGCCTCATCCGTGCCGGCGACGGGCCAGAGGCCCCTGTTTTTCGCTTCCAGCTCGAAGGAAAAATCCGGGCCGGTATCGGCAAGATCGAAGAGGGCAGGAGAATCGGGTGTGGTGCGGCGTTTCATGCGGCGAAACTTGCACACACACCCGATCTCCTGCAAGCCCCCGGAGGCGGGCGATGACAGGCAGGGTGAGCCGGGGTCAAGGGGCGTGGCTCACTATGCCCTCAAGGTCATCATGACCTTTGATCCTCCAGCGGGGCGGCGGAGGAAAAACGATCGCACGCGAGGCGGCGGTTCCGGGGGTAATGTCCGGCGGGCCAGGGAAAACCCGTCGGGCATTTCATGGGGAGGGTGGCCGCGAGAAGGGAAGAGGCCAGCGCTCCTTGTCGTGTTCCGCCCGATATCGCGGCACGGTCTGTGTGGTGCTTCGATCAGGCAGGGTGTCTTCAGCGTCCGTTTCTCAAAGCAGCGACAATTGCACGCCGGTGCCACCCGGCGGCACGAAGAGATCGTCGCGCAGATGAATGCCACGGCGGATGAGGCCGAGCCTCTTCGTCGCCATCTCGAAACGCCTGCCGATCTGCCAGGCATAGGGGCCGGCACCCTTCATGCGTTTTCCGAATTCCGCATCATAATCCTTGCCGTCGCGCATCGAGCGCACCAGCGACATGACATGACGGTAGCGGTCCGGATAGTTGCGCAGCAGCCAGTCGCGAAAGAGCGGGCTCACCTCAAGCGGCAGCCGCAGCAGCACGTAAGAGGCTTCCGTTGCGCCGGCGGCCTTGCCGGCCTCGAGAATACGCTCGATCTCATGATCGTTGAGTGCCGGAATGACAGGCGCCATCATCACGGCGACGGGAATGCCGGCCTCCGTCAGCGCCTTGACCGCTTCCAGCCGCTTTTCCGGCGTGGCGGCGCGTGGCTCCATGTTGCGCGAGAGCTTGCGATCCAGCGTCGTTACGGAAATGCCAACCTTGGCGAGGCCCTTTTTGGCCATAGGTGCCAGAATGTCGATATCCCGCTTGATCAGCGCCGATTTGGTGACGATGGCGACAGGATGGTCGGCCTTGGCCAGCACTTCCAGTATCTGCCGCATGATGCGCCATTCGCGCTCGATCGGCTGATAGGGGTCGGTATTGGTGCCGATGGCGATCACCCGCGGCTTGTAGCCCGGCTTGGCCAGTTCCCGCTCCAGAAGTTTTGCCGCATCCGGCTTGGCGAAGAGCTTCGATTCGAAATCCAGCCCGGCGGAAAGACCCATATAGCTGTGGGTCGGCCTTGCGAAACAATAGATGCAGCCATGTTCGCAGCCGCGATAGGGATTGATGGAGCGGTCGAACGGGATATCGGGCGATTCATTGCGGCTGATGATGCTGCGCGGCTTCTCCACCTGCACTTCGGTGCGGAATTCCGGCATGTCTTCCAGCGTCTGCCAGCCATCGTCGAAAACCTCGTGCTGCAGGGCCTCGAAGCGCCCGTCAGGGTTAAGCCCGGCGCCACGGCCGCGACGACGGTCGATCTCGATGCGCAGGCCCGACGCATCGGCCAGCGCATTGGCAATGTCAGGCATATGGCTCGGCTGGAAGGCAGCCTGCCCCGAAAGCGTATGGTTTCTCATCTGGATGCTCCCGGGCGCCGCGCGCCTGAAGGCCCGCCAAACACCCTAAACCGTTTCCGTTCGAACAGGCTTCCATCACCTTTTCGATGATTAAATTCCTAATGCAAAAATGAGAACAATACAAGAACAAAAAATGCAGAACCGATATTTGTTCACATCCCGGCAGGGGAAGGCTGGGGGAGTGATTTCGCCGCGGGGTGGGGTGCTGATCCGCACCGGGAATGGCGGATTTTACCACGATGGGAATAGTGGCAATTTATTGTGCGATGCGTTAGAGCTATGCATATGTTGACAGTCATAATGGAATGCCGGGATCAGGAACCGGAGCTGGCGCACACGCTGTCTGCGCTTGTCACCGGGGCCGTGGAAGGGCTTGTAAGCGATGTGGTGATCCTTGATCATGGGTCGCGCGATGGATCGTCGCGTGTCGCCGATGCCGCCGGCTGCCGTTTTTATGGGCAATGGGACATCGAGGACATCGTGCAATCCGCGCGCGGCGGCTGGCTGCTTCTGATCGAGCCCGGCGCCCGTCCACAGGCGGGCTGGATCGATGAGATTCTCGAATATGTGGCGATCTGCGCCCAGCCCGCACGCTTTTCGCCATCGCGTTATCATCGCCGCAATATCTTCAGCCGTGTGCTGCGCCGCGCGCCGCCGCTGGAGCACGGATACCTGCTGCCCAAGAAACACGCCCTGTCGATTGCCAGGCCGGGCATGGGCCTGACGCAACTGATTGGCGGGCAGAAGCCGCGCCGGCTGAATGCGGAGATGGTGCCCGCCTGGGCGCTGCGGGCTCCGGCCTGACGCCGGGACGCTGTCTTACCCTGCCAGAACCTTGCCCGGGTTCATGATGCCGGCCGGATCGAAGGCGTGCTTGATGCGGCGCATCAGTTCCATCTCGATGCCGGGCCGAATGGCGGCCAGCTCATCGCGTTTCAGCTGGCCTATGCCATGTTCGGCGGAAATGGAGCCGCCGAGCGACAGCACGATGCCGTGCACGATCTCGTTCATGTCCCGCCAGCGGCCAAGGAACTCGGCCTTGTCGGCTCCCACCGGCTGGGAAATATTGTAATGGATATTGCCGTCGCCGAGATGACCGAAGGCGCAGACGCGGGCGCCGGGGATGGCGGCGATAACCGCCTTTTCCGCCGTCGCCATGAATTCCGGTATTTTCGATACCGGAACGGAAACATCGTGCTTGATCGACCCGCCTTCCGGTTTCTGCGCATCCGACATGCTTTCGCGCATGTGCCACAGCGCCTGCCGCTGTGCTTCTGACGCGGCGATCACCGCATCCTCGACCAGGCCCGCCTCAAAACCGCGCTCCAGCAGCGATTGCATCATCGTCTCGGCCGTTTCCGCCGAATCGGAGGTGGAGATATCGATGAGCGCGTACCAGTCATGCGGCGTCTGCAGCGGGTCGCGCACGCCGGGAATGTGTTTCGTGGTGAATTCGACGCCGATACGCGGCATGAGCTCGAAGCCGGTCAGCGCCGTGCCGCAGAGGTTCGAGGCCATTTCGAACAGTTTCAGCGCGTCATTAGTGGATGAGAGCCCGGCGAACGCCACCTGATGGCCGAGCGGCTTCGGGAACAGCTTCAGCACCGCGCCGGTGATGACGCCAAGCGTGCCTTCCGAGCCGATGAAGAGATCGCGCAGATCATAACCCGTATTGTCCTTTTTCAGCCGGCGCAGCCCGTTCCAGATTTCACCTGTTGGCAGCACCACCTCCAGCCCGAGGCAGAGCTGGCGCATATTGCCATAGGCAAGCACCGCCGTGCCGCCGGCATTGGTGGCGAGATTGCCGCCGATGCGGCAGGAACCCTGCGAGCCGAGCGACAGCGGGAACATGCGTTCCACCGTATCGGCGGCCTTGTGGATGTCGTCGAGAATGCAGCCGGCATCGGCGACGATGACATTGGCCACGGGATCGATGTCGCGGATGCGGTTCATGCGCTCCAGCGACAGGATGATGTCGGTGCCGCCGGCCCGCGGTGTCTGGCCGCCGACAAGGCCGGTATTGCCGGTCTGCGGCACGATGGGTGTGCCGGTCTCGCTGGCGAGCTTCAGGATGGCGGCAACCTCTTCGACCGAGCCGGGCTTGATGAGCAGCGGGGAGGCACCACGGTAAAGCCCGCGATTTTCCACAAGGCGCGGCGCCATTTCCGCCGGGTCGCGCACCGCATTCTTCTCGCCGACGATTGTCGTGAAGCGGTCGAGGGTATCGGATGAGGGGGCGATGGCAGTCATGGGCGTCTCGCTGTCATTGAAACGGTGGGCGAAATGGTGGGCGGGTCAGCCTCTCGGCGCGGCGGCGCGGGACAGGCGGTCGTTGATCGCCTCTCCAAGACCATGCATGGGAATGGCGGTGATTGCGATCATGTCCGCGCCGCTCGCATCGGCGGCTTTCAGATAATCGAACAGATTGGCAGCGGCCTCGGCAAGATCGCCGGCGGGGCTGAGGTCGAGAACGGTGCGCGCGGCCTCTTCGCCTGAAACGGTGCGGCCGCCGAAACGGATCAGTGCCTCACCTGGCAGAACCGATGTGGCGCCGAGCCGCACGGCAGCACCCGGCGCATAATGCGAAGCCAGCATTCCGGGCGCTTCAATGGCGGCAGCGGCTTTTTTCGGCCGCTCGAGCCGCGCGCCAGCAACCCGCTCGATGTCTGCGGTGACGATGCCGCCCGGGCGAAGCAGCCGCAGGCGTCCGTCTTCTTCCACCTTGACGATGGTGGATTCGACGCCGACGGCCGCCGCCCCGCCATCAAGAACGAGATTGATCTTCTGGCCGAGATCGGCCTCCACATGGGCCGCGCTCGTCGGGCTGATCTTGCCGGAACTATTGGCGCTGGGCGCGGCCAGTGGCCTGCCGAAGCGGCGGATAAGCTCGCTGGCAAAACCCTGCGGCACGCGGATGCCGACCGTATCGAGACCGGCCGTCGCCAGCGAATGAATACCGCTTGCGGGTTTCAATGGCAGAACCAGCGTCAGCGGGCCGGGCCAGAAGGCCTGGGCGAGCTTCAGCGAAACGGGGTCGAAAACGGCGTAATGTTCGGCCATGGCGATATCGGCCATGTGGCAGATCAATGGGTTGAACTGCGGCCGGCCCTTGGTCTCGTAAATGCGGGTGATGGCCGCCGGATTGGTGGCGTCGGCGGCAAGGCCATAGACGGTTTCCGTCGGCAGGGCGATGGGCCGTCCGTCCGCAAGCTCCGCCACGGATGCCTGCAGGGCTGTTTCCCGCTCTTTTTCGATATTGATATGACGCGCCATGATGCTGCCTTTCACGGCGGTCAATAGCGTATTTCAGGGCGGAGTGGGAAGCGCTAATGCATGGCGCCCGAAAGTGGCGAGCGGTTTCGGGATGACGACATGCACAAACCCGATAAGGATACGGCGCTTGAGGCGCTTTATCGTGTCTTATATCGCCTTGATGATCTTGCGCATCTCCTCCGAGCGGGCGCCGAGCATGAGCACGTTTTTCAGCGCCACCCGCGGATCATGGGTCTGGAACAGCAGGCCGCCACGGTGGAAGGACGTGTCGACGGCGATTTCCTGATCGGGAAGCGCATTGATGGCGACGGCAAAATACATGCGCGAATAGCGCGCATCGATATTTTCGAAGAAGTTCTCGGCGCCGCTCAGTTCGGCGAAGAAATTCGCGAAATAGAAGGACCACAGCACATGACGTTCGGCATCAAAACTGGTTTTTGACGCCGTGACATGACAGTAGCCGAGATGCGGCCGGTCGTTGAGCAGATGGTGGAAGACCATCTTCGGAAAACGGATGGACTGGTGAAAGGTGTTGAGACGGCTATGGGTGGCATCGGCGGCGGCCTCGAGCTTGCGCCCGGTCATCGCCGCCACCTCGTCGTGGCTGTAATAGACACGTTCCCTCGGCAGCCAGCGTTCTTCATATCGGCTGATCCGGCCGGTGCGGAGAAAATCCGAATGCGCGGTCTTCGACCGTATCGGCGTGACGGAATGTCTGCCTGCATCGAAATAACGTATGCGTGTCGCCTTCTCCACCAGGAACGCCCTCGTTGCCATCGGTCAGGCAAGATAATTTAGTCCGTGTTAATACTCCGTTGCCTGATAGCCCCTGTTTTCTGACGGGTGGAAGGTAATCGCGCTGCATCATGCGTCATATTGCGACGTGCCTGCGCCTGCCGAATAGCTGCCGGATTTCGCAGCGGAATGGCCTGATGCCGCCATTGGCGCATGTCGCAATTTGTCGCCAATGCGGAAGCCGATGTCGCTGTCTGTGCTGCTGCAAATGACCGCCGGTGTTTAGATGGGATCATGCTTCCGCAGCCCGGTAAATGGTGCCGGGCAGGGCGGTTTGATCGAGGATTTGGCCATGGAATTGCGTGATACCGTATTGCGCCAGCTGAAGAACCGCCGCGAGGGTTTCAGCCTGGAACAGCCCTTCTACACGGACCCGGATTATTTCAAGCTGGATATGGAAACCATCTGGTATCGCGACTGGCTGTTTGTCGGCCATGATTGCGAAGTGCCCAAATCCGGCAATTATTTCACCGTGCAGGTTGGTTCCTATTCCGTCGTCATCGTCCGTGGACGCGACGGGCAAATTCGCGCCCTCCACAATTCCTGTCGCCATCGCGGTTCCCGCGTCTGCTCCGCCCACAAGGGCCAGTCCGCCCGCCTCGTCTGTCCCTATCATCAGTGGACCTACGATCTCGATGGCAAGCTCCTGTTCGCCCGCCATATGGGCGAGGAGTTCGACAAGGCGGAATTCGGCCTGAAGCCGGTCGCCTGCGAGACCGTCGCCGGTTACGTCTTCATCTGCCTTGCCGACCAGCCGGCGGACTTTGCGCCCATGCGCGCCGAAGTCGAGAGCTACATGGCGCCGCACCGCATCTGGGAAGCCAAGGTCGCGCATGAGAGCACCATCATCGAAAAGGGCAACTGGAAGCTCGTCTGGGAAAACAACCGCGAGTGCTACCACTGCGCCGCCAACCACCCGGAACTTTGCCGCACCTACCCCGAAAACCCGAGCGTGACGGGAACGGATGGCGGTGCCAGCGACCCCGAGATCGGCGGTCACTGGGCGCGCTGCGAGGCTGCCGGCCTGCCCAGCCGTTTCAAGATCGATCCGCAAGGCCAGTTCCGCGTCGCCCGTATGCCGCTGATCGGCGAGGCGGAAAGCTACACCATGTCGGGCAAGCGCGCCGTGCGCCGGCCGCTGTCGGAGGATGTCAGCATCAGCCATATCGGCGCGTTGCTGCTGTTCCATTATCCGACGACCTGGAACCACTTCCTTGGCGACCACACCATTTCCTTCCGGGTGCTGCCGCTCAATGCCAATGAAACCATGGTCACCACCAAATGGCTGGTGCACAAGGATGCGGTGGAAGGCGTGGATTACGATCTGGAAGATCTGACCCACGTCTGGAACGAAACCAACGATCAGGACCGCCGCATCGTCGAGGAAAACGCCTTCGGCATCCGGTCGCCCGCCTACCAGCCCGGCCCGTACTCCATGGAAGACGAGGGCGGTGTGATGCAGTTCGTCAACTGGTATGCCGATTTCATGATCGACCGGCTTTCCGGCGACAAGGCCCGGCTTTCGGCAGTAGCGTGATGCGAAGATGAATATGGTTGTGACCTACAAGCACATAGACGAGATGAAGCCGTGGAGCGACAAGCTCCAGCTGCTGGAGTGCATTTCGGTGACACCCGAAACGCAGGACGTGATGACGTTCCTGTTCCGCTCCGAGGACCAGAACTGGTTCCGGTATCTGCCGGGTCAGTTCGTCACGCTGGAACTGCCGGTGGGCAAGGAGCCGCTCTATCGCACCTATACATTGTCCTCCAGCCCGTCACGGCCCTATGCGCTTTCGGTCACGGTCAAGGCGCAGGCCAACAGCATCGGCACGCGCTGGATGTTCGATAATCTGAAGCCCGGCATGAAAATCCGGGCGCTCGGCCCACTCGGCGATTTCTCCTATGTCCGGCATCCCGGTGACAAATATCTGTTCATCTCGGCAGGCTCCGGCGTCACGCCGATGATGTCGATGGTGCGCGACATGAGCGACCGTGCGCCGCAGAGCGACATCGCCTTCATCAACTGCTCGCGCTCGCCGTCCGATATCGTCTTCCGCCACGAGCTGGAATATCTCGCCCGCTTCATGCCGAAGCTGTCGCTTGGTTTCATCGTGGAAAATTGCGGTCGCACCGATCTCTGGTCCGGCCTGAAGGGCATGGTGGACAAGGCCAAGATCGCGCTTCTCGCCCCCGACTTCATGGACCGCACCGTGTTCTGCTGCGGGCCGGAACCGTTCATGGCCGCCGTCCGCTCCATGCTCGAGGCGTCCGGCTTCGACATGGGCCGTTACCATCAGGAAAGCTTCTCGCCGGCCGCCCCGGTCACGGTCGGCGAGAGCGTTCTCACCGATGTGGACGGCGAAGCGCTGGCGATGGTGGGTTTCACCCTCTCAGGAAAAGAGATGGCCTGCCAGCCCGGCCAGACGGTTCTGATGACGGCGCGTGCCGCCGGGGTACGCATCGGCGCCGCCTGCGAATCGGGCATCTGCGGCACCTGCCGGGTGCTGAAGCTCTCCGGCGAGGTGGAGATGAACCACAATGGCGGCATTCTCGATGACGAGATCGAGGAGGGTTATATTCTCGCCTGCTGCTCGCGGCCCCTGACCGATGTGAAGGTGGAGGCCTGACGCCAGCGGGCGTTTTATACTCTTCTTCTTTCACCGGATGGTTGTCATGGAACCAAATTTCCCTAAACTCGTTTGCACGTCATCGAATTCTTTTCGGGCATAGAAACGGGGGCTACCCTTGATCTCCGACAAGAGTGAGTGGGTGAAAAGGCGCGGGCCAACGCGCTGAAGCAAATGGAGGAAGATCATGATGAATTTCCGGACAACGAGCGTCGCCACAGCGATCGTCGTGTTCCTCACAAGCTTTACGCCGTCACAGGCGTTCCAGGTGCCTGTTCCGATGCCCAAGCCGGCGGTTTCGACCGACAATGTGGTGCCGGTGCAATATCGCGAATGGGACCGCAGATACCGGCACGGTGACCGCATGTACCGTCCGCGCCCGCCGCGCGACGGCTGGTATAATGGTCATCGCGGCTACCGCGATCGCCGTCCGGGCTACCGTTACCACAATGGTTACTGGTTCCCGCTGGCAGCCTTTGCGGCCGGTGCGATCATCGGCGGCGCCATGCAGCAGCCACGTCCGGCCTATGGCGGCAGCCATGTCTCCTGGTGTCAGAACCGCTGGCGCTCGTACCGAGCCTACGACAACACCTATCAGCCGAACAATGGCCCGCGTCGCATATGCGTATCGCCCTACAGCCGTTAATTGCATAAATGCAGAAGCCCGGTTCCATCCGGGCTTTTGTCTTCCCGGCCTGTCTTCTCCGGGAAATGCGTGATTTTTGATAAACGAAGCGTGATCGCTCCGTTAATCGTGGGTTCAGCCACACGCCCCTAGGCTGCAAAGGTAAGCGACGCTGCCTCAACACGGTGGCGGTATTGAGAGAAGAAAAACGAAGAATTCACGTAGAACGGCCTGTCGACCGTCGTGAATGGAGGAAGTCAGATGAAAAGCTATGTGAGGAATATCCTGGCTGTCGGTCTTTCTGCGATCGTGGTTGCAGGAGCGATTGTTCCGGCGGAAGCGGCAATGCCCTTGCCTGCAGCGCCGAAGAGCATTGAGACCGCAGTCAATGATGCCGGCAAGAATATCGTGAACGTGCAATATTGGCGTGACCGCGACGGCTGGGGCGACCGCCGTGGCTGGTATCGCGGCCATCGCGGTTATCGTGATTACCGCCCGGGCTATCGTCACCACGACGGTTACTGGTTCCCGCTCGCAGCCTTTGCGACGGGTGCGATCATCGGCGGCGCCCTGTCGCAGCCGCGTGAAGTCTACCGTCCGGTTCCCGAATATCGTCCGCGTCCGGTCTATCGCGAATATCGCCCGGTCCGCCGCGGCGGGCTGAGCCAGGCGCATGTGAACTGGTGCTATGGCCGCTATCGTTCCTACGATGCCTATAGCAACACGTTCCAGCCTTACCATGGCCCGCGCCAGCCCTGCTATTCGCCTTACAGCTGATAGAATGCCAGGCTGAAATTGACAGAGCCGTCCGGTTATCACCGGGCGGCTTTTTTATTACAAAATCCGTGCCCGTTTGAGGACGAACCAGGCAAGCACGACCGAAATCACGATAAAGACACCGGCCGACAGCGTGCCGCCCGTGCCGACGGTAAACGGCAGCTCATCCGTATTCATGCCGAAAAAGCCGGTCACCAACGATGGCGGCAGCAGGAATGCCGTCATCAGCGACAGGATATAAAGGTGGCGGTTGGTTTCGGACGAAAGTTTGGAATCGATTTCTTCATGCAGCAGCCTCGCGCGCTCCTGCAGGGCATAAACATCGTGATCGACAGCCTCCAGACGCCCCATCAGGCGTGAGGCGACATCCTCGAAACCGTCAGGCATCTCGTCATCATCGGCGGCCGAAGCGCGTCGCATCAGGGTCAGCACGGTGCGCAGATGCCGGTGCAGGCGAACCACCGTGCGGCGCAGTGGCGCAAGCCGCCGCCGCTCGTCACGGTTTTCGCTGTCATAGACCAGATCTTCGATGGCGTTCAGTTCTTCCGTCGTCTCCATCACCAGATTGATGAGTGAGCGCTGGAATTCCGCCACCAGCCCCTCGAATACATGGGACGGCGTGAGGTAGCGGTTGGAATTCTTGTCCACCGCCGCCTTCAGCCGGTCCACCGAATGCAGCGGCTGCAGGCGGGTGGTGATGATGAAGCGGTCGCTGACCGCAAAATGCAGCCAGCCGAAATCGCGCGTTTCCTTGTCGAATTCCCGCTGGAAATCCACCAATGTGCCATAGAGCGATTTTTCATCGACCACGATGGACGGATGCGTCTCATGGGTGGTGAGGCTTGCGCGCGCTGCCGGGTCAAGACCGTCGATGGTTTCGAGAAAGCCCGCCACGCGCTGATCGGCGAGGTTGAGGTGCAGCCAGAAGAAGCCTTCGCACTCCGCCATTTCTTGAAAGCCGGCATCGGGCGCGAGCCGCCGGCAGGGGGCTGTACCGGGGTGGAATTGATAGGCCCAGACGAGGCCGGGAATAACGGGCGTTATGAGATCCA
The DNA here is from genome assembly GCF_003208455.1 of Rhizobium sp. UGM030330-04. NCBI lineage: Bacteria > Pseudomonadati > Pseudomonadota > Alphaproteobacteria > Hyphomicrobiales > Rhizobiaceae > Rhizobium > Rhizobium sp. UGM030330-04. Next base: position 55,090 of record NZ_QKML01000005.1, read on the forward strand.
TCGTGGCAGTCCTGACCGGCTGGATGGGAGGGGGAGGCGTCCGTCGTTCCGGTGTGGGAGCGGCGGCGAGGCGCCTTTCAGCGCATGCTGAGCAAATTCATATGACAGTTTTATAACAATCCCGCTGAAATGACGGGAATTTTCAAATTGACGTTTACGTAAAAATCATTTAGCCCGAAGGCAGTAGCAAGATGCCACAGCTTCGGGAGGAGGCAGCATGTATAGCGCGCCGGTGGATGATATCGCCTTTACACTCAAACACGTAGCGGGTCTTGAAGACGCGCTGTCAAAGGGTGCGCTGGGAGACCTTGGGGAAGATTTGGTCGATGCCATTCTGCACGAAGCCGGCCGTTTCGCCGCCGCAGAGGTCGCGCCGCTTGCCGACATCGGCGACCGCCAGGGCGCGAAGCTTGCCGACGGCAAGGTCACGACACCGGATGGCTGGGCCGATCTCTACCGCCGCTGGGCGGAAGCGGGCTGGAACAGCCTGACGGCGCCGGAAGAGTTCGGCGGCCAGAACCTGCCGCATATGCTGAATGTCGCCGCACTCGAAATGTGGAATTCCGGCTCCATGGCCTTTGCACTGGCGCCGACGCTGACCATGGGCGCGGTGGAAGCCCTTGTCGCCCACGGCAGCGATGACCTCAAGCGCATCTATCTGCCGAAACTCGTCTCCGGCGAATGGACCGGCACCATGAACCTCACCGAGCCGCATGCGGGTTCGGACCTTGGTGTCCTGAAGACCCGGGCGGAGCGCAATGGCGACGGCACCTATCGCATCTTCGGCCAGAAGATTTTCATCACCTGGGGCGAACACGACGCGGCTGACAACATCATCCACCTCGTTCTCGCCCGCCTGCCGGATGCGCCGGCCGGTACGCGCGGCATCTCGCTGTTCCTCGTGCCGAAGTTCCTGCCTGATGAAAACGGCGCGCCCGGCAGCCGCAACGATCTGTTCTGCCACTCTCTGGAACACAAGCTCGGCATTCATGGTTCGCCCACCTGCACCATGATCTTCGGCGACGGCAAATTCGGAGAAGAGAAGGGCGCTCTCGGCTGGCTGGTCGGTGAGGAGAACAAGGGTCTCGCCTGCATGTTCACCATGATGAACAACGCCCGCCTCGCCGTCGGCATGCAGGGCGTGGCGATCTGCGAAGCGGCGACCCAGAAGGCGATCGAATACGCGAAAGAACGCACGCAGGGCAAGGCGCCCGGCTGGCAGGGTTCCGGCATGAGCCCGATCATCGAGCACCCTGACATCGCCAGAACGCTTCTGACGATGAAGGCGCTGACTCAAGGTTCACGGGCGATTTCCTTCAGCTGCGCCCATGCCATCGATATGGCGCATGCGAGCGAAGACGCCTCCCAGCGCGCTCACTGGCAGGAGCGCGCTGCCCTTTTGACGCCGATCGCCAAATCCTTCTCCACCGATGCCGGTGTGGATGTCGCCTCCATGGGCATTCAGGTGCATGGAGGCATGGGCTTCATCGAGGAAACCGGCGCGGCGCGTTATCTGCGTGATGCCCGTATCGCGCCGATCTATGAAGGCACCAACGGCATTCAGGCCATCGATCTGGTGCTGCGCAAGCTGCCGCTTTCCGATGGCGCGCAGGTGCGCGGTTTCATCAGCGAATTGCGTGAGATTGCCGTCCGCACAGGCGCTTCGAACCGTGACGATCTGGGCGAGACCGCCCCTTATCTCGAAGCCAGCCTCAACGATCTGGAAACGACAACCGACTGGCTGCTGGACCGCATCAAGGCCGGCGAAACCGAAACGGCGCTCGCCGGTGCGACGCCCTATCAGCGCCTCTTCGGTCTGGCGCTCACCGGCGCCTATCTCGCCAAGGGCGCATTGGCCGCCGTCGATGATGGCAGGGGCGGGCATCGCGCAGCCCTTTGCCGTTTCGCGGCGGAAAACCTGCTGGCGGAAACGGCGGCGCTGAAGGATCGCGTTATATCGGGCGCGGCAAGCCTTGCCGCCGCCCGCACCCTATTGGCTTGAGGAGCTTCAGATGTCGGACGAACACATTCTCGTCGAGCGCGTCGGCCATGCGCCTGATGTCCTGACCATCCGCTTCAACCGGCCGGACAAGAAAAACGCGATCACCGATGCCATGTATCTGCGCATGGCAGACGCTCTCCACGCCGCCAATGCGGACCCGGAGATTCGCGTCGTCGCCTTTCTCGGCACGGAAGGCTGCTTCTCCGCCGGCAACGACATGGCCGATTTCCTTGCCTTCGCCATGTCGGGCGGGAAGGGCAAGCTTGCCGCGCTCGAGCTTCTCAAAGCGCTCGTCGCCTTCGACAAGCCGCTGGTATCCGGCGTGGACGGGCTCGCCATCGGCATCGGCACGACACTGAACCTGCATTGCGACCTGACGGTCGCCTCCACACGCAGCCTGTTCAAGACTCCGTTCGTGGACCTGGCACTGGTGCCGGAAGCGGCCTCCAGCCTGCTCGTGCCGAAGCTTGCCGGTCACCAGCGCGCCTTTGCGCTGCTTGCCATGGGTGAGGGATTCTCGGCTGAGCAGGCGGTGCAGGCCGGCCTGATCTGGAAAGTCGTCGCCCCCGAGCATGTGGAGAGCGAAACGCTGGCGCTTGCCACCCGGCTTGCGGCCAAACCGCAGCAGGCGCTGAAGATCGCCCGCGATCTGGTGCGCGGCAACCCGGCCGATATTCTCGCCCGTATCGAAGAGGAAGGCCGCCATTTCATCGCGCAGCTGCAAAGTGTCGAAGCGCGCGCCGCCTTCGAGGCATTCATGCGCCGCTAGGCGTTCCCGCAGAAACAACGGCGATTGCTGAACTGGGAGCGCGCCACTTGTGTCTTCTCCCCGCCGGGGAGAAGTCCGCGGCAGCGGGATGAGGGGGCAAGCTCCCCGAAATCCGGCAACGTTGCCCCCTCATCCGACCCTTCGGGCCACCTTCTCCCCGGCGGGGAGAAGAAACTCGCGGCATCGTCGGAGTTTGGAAGCCTCTGTGCTTTTGAATACGGATTATATATCGTCCATCAAACCGGTCCGGCAAAACGGATCGCACAGACTCTCCGTCCGAAGGCCACCCGCATGCGTCACCTCGTTTTCGCCCTGTCCGTCTTTCTCTCCGCCGCAACTGTTGCAGAGGCGGCAGCGATCACACGCTTGCCGGTTTCGAGCAGCAATATCATTCTGGCGCAGTCGAGCGATGACGACAGCCCGAACTATAATTCCGGCAGCAACCGCAGCCACCAGCGCCGCGCGCGCTTCGTCTGCGTCATCACCCCGCCGGAAAGCGCCAATCGCCGCCGACCCTATATCTGCCCGATAGAGCAGGGCCGCGTCGGCGGTGCCTGCCGCTGCTCGGGTGTTGTTGGCAACGGCACGGTTGATACGGCCTGGTGATGATTTCCTGATTATTTCTCCAGCACCGCCACCGCTTCCACATGCGGCGACCACAGGAACTGATCGACCGGTGTGACGCGGGTGATGCGATAGCCGCCCTCCGTAAGAATGGCGAGATCGCGCGCCAGCGTCAGCGGATTGCAGCTGACAGCAACGATTTTCTTCACCGTGCTGCGGGCCAGTTCCTTGCACTGGAATTCCGCACCGGCGCGCGGTGGATCGAACACGACGGCGTCGTAATTCTTCAATTCGCTGACCATCAGCGGCCGGCGGAAAAGATCGCGTTTTTCGACGCTGACCGGTTTCAGACCCTGCGTATTGCGGGCGGCGAAATCCAATGCCTTCAGCGCCTTGTCTTCGGCTTCCACCGCATGCACCTTGCCGATGCGTGCCAGTCTGAGCGCAAATGTACCGGAACCACAGAAGAGATCGGCAATGCGTTTGGATTTGCCGATATGGGCAAGCACCAGTTCCGCCATGGCGTCTTCGGCCTGTTTCGTCGCCTGCGTGAAACCGCCGGCGGGCGGTGAGACCGGAACGCCGCCGAATTCGATGATCGGTTTTTGCGGTTCGATCAGGATTTCACCTGACAGCGAGACACGCGCGATACCGCGCATGGCAAGCACCGTTTCCGTCAGCGTCCGCCGCTGCCTGTCGTTGACCGACTTGATACCCTCGACGGAAATATCCAGACCGGAAAGCGTTTCGAGAACGGTCATCCGGAACGGCTCGGCATTCGCCACCATCGAAAGCCCGATGGCGCGGATGGCATCGAGCCGCGAGACGATGCCGGGCGAGGTGACGGGACATTCCTCGATGGCGACGATGTGATGGCTGTTCGCCTGGCTGAAACCGAGCAGCAGGCCCTTTTCCGTCTTGCGGGCGGCAAACACCGCGCGGCGGCGCTCGCCGGGGCGACAGATGACGAGGTCGTCCACATCAGGCGTCAGCCCCTTCGATTTCAGCGCCGAAACCACCAGCTCCCGCTTGTAGGCATGGTAAGGCTGATCGGAAAGATGCTGTAGCGAACAGCCGCCGCAGGTGCCGTTCCTGCCATCGGGGCCGAAGTGGCGGCAGGCAGGTTCGCGGCGCTCCGCCGAGGCTTCCGTGATTGACATGACGGTGCCGTGATCCTTCACCCTGGCGATGGCGACCGTCTCGCCGGGCAGCGTGAAGGGCACATAGACCGGACCGTCGGGACAGTGCGCGATGCCATCGCCCTGCGCGCCGAGGCTCTTGATGGTGACGGTCTGTGTGCTCATGGCTTTTCGCCTCCGAGAAGAAATTCGATATTGCCGTCGCCGCCGGAAATCGGCGAGGGAATGAGGCCGAGGCTTTTCCAGCCCATGTCCTCGGTCAGCCAGCGTTCCAGCTCGGCGGCCACGGCGGGCGCCGTTTCCGGCTCCTTCAGAAGCCCGGCCTTGCTGATGGCATCGCGGCCCGCCTCGAATTGCGGCTTGACCAGCAGAACCGCAAGAGCGCCCGGTTCCGCAAGCTCGAGTGCGGGGGCAAGTGCGAGCTTCAGCGAAATGAAGGACACGTCGGAAACGATGAAGCCGATCACCCGGTCATCGATGTCCTCGGCCGTCAGGAAACGGGCATTCAGCCCTTCCAGATTGGTCACGCGCGGATCGTTCTCGATCCTGGCATGCATCTGCCCGTGCCCGACATCGATGGCGGTGACGTGTTCGGCGCCACGCTCCAGCAGCACCTCGGTAAAACCGCCTGTGGAAGCGCCGACGTCGAGACAGTCATGACCCGATGGATCGAGCCGGAAATGATCGAGCGCCGCCACGAGCTTGAGCGCCGCGCGGGAAACATAGGCCTGTGCCGGGTCGCTGATGGCGATCTGCGCATTGCCGGCAACGGTCTGGCTCGGTTTGGTGACGGTCTTGCCGTTGACGCTCACGGTGCCGCGCGCAATCGCGTCGCGCGCACGCGAGCGGCTGGCAAAGTGGCCGAGCGACACAAGAAGCTGGTCAAGCCGTTCATTTTCAGATGTTTTGGACATGGTCCCGTTCAATGACCGTCAAACCCCGCCGATGCAAGCGATTTATCGCTGGAATGGCCCGGAATGCCGCTGCCGCCGGGCAAGGTTACATTGCACCGCAAAGTCAGAATGTTCGATTAATCCAATATAAAGGCTTGTATTGCACTTTGTGCGCAAGGCCCGTGCGGCCACCGGAACCTGCCATGACGGCATCTCCTCCAATCCACAAAATTGCGACCGTTGCAGCGCAGACGCTTGCTCCGAGGCATCGGGTCGCCGAGAGAGTTTGCGATGTCGCTGAAAAACTTCCCTATCAACATAAAGCTCATAGTCACCTTCTGTGCATTGATGAGCGTGTGTCTGCTCGCCTCCGCGGTCGTATTCTGGCAGACGCTGGGAAGCGAGCGCGTTGCGATCGACAACAACCGGACCAAGGATATCATCCAGGCGGTGGATGGTGCGACGGCCGCCATGCTGGAGCAGGCCGTCAACCAGCGTGGTTTCCTGCTGTTTCGCAGCGACAGCACCTATAATGACGTTTTCGCCCAGCGCGACCTGATGCTGAAGAAGCTCGACGAAGCCCGTGCGCTGGCCGCCGGACAGCCGGATATCCTCAACTCCATCGACGACATGCAGAAGTCCGCCACCGTGTTCTTCAAGGAACTGGCGGAACCGCAGATCGCCGCACGCAAGACCACGGAAGCGCCGATTTCCGAAATCATCGAGATCGGCCGCAATCAGGCCAAGGGTCAGCTTGACGGCTTTCGTGCTTCCGCCGCCAAGATCAAGGAACAGCTGAACGGCCTGTCCACCGCTTACGCGGTAGAACAGCAGGCGGCGGCGCTCAATCTGAAATACGCCCTTCTGGGTGGCGGCGCCGTTGCCGGTCTGCTCGCCGTTGTGCTCATCTGGGCACTGTCGCGCTCGATCGTCACGCCGATCGTCGGCATGACGGCGGCAATGAGCCGGCTTGCCGATGGCGACATGACCACGGAGGTTCCGGCCGTCGATCGCGGTGATGAAGTCGGCAAGATGGCGAAGGCCGTTCTGGTCTTCAAGCAGGCCGGGCTGGAAAAATCCCGCCTTGCCGGCGAGACCGAGCGTATGCGTTCCGCCACCGAAACCGAACGCCGCCACAACGAGGAAGAAAAGGCCAGGGACGAAGCCGCCAACGCCTTTGCACGCGACGAGCTGGGCAAGGGTCTGGCCGCACTTGCGGATGGCGATCTGGCCTACCGTATCGAAACGCCCTTCGTCCCGGCCATCGATCCCATCCGTATCGATTTCAACAGCGCGGTTGAAAAGCTGCAGCAGGCCCTGCGCACGGTCGGCGAGAACGCGGCTGCGATCAATGCCGGTGCTTCGGAAATGCTTTCCGCCGCCGACGACCTGTCGCGCCGCACCGAACAGCAGGCGGCCTCCATCGAGGAAACCGCTGCCGCTCTGGAAGAAGTCACCACCACGGTGCGTGACAGTGCGCGCGGCGCGGAAGATGCCGGCAATCTGGTCCAGCGCGCCCGCGCCGGTGCGGAAAAATCCGGCGTTGTCGTTCGCAGGGCGGTTGCCGCCATGCGCGAGATCGAAAAGTCCTCGGGCGAAATCGGCAATATCATCGGTGTCATCGACGATATCGCCTTCCAGACCAACCTGCTGGCGCTGAACGCCGGCGTGGAAGCCGCCCGCGCCGGTGATGCCGGCAAGGGCTTTGCGGTGGTGGCGCAGGAAGTCCGCGAACTTGCCCAGCGTTCGGCCAATGCCGCCAAGGAAATCAAGACGCTGATCGGCGCTTCCAGCCAGCAGGTCGAAAACGGCGTCAATCTTGTCGACGAGACCGGCAAGGCGCTGGAGCTCATCGTTTCGGAAGTCGAAGAGATCAACGCCCATGTCAGCGCCATCGTTGTCGCGTCACGCGAACAGGCGACCGGTCTGCAGGAAATCAACACGGCCGTGAACACCATGGATCAGGGCACGCAGCAGAATGCCGCCATGGTGGAACAGCAGACCGCCGCCAGCCATTCGCTTGCCCGTGAGGCGGAAGCGCTGAACAGCCTGCTCGGCCAGTTCCGGGTGGGCGGCGCACGCGCTGCCGTTGCGAGTGCCGGTGGATATTCTGCACCGCGCCAGTCTTCAGCCAAGCCTGCCTTCCAGCCGGCACCGGCCGCACCGGCCCGCAAGGCTCCGGTAAAATCGGCCTCCGCAACCGCAAGACCGGTGGCTTCGCCGGCCCGGGCGCTTGGCCAGAGCCTCGCCCGCGCCTTCGGCGGTGCTGCGGAAGCACCGGCTGCGAAAGATCAGGACTGGACGGAGTTCTGAGCCGGATTTTCCGGATTGAACCTACGAATTGGGGGCCGAAAGGCCCCCTTTTTACATCGGCTGTTTCAGACGGGCAGCGCCGCCTAGGTGCCCTGTAGCCTGAACATCCGCTGGAAAAACACCTCGTCGGACAGGCGGTGAAGCAGGGCGGCAATGACGGCGGTTGCGGCGATGGCGAAAACCAGCCGTCCGACCAGAACGCCATAAACATCGGCCCCCAGCGACATCACCACAAGTGTGTCTTCGATCACGCTATGGGCAAAACCCATGAACACACAGGATAGAAACACCTGACGTGGTGAGATCGCTCCTGATTGCGCTTCGCGGATCAGAAAACCCGCGCCATAGGAAATTCCCAGAAACAACCCGATGGCGGTGAGATGTTCGGCCTCGCCGCGAATGCCGGCAAGCCGCAAAAGGGGCGAAAGCGCCTTCATCATCAGTGCCAGAAGCCCGGTCAGCCTGAGGATTTCGAGGCCGAGGGACAGCACGAGAAGGATGACGAACATCCAGATCATGGTTTTACCGAGACCCAGAAGATAGTCCGCCCATTCCGGCGTGGCGCTCATGGCGATCCAGGCAGGGTTCACCGGCGCAGACAACCACCCCGTTGCTTCCAGAACCTGATGCAGGAGGAAGGCATAGAGCAATCCGCCACCGATGCGCAGCGCCGTGGTGACGAGCATGCCGGGTCCTGCCTTTTCGATGATCTTCTGCTCGATGGGCAGGCCGTGCGCGAAGAGGATAAGCGCCGAAAAGACCGTGATATCCGCGCCGCTGAGCGAGGAGGCGGGAACGAGTGTGAAGATAAGCGGCACGGCGCCCCAGATGCCGACCAGCATCGCTGTCAGCCAGGCGAGACCAAGCTCCGGCGGCAGCCCGATGATGTTCATGACAGGCGCGAAGGCCGGCGCCACCGCCTCTATCGCACCCATTCTCGACAATAGTTCGGTGAGGATGGCAATCGGAACGGTGATCCGCACCAGCACCCAGTAGATATCAAGCGTCTCCCGGGTCTTCTGCCAGATGGTGACGAAAATGGGCATGTGAGGCTCCTCGAAGGTTGTCCTCATCCTCTAGGCCGAACCCATTCGCATTTGTGGTCAAAGATTGCAGCTTCATGCAATTTTATTGCAAATATGTTAGCGAGAGATATGCTGCTGGTATGGATCGGATCGACCGGAAACTTCTGAACCTCTTGCAGGGCGATGCGTCGCGCACCAATGTGGATATGGCCGATGAGGTGGGGCTGTCTCCTTCCAGCTGCCTGCGCCGCCTGCAACGGCTGCGCAAATCGGGGGTGATCGACCGTATCGTCGCGATCCTCAACCCCGCAAAGGCCGGGCGCGTGATCAAGGCGCTGGTGACGGTGGAGCTGAAACTGCATGGCGAGCAGCATATGCGCCGCTTTCTGGATATTGCCATTGCCGAGGAGGCCGTGTCGCATGCCTATGCCGTGACAGGCGCAAGCGATGTCGTGCTGATGCTGCGCCTGCGTGACATGGAGGAATTCGATACCCTGTGCGACAGGCTGTTCCGGGACCAGCACAATGTCGCACGCTTCTTCACCATGGTCGTCATCAAGACGGCGAAAGAGGAAACGGCTATCAGGCTTTGAGCGATTTTCAGGAAAGGGAATGTCCATATGGCGCCGCGCGTTAAATTGCAGGTTTTGGATGGCTCATACGGGGTGGCGCGGCTTCAGGCGTCTGATCCCATTCCGGCGTGGGCCGACGGCGGCGGATTTGTCAGCATCAGCCGAACCGATGACGAACTTTCCGTCGTTTGCCGGGAAGATCGCATACCGCAGGATGTGCGGGTCGATGCGGGCTGGTCGTGTTTCAAGTTTCAGGGGCCATTTGCATTTGATGAGACGGGCATCGTCCTGTCGGTCATCGCGCCGTTGTCGACCAACGGGATTGGAATATTTGTGGTTTCGACCTTTGATGGAGACCACCTGCTGGTGAAATCGCACGATCTCGAAAAAACACGCGGTCTGCTGGCGGATGCGGGACATTCGCTCATTTAAAAATCCATGTCGCCACAATGATTTTCTGAAGAGGTACGTTTTGAAGAGTGAAATTGAACTGCCGGTGCAAAAGCAGCTCGAGGCCTATAACGCCCGTGACATCGATGCATTCATGGGCTGGTGGGCGGATGATTGTCAGTATTATGCCTTTCCGGCGACGCTTCTGGCGGGAAGTGCTGCAGAGATCAGGGCGCACCACATCGAGCGCTTCAAGGAGCCTGATCTGCATGGAAAATTGCTGACGCGCATTACCGTCGGGAATGTCGTCATCGACCACGAAACGGTTACGCGGAACTTCCCCGAAGGCAGGGGAGAGATCGACGTTGTCTGCATCTATGAAGTTGAAAACGGAAAGATTGCCAAGGCGTGGTTCAAATTGAGCGAACCGCGGATATTGTCTTGAAAACTCAGGCGTTCAGGAAATAAACGCTTGCTGCGATGGATTGGGACCATAAGGAGGTCCGAATCCGACTTCTGACCCCGCGTTGTCTACGCGGGGCTTGTCTGTTCCCCTGCCTATGCAGCGTGATCGGCCCGCATGGGATACCAGACGGAGATATCCCGTGGGGCTTCCAGAAGCTCGGGCAAGGCATCGTGCCATGCCTGACGATAGGGGCGATGAATCTGGACATCGATGACGTCCTGATGGTCGCTCCAGGTCTCATGCAGCAGGAAGCGGTTCTCGTTTTCACCGTCTCGATGCAGGGTGGCGTTCACGAAGGTCTTTTCGTGCCGCATGGCGTCGAGAAGCGCATTCAGCAATTCAAGAAAGCGCTCGCGCTGGCCGTCGCGGACCTGGAAGCCGATGAGATAGGTAGTGTGCACGGGTCTTACTCCTTTGTGCCTGGCATCAGGGCGGCACGGGTTGCCGCATCGGCGGGGTAGAAACATTCCAGCACCAGTTCGGACAGCGTGACGTCGGTTGCCGTTCCGAAAACCGTGGTGGTGGAGATGAAGCTCAGAACGGCGCCCGAGGCCGGATCGCGCAGTTGCAGCGGTATGGCCAGCGGATCGGCCCCGGCGGCATGGGGCGAGGCCTTCGGCGCGGGATAGGCCGAAAGCTCCGCATGCAAGTGGCAAAGCATCTCGTCTCCCGTTTCCTCGACCTGACGGCGCAGGCGCTCCAGCAGGTGATGCCGCCATTCGGCGAGGTTGACGATGCGCGAACTCAAGCCCTGCGGGTGCAGGCTGAGCCTCAGTGCGTTGAGCGGCGGGCGAAGCAGCTCTTCGGAAACACCGGCCAGAAGCGACGTGATCGCCTCATTGGCGAGAACGACGTTCCAGTGCCGGTCGACGGCAAGGGCGGGGAAGGGCATGTGGCCCTGCACCACGGTTTCGACGGCCTGCCGGGCCGCCACCATGTCGGGCGCATCCAGCGACCGTTCGGAATGAACAGGCGCATAACCCGCCGCCAGCATCAGCCGGTTGGCGGCGCGGGCGGGCATGGAAAGCTGCTGCGCCAGTTTCGCGAGCATCTCGCGGCTGGGGGATGAACGCCCGCTTTCCACAAAGCTCAGATGCCGCGCGGATATGTCCGCCTCTGTCGCCAGATCGAGCTGGCTCAACCTGCGGCGGGCACGCCATTCCTTCAGCACCTGGCCGACATGTTCTTGATGATGTGTCATGCCCCGCAGCCTAGCAGAACATATCGGCAATGCGATTACCTCCGAGGTAATTGTTCTGCTTCCCGACCGCCGGCATGTTTGGGCCGTCAACCAGAAGGAGCGCAATCATGACGCAACATCTCACAATCGCCCAGACCTATCTCGCAGCGTGGAACGAAGAGGACAATGAACGCCGCAGGCATCTCGTCGGTCAGGCATGGGCAGAAAATACGCGCTACGTCGATCCGCTGATGCAGGGCGAAGGCCAGCAGGGGATTGCCGCGATGATCGAGGCGGCGCGGCAGAAATTTCCGGGATATCGTTTCGTTCTTGCCGGCACCCCGGATGGCCACGGCAACTTCACCCGTTTCTCATGGCGTCTCATTTCGCCTGATGGGGACGATGTCGCTGGCGGTACCGATGTCGTCAGCCTGAATACCGAGGGACGGATCGAAAATGTCGTCGGTTTTCTCGATGGCGCTGCATCCTGAGAAAGAGGCGGGATGGTCCCACCTCCTGTCCCGGCAATCGTGTCAGCCGGCGAAACCGACACCGGCCTGACGTTGGCCGAGCGCATTGAACACGGTGGAAACGATGCCGGCCCGGTCAAGGCCGGCATTGGCATACATGGTTTCGGGCTTGGCCTGCTCCACCCACTGGTCGGGCAGGGTCAGCGTCCGGACCTTCGGGCCATGGTCGAGCAGGCCGGCGCTGGCCATGAAATGCAGCACATGCGCGCCGAAACCGCCGACAGAGCCTTCTTCGATCGTCACCAGAACCTCGTGATGGCTGGCCAGCTGGCGGATGAGGTCGAGATCGAGCGGCTTGGCGAAGCGCGCATCGGCAACCGTGGTGGAAAGGCCGGCCGCTTCAAGGTCTTCGGCCGCCGCCAGGCATTCCGCCAGCCGCGTGCCGAAGGAGAGCAGCGCGACCTTGGTGCCTTCCTTGATGATGCGACCCTTGCCTATCTGGAGAATCTCACCACGCGCGGGCATCTCGACGCCCACGCCTTCACCGCGCGGGTAACGGAAGGAAATCGGGCCTTCATCATAGGCCGCTGCCGTGCGCACCATATGTTTCAGCTCCGCCTCGTCCGAGGCCGCCATCACCACCATGCCGGGCAGGGTGGCGAGGAAAGTCGTGTCGAAGGAACCCGCATGGGTCGGCCCGTCAGCACCGACAAAACCGGCACGGTCGATGGGGAAACGCACGGGCAGGCTCTGGATGGCCACATCATGCACCAGCTGGTCGTAACCGCGTTGCAGGAAGGTGGAATAAAGCGCGCAGAACGGCTTGTAACCATCAGCCGCAAGCCCCGCCGCAAAGGTGACGGCATGCTGCTCGGCAATGCCGACATCGAAGGTGCGAGACGGGAAAAGCTCGGCCATCTTGTCGAGGCCCGTGCCGTTCGGCATGGCGGCCGTCACACCGATGATCTTTTCGTCGAGCGTCGCTTCCTGGATCAGGGCTTCGGCAAAGACGCTGGTATAGCTCGGCGCATTCGGCTTGGCTTTCGCCTGCGCGCCGGTGATGACGTCGAACTTGTTGACGCCGTGATATTTGTCGGCTGCGGCTTCCGCCGGCGCATAACCCTTGCCCTTCTGCGTCACCACATGGATGAGGACGGGGCCTTTCTGGTTGTCGCGCACATTGCGCAGCACCGGCAACAGATGATCGAAGGAATGACCGTCGATCGGGCCGATGTGATAGAAGCCAAGCTCCTCGAACAACGTGCCGCCGGTCACGTAACCGCGCGCATGGGTCACGGCGCGGGTAATGGCGCGGTCGATGGTCTTGCCGAGATAGGCCGTCAGTTTCTTGCCGAAATCGCGGAAACCCATATAGGTGCGGCCGGAGGCGAGGCGTGCCAGATAAGCGCTCATCGCGCCTGTCGGCGGCGCAATCGACATGTCGTTGTCGTTGAGGATGACGATCAGCCGCGCATCGAGCGCGCCGGCATTGTTCAATGCCTCAAACGCCATGCCCGCCGACATCGAGCCGTCGCCAATGATGGCTACGACCTTGCGGTCGCTGCCATCAAGACCCGCCGCCACCGCCATGCCGAGACCGGCGGAAATGGAGGTGGAGGAGTGGCCGGCGCCGAAGTCGTCATAGTCGCTTTCGGCCCGCCGGGTGAAACCGGAAAGCCCGCCTTCCTGTCGCAGCGTGCGGATGCGATCACGCCGGCCGGTAAGGATCTTGTGCGGATAACATTGATGGCCGACATCGAAGATCAGCCGGTCCTCGGGCGTGTTGAACACCTTATGGATGGCAATCGTCAGTTCCACCACGCCAAGGCCGGCACCCAGATGGCCACCGGTCTTCGACACGGCGTCAATCATCTCGTCGCGCAGTTCCCGTGCCAGTTCCGGCAGGTCGCGATCATCGATCTCCTTGAGATCGGAGGGAAAATTCACCCGGTCGAGCAATGGTGTCTGTGGCATTCCGGTCAATCGTTCGGCCTTTTCTTGTCGTCAGCAGGGCGTGCCAGAGCGTCTTTCATGTCGAAAGCCGACGGTGCAGCCCTGCATGTCGTACACTTCTATAGAATTTCAACCTTCCGGCAAAGGGACAAACTCTTCTTCGTCGCCGGGAACGATGTCGAAGCGTCCGGTTCTCCACTCCTGTTTGGCCTGTTCTATGCGTTCTTTTGATGACGAAACGAAGTTCCACCAGATGTAACGGCGCTCATTCAGCGCCGCCCCGCCAAAGATCATGATGTGACAGCCATTGCTGCCGGCCTGCAGCGTGATGTCGTCGCCGGGCCGGAAGACGAGCAGTTGATCGGCGGCGAAAATATCACCGGCAACATCCAGCGAACCGGACAGAATATAGATCGCCCGCTCCTCATGATCGGCGGAGAAGGGGAATTTTACCCCCGGCTCCAGCGAAAGATCGACATAAAGCGTATCGGTAAAGGACGAAACCGGGGAGGTGAGGCCTTCGAATTCGCCGATCACCACCCGGCCTGTCGCGCCCTTGAGGTCGATCAGCGGCATGTCTTCCTTCGCCGTGTGGGCAAAGGCGGGGGCGATTTCTTCCATATGGTCTGGCAGGGCAAGCCAGGTCTGCAGGCCGGACATGGAAAGCGGATGGCCACGCAGATTTTCCGGCGTGCGTTCCGAATGCACGATGCCACGCCCGGCCGTCATCAGGTTGATATCGCCGGGGCGGATGACAAGCTCGGTGCCGAGACTGTCCCGGTGCTTGATTTCGCCGTCGAACAGATAGGTAACAGTCGAAAGCCCGATATGCGGATGCGGCTTGACGTCGAGCGCCTCGCCCGCCTTCAGGATCGCCGGGCCCATGCGATCGAAAAAGATGAACGGCCCCACAAGCCGCCGTTGCCGGGTCGGCAGGGCGCGGCGCACGGCAAAGCCGCCAATATCGCTGGTGCGGGGAATGATCAGGTTCTCGATGGCATCGCAGGCAAAAGCATCACCCGCGACGGGATCGTTGCCGGGAAAGAAGGACATCGCAAGCTCCTCGTATCGTCTGGCGGGAGTTTAGCATAACCGAGGGGGAGGGGGAGTGTCGGGATATCGAACGCTGTGTTTGTGCATTGTCACTGGATGCGAGGGCGGCAATTGATCGTCTCCTCCCAACCTCCCTCATTCCTGTGCTTGTCACAGGAATCCAGCCGACGCGCGTCTGCGCGGCGGGAAGAGTCTTTTCAGCCCAAGGACTTGGTCTGGCTAGATTCCTGTGACAAGCACAGGAATGAGGGTAGGCCCAATCATTCCCCGTCCAGCGGCTCCACACCCTGCGGCTTGCCCGCACGATCGAGACGGATTTTCTCGATTCGCTTTTCGGCGGCGTTCAACAGCGTCTCGCAGTGTTTCTTCAGGGCTTCGCCGCGCTCGTAGATGGCGATTGATTCGTCCAGCGCCACGTCTCCGCGTTCCAGGCGTGCGACAATGCTTTCCAGCTCGGCGACGGCCTTTTCGAAGGAATAACCGCTGACATCGGCTGTGTTGGCATTTTCCGTCATGTTCAACCCTTCATCATTCTCAAAATATGCATGGCTGCCGATTCCGCCAGCCCTTCCAGATCATAACCACCTTCAAGCAGGCTGACGACCCGGTTCGATGCGTATTTGTCGGCCATCTCCAGAAGTCGGCCCGTAGCCCAGTCGAAATCCTCTCCCACCAGATTGATCTGTGCCAGCGGATCGCGGTGATGCGCGTCGAAACCGGCGGAGATGAGGATGAGATCAGGCGAAAAATCGGCAATCGCCGGCAGCACGCGGGATTTGAAGGCCTCGCGAAAATGGTCGCTGCCGGTGTTGGGCGAAAGCGGGGCGTTGACGATATTGTTCTTCGCGCCGGTTTCGTTTTTGTCGCCGCTCCACGGGTAAAGCGGCATCTGGTGGGTGGAACAGAACAGCACGGAACTGTCGTTCCAGAAGATGTCCTGCGTGCCGTTGCCGTGATGCACGTCCCAGTCGATGATGGCGATGCGCTCTGCCCCATGTTTTTTCTGGGCATGGCGGGCGGCGATGGCCACATTGTTGAAAAGACAGAAACCCATGGCCTTGGCGGTTTCCGCATGGTGGCCGGGCGGGCGGGCGGCGACGAAGACATTGTCGGCAGCGCCGGTAAACACGTCATCCACCGCAGCCATTGCCGCACCGATGCCGGTCAGCGCCGCCTGCAGGCTTTTCGGCGAGGCATAGGTATCCGCCTCGATGCGGTTGATCTCGCCATCCTCTTGCGGGATCTGCCGCATGACGGCAAGCAGATGCTCTTCCGGATGCGCCAGCAGCACCGCATCCTCATTGGCCTGCGGCGCTTCTTTCCGTTCCAGCCGCTCGAAATTCGGATGTTCGAGCGCGATGTTCAGCGAACGCAGGCGGTCCGGCCGCTCGGGGTGGCCGGAAGGCGTGATATGCTCGAGGAAGATCGGGTGTTCGTATAAACGCGTCGCCATGCTTTTCCTCCCGAAGAAAGTTTGCTCAGGCGCGTTGCGGCAGAAGCGGATAACCCGCCATCACGGCACGGCCGGCCAGTGCGGCAAGCACGGCCTTCAGCGCATCGCCGGGAATGAAGGCGAGCGAACCCATGAAGGCCTTCTCGAAACCAAGCCCGACAACCAGCGCCAGATAGGTGATGCCGAAAGCATAAAGCACGACCACGCCGCCGATGAGGCTGGCGACGAAGAAACCGATGCCCTGTGTGAGAGCGGACTGGCTGCGATTGACGAGTTTTTCCGAGAGCGTGCCGGTGACGAAGACGGCCGCGATCCAGCCGATCAGGAAGCCCGTCGTCGGCGTGGTGAAAATCGAAAGGCCGCCGCGTCCGCCCGACAGGACCGGCAGGCCGATGGCGGCAATCAGGATTGTCAGCAGCACCGCGAGCGTGCCGCGCTTCGCACCCAGCACGACGCCGGCCAGCATGACGCCGAGCGACTGCGCGGTGATCGGCACGGGAATGAAGCCGAGCGTGATCGGCGGCAGAAGCCCAAGTGCGATGATGATGGCGGAAAACAGCGAGATCAGTACAAGGTCGCGGGTCGTCATGGCTCGGAAACTCCGGATGGTTATCTGGCCGTCAGCTTTGGCCTCTGAAACCGCGCGCGTCAATGGCGTCGGCAATGGCATCGGCATCCTTCAACGTCATAATGACGAGTGGCACGATGATCGTCGCCATCCGCACGGGCAGACCGCGCGCCCGGTGTGCGTCACGCACCGCATGATACCGGTTGACGATCTCAGGCACGAACCGCACGACGAGCCCGACCGCAAGCCCGATATCGGCAGCCTTGACCAGCCCCAGCCTTTCGAGAGGGGCGGCGGCAAGCGTGATCTCATCCATGAATTGCGAGATGCTGACGGTGATGGTGACGGCGGTGGCAAGCAGCGCCAGCGCCGTCAGCCGCAAAAGATTGACTGTCGCATCATGGGCCGGGAGCAAAAGATAGCTGAAGGCCGCGACGAGGAAGATGGTCAGCATCACCGGCCGCAGCCGCAGGCCGATCTCCTGCAAGGATAGCCGCGTCTCGCGCAGGATGGCGGCCGCGAGAACCACGGCGCATCCCAGCAACAACAGATCGCGGGTAAGGAACAGCGCGATGCTGAAGACCATCAGCGTCAGGAGCTTGAGGCGCGGCGAGACGCGGTAGAGCCAGCCCGTGCCTTCAACGTGCAGCGATTTCATTGCGCCACCGCCGCGAGATATTGCGCCACGGCCTCTTCAGGCGCGGCGTCCGCAATCAGCGCGCCGCCGTGGAAAACCAGCACACGGTCGAAGCCTTCAAGCAGCGGCAGATCATGGGTAATGACGATGAGCGATTGCGACAGCGCCGCCATGGTCTTTTCCACGACAGCCCGGTTTTTGAGATCAAGCTGGTTGGTCGGTTCGTCGAGAATAAGGATGTGCGGTTCGGTAACCAGAAGCGCGGCCAGCGCCGCAAGTTGCAGCTCCCCGCCGGAAAGCTCGTGCGCGCGTCTCTCCTCAAGATGGGAAATGCCGAGCCGGGCAAGAACGGCCTTCACCCGGGCTTCGGTTTCCGCCCTGCCGAGACCGAGCCGTTTCAGCCCGAAGGCGACATCGTCGCGCACGATCGGCAGGATGATCTGGTTCTGCGGATTCTGGAAGATGAAACCGACCGTCTGCAGCACCGCCTTGGCGTCCGTCACGGTGTCGAGACCGTTCACCGCAACCTTGCCCTCGCTCGGCTTGTTCAGCCCGTTGATCAGCCGCGCAAAGGTGGTCTTGCCGGAACCATTGAGGCCGATCACGCCGATACGCCGTTCCGTCAATGTCAGAGACAGCGGCTGCAGGGCCTGCCGGCCCTCGAAAGCGACACCGGCGGCGTCGAAACGGATTTCCAAGCTTACATCCTCGCGCTCGTTTTCCGGTTCTATACCCCGTCATCAACAGAAGTGAAACAAGGAACAAAAAAAGAACATTGCAATCCTGAAAAAGCCGTCATACCTTCTGCTCCATGGTGATCAAGGTTTCAAACGAAGCGGCAAGACGAATTTTTCTGGCGCGGCAGGGGCTTTCCTCGCCGCCCGGCAAGGCGCTTTCCAAGAGCGACCTGCTGCAGCTGATAACCGATATCGGTTTTGTGCAGGTGGACAGCATCGGCACGGTGGAGCGCGCCCACCATCAGATCATCTTCTCCCGCAACCAGACCTACAGGCGTGATCATCTGACCACGCTTTTGGAAAAGGACCGCGCGCTGTTCGAGCACTGGACACATGACGCTTCCATCGTGCCGACGGAATTTTATCCCTATTGGAAGCATCGTTTCCGCCGCCGCGAGCCGATCATTCAGGAGCGCTGGCGCAAATGGCACGGCGAGGGTTTCGACGCCGCTTTCGGTGAAACGCTGGAGCGCATTGCGGCAACCGGCCCGGTTCTGGCGCGGGAGCTGAAGGAAGAGGGACACCAGTCCGGCGGCTGGTGGAACTGGCATCCGTCCAAGACCGCGCTCGAATATCTCTGGCACACCGGCAAGCTGGCGATTGCCGGCCGGGTGAATTTCCAGAAGGTCTATGACCTTGCCGAACGGGTCATTCCCGGCGAGCATCACGAAACCGAGGTGGAGCATGCGGAATTTGTCGACTGGGCCTGCCGGCAGGCGCTGAAGCGGCTGGGTTTCGCCACCCACGGCGAAATCGCCGCCTTTTTCGATCTCGTCACTCCGCAGGAGGCGAGGGACTGGGTCAAAAGCCATCGCGATGAACTCTGTGAGGTCTCACTTCTTGCAAGTGACGGCGACACTGCCCGCCCGTCCTATGCCTTTGCCGGTTTCACCGCCGACCTGACCGACGTGCCGGAACCCTCATCCCGCGTCCGCGTCCTCAGCCCCTTCGATCCGCTGTTGCGTGACCGCAACCGCACGGAGCGGCTGTTCGGCTTCTATTACCGCATCGAGGTCTTCGTGCCGGAGCCGAAACGGCAATATGGCTATTATGTCTTCCCGCTTCTGGAGGGCGACCGCGTGATCGGTCGCATCGACATGAAGGCGGATCGCAAGCGCGGTACGCTGGATGTTCGGCGCCTGTGGCTGGAACCGGGCGTGCGTGCCTCGGCGGGTAGGCTGGAGAAGCTCGACGCCGAACTGGCGCGGATCGCGAAATTTACGGGGGTGGAGAGCGTGAATTATCTGGAGGGCTGGCGGGAGAACGGATGAAGGTCTTTTCGTGGTACCCGAATGTAGTGGCTAGCCGGCAAACCCGACGTCATCCTCGCCCTTGAGGCGAGGATCCACAAGCCGCGGAAACAATGGCTTCAGTGCTCATGACTCCATGTGTCTGGAGCATCTCAAGCATGTCACGTCGGGAACTGCGGGATGGATCCTCGGCACAAGGCCGAGGATGACGCCGAGCGGACGGAGAGCACACCAACCGAAGTGCTCTCGCACCCCCCCCAAAATCAGCAGATATCCGTCGCCGAAATCTGGATGCCGAAGCCTTCAAGCCCGACATAATGCCGTTCGCGGGTGGTCAGCAGCTTGATGGAGCTGATGCCGAGATCTTTGAGGATCTGCGCGCCGAGACCGATTTCCAGCCATTCGTTTTCGCGCGAACGGGCCTGGGCATGTGCTTCGTCCGGGTCGCGCGCCTTGCGGCGTCCGGCCACCTGGCCGACGCCGACGGAGCCTTCGCGCAGATAGACGATGACACCGCGGCCTTCCTCGGCGATCTTCTGCATATAATGCCGCACCGGCTGGCGGTCGCCGAAAACGTCGTCGGCGACGTTTTCGGGGTGCAGGCGAACGGGAATGTCAATGCCATCGCGGATGTCACCGAAAATCACCGCCATGTGCTGCATCGGATCCCAGGGCAGGGAATAGGTCTGCGCCTTGGCCGGCCCGAAGGGCGTTTCGATGGTGAAGGAGGATTCCATCTCCACCAGCGTTTCCTTGCGCTGGCGATAGGCGATGAGATCGGCGACCGAAACGTGTTTCATGCCGTGTTTGTCGGCAAAATCCAGCACCTGCGGGCCGCGCATCACGCTGCCATCGTCATTCACCAGTTCGCTGATGACGCCGATGGGCGGCAGGCCGGCGAGACGGCAGAGATCGACCGCCGCTTCGGTATGGCCGGAGCGCATCAAGACGCCGCCCTCGCGGGAAATCAGCGGGAAGATATGGCCCGGCCGGGTGAAGTCGGAAGCGCCGACATTGGGGTTGGCGAGATTGCGCACCGTCAGGGTGCGGTCATCGGCGGAAATGCCCGTCGTTGTGCCGTGCTTGAAATCGACGCTGACGGTAAAGGCCGTCGTATGGGCGCTGTCATTTTCCGCCACCATGGCGTTGAGGTTCAGTCGCTTCGCCTCCTCGCGCGGCATGGGCGCACAGACGATGCCGGAGGTATGGCGCACGATCAGCGCCATTTTTTCAGGCGTGCAGTGAACTGCCGAAATGATCAGATCGCCTTCGTTCTCGCGGTCGTCATCGTCGGTCACGACAACGATTTCACCGGCTTCGAAAGCGCGGATGGCGTCCACGACGCGTTTCTGGTCATAGGCCATGACGATCCCCCTTATTTCAAACGGCCGGTCTGGCCGCGATCCCTCAGATAATGGTCGGCAACGGTGCAGGCCACCATCGCCTCACCAATCGGCACCGCGCGAATGCCGACGCAGGGGTCGTGGCGGCCCTTGGTGCGCACATCGACATTATTGCCGTCGGTATCGATCGACAGGCGCTCCGTCAGAATGGAGGAGGTGGGCTTGATGGCGAAGCGGGCGATGACAGGCTCACCGGTCGCAATACCGCCCAGAATGCCGCCGGCGTGGTTGGACAGGAAAATCGGCTTGCCGTCATTGCCCATGCGCATCTGGTCGGCATTTTCCTCGCCGGAAAGCTCGGCCGAGGCGAAACCTTCGCCGATCTCCACGCCCTTGACGGCGTTGATCGACATCAGGCTGGAGGCGATATCCTGATCGAGCTTGGCATAAATGGGAGCGCCGATGCCGGCGGGAACGCCTTCCGCCACCACTTCCACGACGGCGCCAATCGAGGAGCCTGCCTTGCGAATGCTGTCTAGATACTCTTCCCAGACAGGCACCATCGCCGCGTCCGGGCAGAAGAACGGGTTCTGGTCGACCTGATCCCAGTCCCAGTTATCGCGGTTGATCTTGTGCTTGCCGATCTGCACCAGCGCGCCGCGCACATTGAGGCTCGGCACCACCTTGCGGGCGATCGCACCGGCAGCGACACGCGCCGCCGTCTCGCGTGCGGAAGAACGCCCGCCGCCGCGATAGTCGCGAATGCCGTATTTCAGATCATAGGTGAAATCCGCATGGCCGGGGCGGAATCGCTTGGCGATCTCGCCATAATCCTTGGAACGCTGGTCGGTGTTTTCGATCAGCATGGAAATCGGCGTGCCCGTCGTTATCATCGTCTCGCCGTCCTCATCCAGCATCACGCCGGAAAGGACCTTGACGATATCATCCTCGCGACGCTGGGTGACGAAACGGCTCTGGCCGGGTTTGCGCTTGTCCATCCAGTGCTGCACCTCGGCAAGGGTAAACCGCAGGCCGGGCGGGCAGCCATCCACCACGCAGCCGAGTGCCGGCCCGTGGCTTTCTCCCCAGGTGGTAACGCGAAATAGATGACCGAAGCTGTTATGCGACATAGTTCTCAAAACCGGAAAACAGGGCGCCTGTGGACAGCGCCGTTTGAAACAAGCGAATTTGTCTTAGTGGAAAATCCGGGCAAGGCAAAAGCCTTTCTTTCTCAGTGGCCGGATAAGTGCGGTGCGGGCTATGGCAGCTCTCTGCCCTCATCCCTGTGGCACGCACATTACTGAGGTTGGGGGCGGCGATTCGCGCCGGGCGAAGATGTTTTTCGAAATGACGAAAATGTAAAAGCGCCGTCGTTTTCCACGCTAATCCGCAGTTTTCCAATATTGCTGCGAAATGCGGTGTAAAAATCACTAACGGCTTGAACACGATCCCAAATCCGTTCATCAATTGGGCCGAAAATGTCATGGTTGCGGGCAATTTCCGCCACATTCGAAAGGCAATTCTTCATGCATGTAAGGTTTTCACGCAAATCCACGAAAGCTAGATCGATGCGTATGATGATTGCCGCCCTTCTGGCCACCGCCAACCTGCTGATGCCCATCAACAGCTTCGCCCAGAGCGTCGACGTGGAAGGCACGATCAGCAAGATCGATGCGAACGGGCTGAGCATTACGCTCAACGACGGCAAGACCTATCGCGTGCCGGAAGAGTTCAACTTCGAAGGCCTGAAGGCGGGTGTGAAGGTCGTGGTTTTCTACACGGAAGTGGACGGGAAACGCGTGGTCGACGATCTTCAGGTCGTTGAGTAAGACCAGCCCCTTACTCAGCCCTTATGCTAAACCTCCGTTGTGAAACGAGCGGGTGCATCTAGCTTTCTTCTCCCCGGGGGGGAGAAGAAATGAGCGGCGACGTTTAGCCAAATAAAAGCGTATCAAGGAGGACGGTGCGGAGGCTTATGCTGCCTGATCCCTCACGACACCCACTCCGCACTGTTCCCGTCGATCTCAACCTTCAAAATCCGGTCCTGCGGGATTTGCGTGCGTGATGCCTCATCCTTGTCCATGCCAGAGACCAGCCGGAAGATCGAGCGGATGACGCCGCCGTGGCAGACGCAGACTGTGGGCCTGTCCACGGAGGAGAGCCATGCGCCGATGCGCCAGGAGAGGATTTCATAGCTTTCGGCGTCCTGGCCGGGAGGAATGAAATCCCACTTGTTGGCCTTGCGCGCCTTCACCCGGTCGGGAAACTCTTTTTTGAGTTCCGGCAGGGTCTGCCCCTCCCAGTCGCCGAAGGAAACTTCGATCAGGCGGTCGTCGGTGCGGTAGGCAAGGGGGTCGAGACCCATCGCGCCGCGCATCAGTTCCATGGTTTCGCGCGTGCGCCCAAGCGGGCTTGCCACATAGTCGAAATCCGTGGCCTGCTCGCCGAGCAAATGGGCGAGCAGCCTGCCATTGCCGACCGCCTGCTGGCGGCCGAAATCGTTGAGCGGAATGTCTTTCTGGCCCTGAAGCCGGCGTATCGCATTCCAGTCCGTTTGTCCGTGCCGGATCACATAGACGAGCAAGGCGATACCCCTGTTTCAAGCATTCCTGATGGTCAGTCCTTCACCACCGAAATGTCAGGCGCATCCACCGCCTTCATGCCGATGGTGTGATAACCGGAATCGACATGGTGGATTTCACCGGTCACCGCGGTCGAAAGATCGGACAGCAGGTAAAGCGCCGACTTGCCGACTTCCTCGATGGAAACGGTGCGCTTCAGCGGCGCATTATATTCGTTCCACTTGAGAATATAACGGAAGTCGCCGATGCCGGAAGCGGCAAGCGTCTTGATCGGGCCGGCGGAAACGGCGTTGACGCGGATGCCGCGATTGCCGAGGTCGACGGCGAGATAACGCACGCTGGCCTCGAGAGCGGCCTTGGCCACGCCCATGACGTTGTAGTTCGGCATGACCTTCTCGGCACCGTAATAGGTGAGCGTGATGATCGAGCCGCCGTCATTCATGACAGGCTCGGCACGCTTGGCGACGGCGGCCAGCGAGAAGACGGAAATATCCATCGTGCGGTTGAAATTGTCGCGGCTGGTGTCGAGGTAACGGCCCGTCAGCTCGTCCTTGTCGGAAAACGCAATGGCGTGCACGACGAAGTCGATCTTGCCCCAGTGCTTTTCCAGCGAAGCAAAAACGGCGTCGATCGTCTCGAGATCGGTCACGTCACAGTGGCCGGCCATGAAGGCGCCGAGTTCCTGTGCCAGCGGCTCGACGCGCTTCTTCAGCGCATCGCCCTGCCAGGTGAGCGCGAGTTCCGCACCTGCGTCCGCGCAGGCCTTTGCAATGCCCCAAGCGATTGAACGATTATTGGCGACGCCCATGATGAGGCCGCGTTTGCCAGCCATGAGGCCGGATGCCTGAGCCATTTTATGCTCCCTGATACTTTCGATTGATCCTGCCTATGGCATAGGCTGCAATCCTGTTCAAGATTGCCAAAGATCATCAACTGTTAGGGAGCGTAACAAAGGGTGCGTTGTCCCGGCTATTTGCAAAACTTTCACAAATAGAGGCCTTCGCGCATGTGCCGCATGAGGTCGGTCACCTTCTCGTCCGGCTTTTCAAGCAGGATGATGCGCAATTCTATGACAAGATCGCCCTGTCCGCCCGTGCCGTCGGCAAGGCCTTTGCCGGCAAGCCGCAGCACGCGATCCGAACCCGACCAGGCCGGAATGGTGAGATTTTCTTCGCCAAGCGGCGTGCGGACTTTCGTTTCGCAGCCGAGAACCGCATCGCTGAGCGAGAGCGGGAGCGTGGTGTGAATATCGAAGCCGCGAAGGGAAAAGGCGTCGTCGCGGGCCGAAAGCAGGGTCACGGCCAGATCACCACGCGCCATGTTGGGGAGCTTCAGCCCCTGTCCCTTCAGCCGCACCACATGGCCGTCCGTCATGCCGGCTTCAAGCTGGAAACGCACTTCGCGTTCGTCGGCAAGCGCCACGGTGATCCATCTGCGCTCCAGAAAATCGGCGACCGTGACGGTGGCTTCCGCCGTGATGTCGGGTGCCTTTTCGGGAACCGGCTGCGGTGTGCGGAACCGGCGCACGAGCGCGCTGAAGAGATTGGCGGCAAGCGAGGAGGGGACGGATTTGTCGTCAACCGCGCCGGGCTGAAGCGTCTCGCCGCTTGCCGGCGCGTCGCCTTTCGCTGCGCTGGCCGCGGCCTTCGCCGCTTCCGCCGCCTGCTGCACCTTGGGATCGTTCTGCGCCTCGGCGCCGAAAATCCGCTCGACCACATCCTCCGCCGTTTCCGCCTTCGCGTCGGCCCTCTGGCCGTTTTGCGCCCGGTTGCGGGCATCCGCGCGGGCCAGTTCCTCCATCAGCTTTTCAGCGGCCTTGGCGCGTTCGGCAGCCTCGCGCGCCGCTTCCCGCTGTTGCATGATGGTTTCGCCGCGTTGCTTCTTCTCGGCCGCCTTGCGGGCCTGATCGTAAAGATCGCGCTTCTTGGGGTCTTTCAGGAGATCATAGGCCTGCCCGATCTCGGCGAATCGCGCCGAGGCATCGGGGTCGTCGCGATTGGCGTCCGGATGGACGGTTTTCGCCTTCGTGCGCCAGGCGGCCTTGATTTCCTCATGGCGGGCGTCACGTTTCACGCCGAGGATCGAATATGGATCGCGCATGCGAAACACCAGTTACGTTGGCTCAGGCGCCTGCCGCCTTTCATGGCGCAATCCTGAAACTAACCCCTCCGAAAAGGGATGCCCGCGATCATTCGCCTGCACGCCCTCGGTTTAATCAACGTCGACTGTTGCAATAAGTTGCTAATCACTCCTTTACGCAGGAAGCGCGCCGCGCAGCACCCGGCTTTATTCCATGCGCCAAGGTAAATAGATTATTTCTGTTCGAAGCGGGTGAGCAGCCATTCGCCGGTTTCCGACAGGCAGGCCTGGCCGGCATAAGCCGCGACGCCCTCGAAGGAGTGGCGTGTCGTCCTGAAATCGCGGCAGACGAAGCCGCTGGACTTGTCTTCGTGAATGGCGGTGACAACACCGGCACTGCCGGTGGCGGCATTGGCCCAGGGCAGCGGCTGATCGGCAAGTTTGGCAAGATCGGCCGATGTCACCGCGTTGCGGATGGTCGCATCGTCGGTCTGTGCGGCATTGTTGGGCTGGTTGGGAACGGAAGCCGTGGAAAGCGAGCGGTCGACCTTGTCGCCGCCGAACAGATCGAGGCTGACGCATCCGCTCAGCACCACAAGCATTGACACGACGGCGGAAACTTCCGCTATCGACGAAAGGAGGCTCTTTGTTCGACTGTTCGACTTTGCTATGACGGTCACCATCTTTCACCAGAGATCATCTCTGGGGTCCAAATCAGCTCGGGAGCATTTTAGTCAATATGTCGGAAACGGAGTTAACATCCAGTGACTTCACGGAAGAAAATGAACCTTTCACCCTTTTTGCCGAATGGCTGAAGGATGCGACGGCTTCCGAAATCAACGATCCGAACGCGGTAGCGCTCGCAACCGTCGATGAAAACGGCCTGCCGAATGTGCGTATGGTGCTGTTGAAGGACGTCGACGATCGCGGTTTCGTCTTCTACACCAATTTCGAAAGCCAGAAGGGCCGGGAGATTCTTGGCCAGAAAAAAGCGGCCATGTGTTTCCACTGGAAGAGTCTCCGCCGGCAGGTGCGCCTGCGCGGCGAGGTGGAGATCGTCAGCGACGAGGAGGCGGATGCCTATTACGCCTCCCGCCCGCGCGGCAGCCGCATCGGCGCCTGGGCCTCCAAACAGTCGCGACCGCTGGAAGGCCGTTTCGCGCTGGAAAAGGCGGTGGCCGAATATACCGCCAAATATGCCATCGGCGATATTCCGCGCCCGCCCTACTGGTCCGGTTTCCGCATTCGCCCGGTCAGCATCGAATTCTGGCACGACCGCAAATTCCGCCTGCACGACCGCGTCGAATTCCGCCGCGAGACGCCGGATGCGCCGTGGTCCAAGGTTCGTATGTATCCTTGACGGCGGGGAGGGCAGGCCGGTGCGGCCTGCCTATTTCAACAGCGAATCGAACAGCGGCAGGCCGATGACGGCGGAAATGGCGATCAGGCCGTAACAGATGCGCCTGAATGCGGCCTCATCGGCAAATCCGTGCAGGCGCGCGCCGGCATAAAGACCCGCCCCGTAAAACGGCAGGGCCAGCAGGAAAAAAACGAAGACATCGGCGGTGAAAAGACCACCGAAAAAATAGCTTGCCGTCGAAATCACGGTCGAAACCGCGAAATAAAGAATGACATTGGCGCGCACGAAGGCGCCTTTGAGCGCCCCGCCAAGCCAATAGGCAACCACGGGCGGCCCACCCAGTTGCGCCGCACCCGAAAACAGCCCGGCCAGAAACCCGGTAAACAGGGTCAGAGGCGTCTTCGGCCGCCCGCTATATCGCCAGCCGGACAGCAGAAACAACAGAAGCACAACGACCACGGTGGAAATGATCCAGCGCAGGGTCAACGGATCGCCATGGGAAAGCAGCAGGGTTCCAAGCGGCACGCCGACAAGTGCGCCTGCCGCCATGGTGAAAACCTCGCGCCGGTCCGCCATGCGAAAGGCTGGCGGTATCATGCCAAGCGTCAACACGCCGTCCACCACCAGCAGAACCGCTGACGCGATGCGCGGTCCGACGATCGCGCTTGCCAGCGGAATGAAGATGAGTGCTGCGCCGAAGCCGGAAAAGCCGCGGGCGAGACCGGCGAGAAACGCCGCACCCGCAAACATGGCCAGCAGCGACGGGCTATGGGCGGTGATGAGGGACGAGAAAAAATCGAGATAAGGCATGGGTGACGGCACTGTTTCGAATGACTGTTCCTATCGCGACGGCGGGCATCTGTCGCGGAGATTTCCGTTCCGGGTCGCGAAACATCCTTTCGGATCGACGCGGCCGGAGAATCGTGGTTAGAGTTGTAACGCACGAACAAAGGATGAACAAATGTTTGCTGACATGATGCGTCGGTTTGAAGAGGCCTCGCAAAAATATGCTGCTGAAAACGGAATATTCCGCGACCCGGACTGGTACATGCTGAAGCTTCAGGAAGAGATTGGCGAGGTCACGCAGGCCTGGAACCGGCTGACGGGGCGGGGGCGCATCAAGGGCAGGAGCAAAGAGGAGATGAAGCGGGATCTGGCCGACGAAACCGCCGATCTCCTCGGCCATGTGCTGTTGCTGGCCCATTATAACGGTCTCGATATTGAAGGAGCGATCGAGCGAAAATGGCGTTTCAGGCCTGGGAGCTGACGATCCGCTGAAAAGGCTCAATCGTTGCGGCATCGTGCCTTTGGTCTGTTTTTTTATGACAGCGAGACGATAAAGAACAGGATCGCAAGAACGGCGGCTACCGGGGTCATGACCAGCCGTTCTGCGCGGCTCTTCGACATTGCGTTCAATCCAATGCTCACCGCAAGATAGCAGGCGATGATCCAGATGCCGGGTTCGATCCAGCTTGCCGGCCAGATCGTTGCGAAGCCTGCCTTTTGCAGCGGAAAAGACGCCATAAGGCCATAGATCGCAAGAGAAGCGACACTTGCAATTCTTTGCCTGACCGGCAGCACACGGCTTGCGCCGCCCCAGGCAAAACGGCCGAAAGGCGCACCGGCGGCGAGGGTGACCTGAAACGCGGAGAGAGCGAGCAATATAAGCGTTGCGAGCGACACGGCGACAAGCAGCATGACCACTCCGGTTATGGATGCGCCGACGGAGGCGCCTGACCAATATCGGCGTTCCGGCCGTTACGACCTCCGCTATAAGTCCAAATGGCGAAAGGCGTGTGACGCGCATTCACACCATGGCCCACTTTTCAGATCCGTAAAAGCCGTGCGTCTTGCAGCATGTCTGCCACCGCATGGAGATCGCCCATGACGGCAACGCACTTTTCCCGCATTTCTTCGGTCGGCGGCGCCACATCCGGCACCATGATCGTCATCATGCCGGCCGAAGCGGCCGAGCGCACACCGGAATAGGAATCTTCCAGCGCAAGGCAGCGGCCCGGCTCAAGGCCGAGGCGCTTTGCGGCGGTGAGATAGGGCATGGGTGCGGGTTTCGGTTCGGTATAATCGCCGCGCGCCACGATGGTGTCGAAGCGCCTGAGAAGATCGTAAGGGCCGAGATGGCGTGTGACCGATGTGTGCTGCGAAGATGTCGCGATGGCGCGGCGGATATCCAGCCGGTCGAGAAGATCGAGGATTTCGGCGACGCCGGGTTTCAGCGCCACACCCTCCGCCATCATCACACCGAGATGCCGCAGCCACGCGTCGCGAAAAGCATCCATGGGAAAATCCGCACCATAATCGGCAAAGATGGTGCCGGTGATGACATCCCAGGGACTGCCACAGACTTTCTGGTAGGTTTCGACCTGCATTCCATGGCCGCCTTCCTCCGAAGCCGCCAGAAATGAATCGCGATAAAGCACCTCGCTTTCAATCAGCAATCCGTCCATGTCGAAAACAACCGCATGCGGGCGAAAGGGCAGCATGGGCTTAACCGAACCGGAAGGGGCGTTCGCCCAGGCTCTCGAACGGGCGGATCAGATAACCGTCGGGATCGGCGACGATGAATTGCCGATTTCCGACCTCGACCGTGCCGCGCCTGTACCACTTCTCTTCCGGCGCCAGGACGAGATCGATCGAGGACCGCTCCAGCCGCGTGAGAATGGGTTGCAGGGAAGGAACGGCCAGCTGCAGGTTCATGCCGCGACCCAGCGGAAATTCCAGCCCGGCATTATCAGCCACGAAGGTCCGGGTCGCACCGATCTGGTCGATCATCACCTGGGCCTCATCGAGGGCAAGATAGGCGAAGCCCTCTTCGGGACGCTCATAAACCACATGAAAACCGATCAGGTCGCAATAAAAGGCGCGGCTTTTCAGCCAGTCGGTGACGGCAAGTTCCGGGACGAGGGCATTGCGTATGATGGTCATGGTCTCCTTGTGCCGCGCAGGCCCGGCGGTGGGAGGAGGGCCTGCCGTGAGGGTGATCTTATCGTCTTCTCGGTGAGGTGCCAGAGGAAACCTCATCATGGCAGCCATGTGCAAGGTTATGGGCTGGGATTGCTGCGGCAGGCTCAACGTTTCGCGTGACCGCAACTCTCTCTGCCGTCATGCCGGACTGAATCCGGCATCCAGCCAGCCCAAGTCCTGGGGCGGACAAGACTCTTCTCGCCGCGCAGACGCGCGTCGGCTGGATACCGGCTCAGGGCCGGTATGACGGAATTTGGGACAGACCGCAGTGATCCAACTCCGAATTCCTTACGCCTTCGTACCGCCAACGGTGATCTGGTCCATGCGCAGATGCGGTTGGCCAACGCCGACCGGCACCCATTGCCCGGCCTTGCCGCAATTGCCGATGCCCGTATCCAGTTTGGAATCATTGCCGATCATCGAGACGCGCTTCATCGCATCAGGTCCGTTGCCGATCAGCATGGCGCCCTTCACCGGCGCGCCGATCCTGCCGTTTTCGATGAGGTAAGCCTCGGTGCAGCCGAATACGAATTTGCCTGATGTAATATCCACCTGTCCGCCGCCGAAGGACACGGCATAGATACCCTTTTTGACCGAGGCGATGATCTCTTCCGGCGTCTTGTCGCCCGATAGCATGTAGGTATTGGTCATGCGCGGCATCGGCACATGGGCATAACCCTGCCGGCGGCCGTTGCCGGTGGCCTTCGCGCCCATCAGCCGGGCGTTCTGGCGGTCCTGCATATAGCCCACCAGCCTGCCATTCTCGATCAGCACATTATAAGCGGATGGCGTACCTTCGTCGTCGATGGTGAGCGAACCGCGACGGCTGTCGATGGTGCCGTCATCCACGACGGTGACGCCGGGGGCGGCCACCATCTCGCCCATCAGGCCGGCAAAGGCCGAGGTCTTCTTGCGGTTGAAATCGCCTTCCAGACCGTGACCGACCGCTTCATGCAGCATCACGCCCGGCCAGCCGGAGCCCAGCACCACATCCATGGTGCCGGCCGGTGCATCGATGGCGGTGAGGTTGACGAGCGCCTGGCGCAGCGCCTCATCCGCGCCGCGCTGCCAGCTTTCCGTGGTAATGAAATCGCCGAAGCCGACGCGGCCGCCAATGCCGTAAGAGCCGCTTTCCTGCCGGTCGCCTTCGCCGGCGACGACGGAAATATTGATGCGGGTCATCGGGCGTATATCGCTGACGCGATGGCCATCGGCGCGCAGAATATCCACCACCTGCCAGCTTGCGGAAATCGTCGCCGTCACCTGCCGGACGTTCGGGTCCTTATCACGCAGATAGGCATCGATATCGGTGAGCAGCTTCACCTTTTCCTCAAAGCTCGGGCTGCCGATCGGGTTTTCGTCGCCATAGAGCTTCTTGTTGGTACGCTGGGGTGCGGCGGCATAGGAACCGGAATATCCGCGCGTGACGGCGCCCACCGCATCCGAAGCGCGCTTCAGCGCACCTTCGGAAAGCTCACCGGCATGGGCGTAACCCACCGTCTCGCCGGCAACGGCGCGCAGGCCAAAACCCTGATCGGTGTTGAAGGAGCCGCCCTTGAGCCGGCCATTGTCGAAGGTCAGTGATTCGGCCTGGGCATGTTCGATGAAGAGTTCGCCATCGTCGGCGCCGACGAGCGCCTCTCCGACGAGCTTGCGCAATTGCGTTTCATCGCAATCGAAGAGTTTTACAAGATCGTCGGTCATGGGAGGCTCCAGTCATTATCGTTCAATGACCGATTTAGGCACTGGAGCGGGCAGACGCAAGGCTGCCCGTTGATGACGAGACGTTACGGCAGTGCGTCGTAGCCTTCGGCAAAGCCGGTCAGCTCGATCGGAATGCCGACGCGGTCCTGGTCGACGGATTCGCGCAGCGCGAAGACAGCGTTCTTGCCGGCGCGCAGCACCTTCAGCAGCTCGTCGTCAATATCCACTTCCACATAGCAGCCTTCGGAGAAGCAGCGGGTGAAATAAGCGCGGCCGATATTGTTGTTGTCGATATAAAGCTCCATGCCGTCCTTCAGCAGCACGCCAAGCGGCGCGAGGATACGCAGGATGCGCGACTTGCGGTCGGCGGTCTTCAGCACCACCACCGAAAGCCCCACTTCCGGGCGGTCGTCGGCAATCACGTTCTGCATCAGGGCGCATTGCTCTTCGGATGCGCCGGCCGGCTTGTCGCAGATGACAGACCATGCGCCATGCGTCGACTTCGGCGTGCCGGGCGGCTGCTGTTGCGCCAGCGCCGCTGCGGCGGGGGCGATGATGGCAAGACCGGCGGCGGCAAGAAAAGTGCGCGCGAGCGGGGAAAGACGCATGGATACCTCTGGGATTCGAATCAGTGCGGCTATTTTGACGCCATAATCCGGAAAAAAAAGCCTCGGGCCTTCAATTCCAGCGGAGTTGGGCGGAAATAGGACCTGTTCCCGCTTTGCGCGCACCCGATTTGCCGGCGCGGCATTCATTATCCGGCAGCCAAACCGTCGGGAAAATCGGGCCATGCCCGGTTTTGACCGGCGGAAAGCCCGTTCGGCCTGTCCTGCCGGACATCGGGTGCGGGAAAGTCGACCGCCAATTGACCAATGGCAAAATTGGCTCACATCCGTGTCCTGACGCATATTGCGGCAGAGGACAAACTGTGGTTTGAAGTTAGTACCATTAGCATGGATTCTGCGTCTGTGATTGATCTAGATCAGACGCGTGAGGGAGAGGGTACCGTGAGGAATAGGATTTACGCAGCACTGGCGGGGATGACCTGTCTGCTCACGGCTGTCGGCGCCCACGCCGATCAGCCGGTGCATTGGCAAATGGGCATGCAGGAGGCCGCCACGCCGATCATGCACGAAATACGCTGGTTCGAACAATATACATTGTGGTTCATTGTTCCGGTTACGCTTTTCGTTCTTGCGCTGCTCATCATCGTTGCCCTGAAGTTCCGCGCAGCGAAAAATCCGGTGGCTTCCAAGACCAGCCACAACACCACGATCGAGGTGGTGTGGACGCTCGCGCCTGTTCTCATTCTCCTGTTCCTCGCTTTCCCCTCGTTCAATCTTCTGAACGCGCAGCTGACGCAGCCGGAAAACCCGGACCTGACGCTGAAGGCAACCGCCACGCAATGGCTGTGGAGCTATGAATATGCCGCGGCCGAGGGCGCCGAGCCGCTCTCCTTCGACAGCTACATGCTGAAGGATCAGGATCGCGCTGCCGCGGGCAAGGAGGACAAGGCCCGCTATCCGCGTCTTCTCGCGGTCGACAATGAAATGGTCGTTCCTGTCGGCAAGACCGTGCGCCTTCTGGTGACGGCGGCGCCGACCGACGTCATCCACGCCTTCGCCATGCCGGCTTTCGGCGTCAAGATCGACGCCGTTCCGGGCCGCCTCAACGAAACCTGGTTCAAGCCGGAGAAGGAAGGCCTTTATTACGGCCAATGTTCCGAGCTTTGCGGCAAGGACCACGCCTTCATGCCCATCGCCATTCGGGTGGTTTCCGAACAGCAGTACAACGCCTGGCACGCCGCCGCCGCTTCCGATCTGAACGGCGCGAACCGGGCACTGATGGCCTCCGTCGACGGCGCTCCGCGCACGCTTGACGTTGCCGCCAACGAAACCAACTGACGACTTGGAGTGAGGACAATGGCTGGACCTTCCGCACACGACGATCATCACTCGCATGGTCATTCCGCTCATGACGATCATTCGCATGACGCGCATCATTCCCATAAGCCGGGCTTTTTCGCCCGCTGGTTCCTGTCGACGAACCACAAGGACATCGGCACGCTCTATCTGATCTTCGCGATCATCGCCGGTATTGTCGGCGGCGGGCTTTCCGTCGTCATGCGCATGGAGCTGCAGGAGCCGGGCATCCAGATATTCCACGGTCTGGCCTCCATGGTTTACGGCTTCGAGGGCGACGCCGCCATCGACGGCGGCAAGCACATGTTCAACGTGTTCACCACCGCGCACGCGCTCATCATGATCTTCTTCATGGTCATGCCGGCGATGATCGGCGGTTTTGCCAACTGGATGATCCCGATCATGATCGGCGCTCCTGACATGGCTTTCCCGCGCCTTAACAATATTTCCTTCTGGCTGATCGTTCCGGCCTTCATCCTGCTGCTCCTGTCGCTCTTCGTCGAAGGCCCGGCGGGTGCTTATGGTGTAGGCGGCGGCTGGACCATGTATCCGCCGCTATCGACGAGCGGTATGCCCGGACCGGCGGTGGATCTTGCGATCTTCTCGCTGCACGTCGCCGGCGCATCTTCGATCCTCGGCGCGATCAACTTCATCACCACCATTCTCAACATGCGCGCCCCGGGCATGACGCTGCACAAGATGCCGCTGTTTGCCTGGTCGGTTCTGGTCACCGCGTTCCTGCTCCTGCTGTCGCTGCCGGTTCTGGCGGGTGGCATCACCATGCTTCTGACCGACCGCAACTTCGGCACGGCGTTCTTCTCGCCGGAAGGCGGCGGTGATCCGATCCTCTACCAGCACCTGTTCTGGTTCTTCGGCCATCCGGAAGTGTACATCCTGATCCTGCCCGGCTTCGGCATCATCAGCCACATCGTGTCCACCTTCTCCAAGAAGCCGGTCTTCGGTTATCTCGGCATGGCCTATGCCATGGTCGCCATCGGCGCGGTCGGCTTCATCGTCTGGGCGCACCACATGTATACGGTCGGCCTGTCGCTCGAGGCGCAGCGCTACTTCGTCTTCGCCACCATGGTCATCGCGGTGCCGACGGGTATCAAGATCTTCTCGTGGATCGCGACGATGTGGGGCGGTTCGCTGACCTTCTCGACCCCGATGGTCTGGGCGATCGGCTTCATCTTCCTGTTCACGGTCGGTGGCGTTACCGGCGTGCAGCTCGCCAATGCCGGTCTCGACCGTTCGCTGCACGACACCTATTACGTCGTGGCTCACTTCCACTACGTCCTGTCGCTCGGCGCCGTCTTCGCGATCTTCGCCGGCTGGTATTACTGGTTCCCGAAGATCACCGGCTACATGTACAGCGAGTTCATCGGCAAGCTGCATTTCTGGGTCATGTTCGTCGGCGTGAACCTGATCTTCTTCCCGCAGCACTTCCTCGGTCTCGCCGGCATGCCGCGCCGCTACATCGATTATCCCGATGCCTATGCCGGCTGGAACATGGTATCGTCCTACGGTTCCTATATCTCGGCCGTTGCCGTGGGCATCTTCCTCTTCGGCGTCTGGGAAGCCTTCGCCAAGAA
The DNA here is from genome assembly GCF_003208455.1 of Rhizobium sp. UGM030330-04. Lineage (NCBI taxonomy): Bacteria > Pseudomonadati > Pseudomonadota > Alphaproteobacteria > Hyphomicrobiales > Rhizobiaceae > Rhizobium > Rhizobium sp. UGM030330-04. The sequence continues at coordinate 90,088 of NZ_QKML01000005.1, forward strand.
GCGGATCGCCGGCAACAATCCCTGGGGTGAAGGTGCAACGACACTCGAATGGCAGCTGTCTTCGCCGCCGCCTTACCACCAGTGGGAACAGCTTCCGCGCATTCGTTGATGCGCGGGCCGGAAGGCGCAGGCAAGGCTTGTGCATTCCGGTTGCTGAAAAGCGGGACGGCATGGTTTCCTCCATGCCGTTTCCGAAGGCAGGTGGGTCCGTTGCTGCGTGACATTTTGTCCAAGCGAAGCGCGTCGTCCGACATGATACATGCGCGGATGTGATAAATGCCAAGTTTGGCCTTTATGAATAAGCAGGCGCAGACGAGTGGCGGAATGGGCGTGGCGAAACGCCGGCGAAAGGCATCGGTTCGACCCGATGTCGACCGTGTCGTGACATTCGGACCCATGAACTGACGCGCCGCGCATGCCGGAAATCATCTTCGTTTTTCGGGCCGGTGCAGGAGATGCCGCGGCAAGCGTCATCTGAAAGAAAACAGGACAGGAAATGACCGTTATCGACAATCGCGACATGCTTGGCGCAGAAGGCTCCGAACTTTCGGAAGCCGGCGCACGCGATTATTTCGAATTGCTGAAACCGCGCGTCATGTCGCTCGTCGTCTTCACGGCCTTTGCGGGTCTCGTGCTTGCGCCCGGCGAAATCAACCCGGTTCTCGGCATCATCGCGATCCTCTGCATCGCGGTCGGCGCCGGCGCCTCCGGCGCGCTCAACATGTGGTACGATGCCGATATCGACGCCGTGATGAGCCGCACCGCCAGGCGGCCGATCCCCTCCGGCCGCATCGCGCCGCGTGAGGCCCTGGCCTTTGGATTGACGCTGTCAGCCTTTTCGGTGGTCATCCTCGGCCTTGCGGTCAACTGGTTCGCCGCCGGTCTGCTCGCCTTCACAATCTTCTTTTACGCCGTCGTTTATACGATGTGGCTGAAGCGCTCGACACCGCAGAACATCGTCATCGGCGGTGCCGCCGGCGCTTTCCCGCCCATGCTCGGCTGGGCCTGCGTCACCGGCGGTGTTTCGCTTGACAGCGTCATCCTGTTCCTCATCATCTTTTTGTGGACGCCTGCGCATTTCTGGGCGCTGGCGCTGTTCAAGATGCGCGATTACGGCTCCGTCGGCATTCCGATGATGCCGAATGTGGCGGGCGAGCGCTCTACCAAGAACCAGATGATCGTTTACGCCGTGCTGACGGCGGCCGCTGCCGTCGCGCCTTATTTCACGGGTCTGGCAAGCGCCGGTTACGGCATTTTCGCTGCCGTGCTGAGCGCGATCTTCGTTTATTGTTCGCTCGATGTCCGGCGCATGCCCGAGGGTGACGAGAAGATGCTGCCCGCCAAGAAGATGTTCGCCTATTCGGTGCTTTACCTCTTCGCCATCTTTTCCGGCCTTCTGGCCGATCATTTCGCGCCGGCCCTGAAGGCCGTGATTTCGGGAGTTCTGTGATGGAAACGGTGGAACTGAGCGCGGCGCAGAAAAAATCGAGACGCGGACGCAACATCGCGCTCGGCGTCCTGCTCGCCGGCCTGGTGGTGCTGTTCTACATCATCACCATCATCAAGATCGGCTCGCATTGAGGGCCGATTGAGGGGAGAGGAGGAGGACATGGCGAATATGGAAACGCAGACGGCAGGAACCGGCAGGCAACGGGTGAGCAATCGCTCCATCCTGGTGCTCTGTCTCGTATTCTTCTGCGCCATGATCGGCATGGCCTATGCCGCCGTGCCGCTCTACACCCTGTTCTGCCGCGTCACCGGTTATAACGGCACGACCCAGCGCGTCGAGCAATATTCGGACGTCATCCTCGACAAGACCATCAACGTCACCTTCGACGCCAACACGTCGAACGGCCTCAACTGGGATTTCCAGCCGGTCGACAGGATGGTCAAGCCGAAGATCGGCGAGACGGTGCAGGTGACCTTCAAGGCGACCAACCGCTCGCCCGTGGCGACCACGGGAACGGCGGTCTTCAACGTCACGCCCATGGAGGCGGGCGCCTATTTCAACAAGGTGGAGTGTTTCTGCTTCACCGAAACGACGCTGCAGCCGGGCGAAACACTGGAAATGCCGGTGGTTTTCTTTGTCGATCCCGACATCGCCACGGCGCGCGAAACCAAGAGCATTCATACTTTGACGCTGTCCTATACGTTTTATCCGGCCAAAACCGAAAAACCGGTTGCGTCCTTGCCGGTAAAGACCGAATCTGGCGAAAGCAAATTGTGAGAGGAGATCTGGCCTTCTTGAGGCCGGATCAGGGAAGAGATACCAGGGGATTGTCGCAATGGCAGACACGCATCAGAAGAACCACGACTACCACATCATAGACCCAAGCCCCTGGCCGCTTCTGGCCTCGATCGGCGCCTTCATCCTGACCTTCGGCGGCGTCTGTTACATGCGTTACCTGTCGGGCGGCTCGTTCAAGCTGTTCGGCGCGGAACTCGCCAATCCCTGGCTTTTCTATATCGGCCTCGTCATCGTGCTTTACACCATGTATGCGTGGTGGGCGGATACGATCAAGGAAGCCAATGAGGGCAGCCACACCCGGGTCGTGTCGCTGCATCTGCGTTACGGCATGATCATGTTCATCGCTTCGGAAGTGATGTTCTTCGTGGCGTGGTTCTGGGCCTATTTCGATGCCAGCCTCTTCCCGCATGAGGCCATTCAGGCGTCCCGCCTTGAATATACCGGCGGTCAATGGCCGCCCAAGGGTATCGAGGTCATCGATCCCTGGCACCTGCCGCTCTACAACACCGTTATCCTGCTGCTTTCCGGCACCTGCGTCACCTGGGCGCACCATGCGCTGCTGCATAATGACCGCAAGGGCCTGATCAGCGGCCTCGCGCTCACCGTGGCGCTCGGCGTGTTGTTCTCCACCGTGCAGGTTTACGAGTACATTCACGCCCCGTTCGATTTCAAGAACTCGATCTATGGCGCGACCTTCTTCATGGCCACCGGTTTTCATGGTTTCCACGTCTTCGTCGGCACGGTCTTCCTGCTGGTCTGCCTGTTCCGCGCCATTGCCGGCGGTTTCACGCCCAAGCAGCATTTCGGTTTCGAGGCTGCCGCCTGGTACTGGCACTTCGTTGACGTCGTCTGGCTGTTCCTGTTCTTCGCCATCTACATCTGGGGTGGCTGGGGCGCGCCGGTGCACGGGTAACCGACGCCGGATAGAGCCTCGCCCAGAGCAAGGCATTGCCTATGGAGCGAATGGGACCCACTTGTTTCTTCTCCCCGCCGGGGAGAAGTCTGCGGCAGCGGGATGAGGGGGCAAGGGTGAAGATAAGCCTGCAGCTCGCCCCTCATCCGACCCTTCGGGCCACCTTCTCCCCGGCGGGGAGAAGAAAGTCGCGGCACCGTCGAGCAACAAACAGATGCCCGGGTTTTGAGGCAAGCTTCCAATAGATTGGACGTCATTCTCGGGCCTGACCCGAGGATCCATAACCCGCTGAAATCGTGGGTCCTCGGGTCAAGCCCGGGGATGACGGACGAGGGGTTAGGCAACTTCGCGGGAGGTCATCATGTCAGAACCATCAAACGGCAATTTCGCACCTGTTGATCCCATCAAGGTCGGTCTGAAAGGCTGCTGCCCGCGTTGCGGCAATGGCCGGCTTTTCGACGGTTTCCTGACCCCGAAACCGGCATGCAGCGCCTGCGGGCTGGATTACGGCTTTGCCGATGCGGGCGATGGCCCGGCCGTCTTTGTCATGCTGATCGTCGGTTTTCTGGTCATCGGGCTGGCGCTCTGGGTCGATCAGCGTTTTGCCCCGCCCGTCTGGGTGCATGTCATGCTCTGGTTGCCGTTTACGGTAATTGTCTCCCTCGTGCTGCTGCGCAAGCTGAAAGGAATCATGATTGCGCTGCAATACCGCAACAATGCAAGCGAAGGCAGGCTTGATCGTGAATGAGGTGTCCCACATGAAGGCGGCGGACAGACGGGTCTGGTTCGCCGCGCCGCTGGTGCTGCTGGCGCTTGCCATCCTTCTCGGCCTCGGCACCTGGCAGGTGAAGCGGCTCTACTGGAAAGAGGCCCTGCTGGCCGATATCGAAGAGCGGCGCAACGCCAGCCCGGCCACGATTGCCGATATCGAGGCGATGGCGAAAAGCGGCGGCGATATCGAATATCGCAAGGTCAGCCTTTCCGGCACCTTCGATCATGCCCGTGAGCGGCATTTCTTCGCCACCCATCAGGGCCAGACCGGTTATTACATCTACACGCCGCTGACGCTTGCCGATGGCCGCATCCTTTTCGTCAATCGCGGCTTCGTGCCCTTCGAACTGAAAGATCCGGCCAAACGGCCTGACGGGCAGGTTTCCGGCGAGGTCACGATAACAGGGCTGGCCCGCGCGCCGCTGGTTGCAAAACCGTCCTCGCTGCTGCCGGACAATGATATCGCCAAGAACATCTTTTACTGGAAGGATCTGGCGGCGATGGCATCCAGTGCCGATATCCCGCCCGACCGGCTGGTCAATCTCTTCGTGGATGCTGATAATGCGCCAAATCCGGGCGGCTGGCCGCAGGGCGGCGTGACGCTGATAGATTTGCCCAACAATCACCTGCAATATGCGATAACGTGGTATGGCTTGGCGGCGGCCCTTGTCATCGTCGCCGGTTTTGCCTATTTCCGGAACGGTAAGGCGCAGGGTGAATAAAGCGCGCCCCGTCCGGTAGGGCCGTTTATCGGGCAAGACCACGGAGCTGGCCAAGGAGCTGGCCAAGGAGCTGGAATGAACATCGCTGTTTCCAAACCCCCTTTGACGATAAGGCTGTGCGGACCGCGCGGCTTTTGCGCGGGCGTGGACAGGGCGATCCAGATCGTCGTGCTGGCGCTGAAGGCCTATGGCGCCCCCGTCTATGTCCGTCACGAAATCGTGCATAACCGCTATGTGGTGGAAGGGCTGGAAGCAAAGGGTGCGGTTTTCGTAGAGGAACTGCACGAGATTCCCGCCGAGCACCGCGAGCAGCCGGTGGTCTTCTCGGCCCATGGCGTGCCGAAATCCGTGCCGGAGGATGCGCAGGCGCGTAATCTGTTTTATCTCGATGCCACTTGCCCGCTGGTCTCCAAGGTCCATAAGCAGGCCATGCGCCACCAGCGCCTCGGCCGCCATGTGGTGCTGATCGGCCATGCCGGCCACCCGGAGGTCATCGGCACCATGGGCCAGCTTCCGGAAGGAACGGTCTCGCTGATCGAGACGGTGGAAGATGCCGGCCGTTACGAGCCGGCGGACCGCGAAAATCTCGGCTTCGTCACCCAGACGACGCTTTCGGTCGATGATACCGCCGGTGTCATCGCCAGGCTGCAGGAACGTTTCCCGGCCATTCAGGCGCCCGCAGCCGACAGCATCTGTTACGCAACCACCAACCGGCAGGATGCGGTGAAACAGGCGGCCCCCGGCTGCGACCTCTTCATCGTTGTCGGCGCACCCAATTCTTCAAATTCCAAGCGGCTGGTGGAAGTGGCACTGCGCGCCGGTGCCAAGCGCTCCGTGCTGGTGCAGCGGGCCTCGGAAATCGACTGGAATGAAATCGGCGATATCCGCACCGTCGGCCTTTCAGCTGGCGCATCGGCGCCTGAGGTCATCGTTGATGAGATCATCGAGGCCTTCAAGGCGCGTTTCGATACCACGCTCGATCTCGCCGTGACGGTTGAGGAGACGGAACATTTCCTCGTCAATCGCGAGTTGCGCAGCATCGAGCTGACGACCGACGACATGGCTTTCGTCAACGGCAATGCCAGCAACGCCCTGCCGCCGAAAAGCGCCGCCGGTATTTAAAGCGGGGTGGTGCTGATGTGGGCGGTTTTCCCCACATACGCCATCCTCACCCGAGATTTCCATTCCATCCTTCACCAAGAGATTTGAAATTGGCAGTTTATACGGACATCACCGAAGATGATCTGAGGAATTTCCTCACGCAATATGACGTCGGCAGCCTGACCTCCTACAAGGGCATTGCCGAAGGCGTCGAAAACTCCAATTTCCTGCTGCACACCACCGGGGACCCGCTGATCCTGACACTTTATGAAAAGCGCGTGGAAAAAAACGATCTGCCCTTCTTCCTCGGTCTCATGCAGCATCTGGCTGCCAAGGGCCTGTCCTGCCCCCTGCCGCTGCCGCGCAAGGATGGCGAGTTGCTGGGCGAACTGTCGGGCCGCCCGGCGGCGCTCATCTCCTTCCTCGAAGGCATGTGGCTGAGAAAGCCGGAGGCAAAACATTGCCGTGAAGTCGGCAAGGCGCTGGCCGCGATGCATCTGGCCGGCGAGGGGTTCGAAATCAAGCGCCCGAATGCGCTCTCCGTCGAAGGCTGGAAGGTGCTGTGGGACAAATCCGAGGACCGCGCCGATGAGGTGGAGAAGGGCCTGAGGGACGAGATCCGTCCCGAGATCGATTATCTCGCCGCCCATTGGCCGAAGGATCTGCCCGCCGGCGTCATCCATGCGGATCTGTTCCAGGACAATGTGTTTTTCCTCGGCGATGAACTGTCCGGCCTGATCGATTTTTATTTCGCCTGCAACGACCTGCTCGCTTATGACGTGTCGATCTGCCTCAATGCCTGGTGCTTCGAAAAGGATGGCGCTTACAACGTCACCAAGGGCAAGGCGCTGCTGGAAGGTTACCAGTCGGTGCGCCCGCTGAGCGAGGCGGAACTGGAAGCGCTGCCACTGCTGGCGCGCGGTTCGGCGCTGCGTTTCTTCCTCACCCGCCTTTATGACTGGCTGACGACGCCGGAGGGCGCGCTGGTGGTCAAGAAGGACCCGCTGGAATATCTGCGCAAGCTGCGGTTCCACCGTTCCATCGCCACTGTCGCCGAATATGGGCTGGCGGGCGAATGAAACATGTCGATATTTTCACCGATGGCGCCTGCTCCGGCAATCCCGGTCCGGGCGGCTGGGGCGCCGTGCTGCGTTACGGCGAGGTGGAGAAGGAACTGTCCGGCGGTGAGGCCGAGACCACCAATAACCGCATGGAGCTGCTGGCGGCGATTTCGGCTCTCAATGCGCTGAAAAGCCCCTGCGACGTCGATCTTTATACCGATAGCGCCTATGTGAAGGACGGCATCACCAAGTGGATTTTCGGCTGGAAAAAGAAGGGCTGGAAAACCGCCGATAACAAGCCGGTCAAGAATGTTGAACTATGGCAGGCGCTGGAGGCGGCGCAGCAACGCCACAAGGTCACCCTGCACTGGGTCAAGGGCCATGCCGGCCACCCGGAAAACGAGCGTGCCGACGAGCTGGCGCGCAAGGGCATGGAGCCCTTCAAACGCCGGTAACGCAAGCCTGCTTTAGTTCCGCCTGGTTCAGTCGGGGTTGATTTGGTCCAGCCTCCATTTATCAGGGTTGTGAAAACCGAAACCCGACTTATCTTGTCGTCAAGGGCGTCCCCGGGGCGCCCAATGGAGGAGAGGAATCCGGATGATCCTGCATTGTGTATTTCTACGGTTCAAGGCCGCGACGGCGTCTTCTGAAAAACACGCGATATTCGAGGCGATCGCTGCCTTGAAGGACGTGATACCGGGCATCGTCGATGTGAAATACGGTCAGAATGTCTCACCCGAAGGGCTGAATGGCGGTTTTGTCGATGGCTTCATCGTGACGCTGGAAAGCCCCGAGGCCCGCGACGACTATCTGGCCCATCCACAGCATATGGAAGTGGGGGAGCGTCTCGTGTCGCTCACCGATGGCGGCCTGGCCGGGCTTCTGGTGTTTGATATGAATGTTTGAGAGAGCGGCTTTTCGCCGCTCTCTTCCGTCATGCTCGGCTTGCCCCGAGCATCTGCAATGTCTCGATTGAACGGGGCGCGATGTCATCCTCGGCACAGGGCCGGGGATGACGCCTTATCGAGGGCCAAGAGGCCTTCTTCTTAACGTCAAAGCTGCTCGATCATCGCCGCGGCGGCTGAAACCGTCGCCTGACCGGGGTTTTCTTCGACGTTGAGCGACTTCACCACACCGTCTTCCACCAGCATCGAATAACGCTTGGAGCGCACACCAAGCCCGCCTGCGGAAAGGTCGGCGTCGAGGCCGAGCGCCTTGGTAAAGGCGGCGTCCCAGTCGGCGAGGAAGTGGATTTTGCCCTGGCCGCCGGAAGACTGCGCCCATGCGCCCATCACGTGCCAGTCATTGACGGCGACGACGGCGATATCGTCGACGCCCTTGGCGAGAATGGCATCGCGGTTTTCGAGATAACCCGGCAGGTGGTTCAGCGAGCAGGTGGGGGTGAAAGCGCCGGGCACGGCGAAAAGAACCACCTTCTTGCCGCTGAAAAGCGCGTCCGTGGTGGTTTCCACCGGGCCGTCGGCCGTCTTTTCCTTGAAGGTTGCGGAAGGCAGTTTTTCGCCGATCTTGATGGTCATGTCCATGCTCCTGTGGTCGTTCGGTTCGCGCGACTATAGAGCACGGAAATGAAATCTGTCATGCGGTTTTCGAGGTAAATTCGAGAGCGAAACACCGGCTCGGCGATGCTCGAGGAAGCGCTCAGGGTTTAGGGAAATTCAGCATCGTTTCCATGGCCCGGTCGCCGGATTTGACCAGAATGGGCCAGCTGTTGCCCTGCACCTGATAGGTTTTCGGCAGCCCCTTGATGTTCATGTAGAAGGAGAGCTTGCGCTTGTCGCGCACCAGGTTCTGCGGCTCGTAATAGGCAAAGCCGGAGGGGCCGGCGATGAAGATCTCTGTCTCCTTCGGCGCGTTTTCCGGCAGTTGCAGCTGCACGCCGAGCATGGTCTTGTCGGGCGTGATGTGGAAGTCGATCACCTTGAAATCGTCGGATGCCGCTTCGGGCAGCGTTTCGCGCGCCTCCTCCAGCAGACGCCGTTCCTCGCGGTCGTCATCGTCCGCATTGCCGCGGTCGATCGAGAATGTCGCCTCGAAGGGGATACAGATATTCTGGCATACACCGATGAAGGCGGTGAGGTCGATCTTCCCGCCTGCCGCCGGGTCGGTTGCTTTCAGCTGGAACGGAAGGCTGACGGCGTGGTCATAGCCGATATCGGTGATATCGCCGTTCTCGATCAGCTTGGGAACCGGATAGGCCATGGTGGTAAGCGTCACACCGCTTGCCGCATCGGGCGTGATCTTGGGCGGTATGCCGGCTTCGCCCGGTTCGCGCCAGTAGGTTATCCACCCGTCCTTCGGCTCGATCTGCAGCACCCCGCGCACCACGCCGTCGGCATCCATGGCAAGGCTCGCCACGCGCATCTGGCCGCCTTCGCTTCTCGCCCAGTCGGTAATCTCGGCCCGGGCAGCCTGCATGCCGCCGAGGAAGGCGGTAAATGCGACCGCAAGGTGAAGATGTGAAAATCGAAAGAATATCCTGACGCTCATGCTTCCCGTCTAACCCAACATCGGCCGGCGGACCAGTTACGAATTCGTGCGGCCCATCATTTTCGGTTGATTGATGGAACGCTATGCCGCATCCTGTCCTTTGTCGAAGTGCGAACGCCGTTTTCCGTTAAACGACGGAATTCGGTCTGCTGGAGGCGCCGGTGAGCTTTTCAACCCTGATGGACAAACGCGAACGTGGCTTTCTCGATGGTCAGTTCCTCATCGCGATGCCGGGGCTGGACGACGGCAATTTTGCCCGTTCGGTGATCTATATCTGCGCCCATTCGGATGCCGGCGCCATGGGCTTCATCATCAACCGGCCGCAGCAGATCACTTTCACCGATATTTTGCTGCATCTGAAACTGGTCGATAGCAACGATGCCATCATGCTGCCCAACCGCACGCGTGAATTTCCGATCCAGTGCGGCGGCCCGGTCGAATCCGGCCGGGGTTTCGTGCTGCATTCCGATGATTATTTAAGCGAATCCAGCATCCCGGTCAGCGATGACATCTCGCTGACGGCGACGCTCGATATCGTTCGTGCCATCTCCAACGGCCGTGGCCCGCAAAGGGCCACCATGATGCTCGGTTATGCCGGCTGGGGGCCGGGCCAGCTGGAAAACGAGATCGCCAATAATGGCTGGCTGAATTGCCCGGCTGCGGAAGAGCTGATCTTCGACCGGGGGCTGGACAATAAATACGAGCGGGCACTGGCCCTGATGGGCGTCGATGCGCGCATGCTCTCCACGGATGCCGGTCACGCTTGAATCTGGCACGCCTGAATTTTCCGCTGCCCGCCCATCCAATTATGGGCTGGAACAAAATCCCGCCCCCTGACGTTACTCACCCGGAAAGCCGGACAGACAGTACGGTTCAACCAGGGAGCAGTAACATGGGTAGCACATCAGACAAGATCGCCGGTAAAGCCAACGAAGTTGCTGGCAAAATCAAGAAGAGCGTCGGCGAAGCGACGGGCAATAATGAATTGCGCGCCAAGGGTGCCGCCCAGGAAACCAAGGGCAAGGTTCAGACTTCTGTCGGCAAGGCGAAGGACGCCGTCAAGGGCGCCGTCGACCGCATGTAATCCCGCCTGACGGGACTGCGCCTTTCCACGATGCGGCGCCTGGAGCGCATGTGTTACCGCACATGCGCTCTTGTCGTGTGATGCAGATACTTTCCGTCAGAAGCGGAGTTTCTCGGAGCGCGATTGAACGGGACCGCCGGCAATCCAGCCGGGCGTCATCAACAGGAACTGAACTGTCCACTGCTCTTCCCAACTCCGTGATCCATCGCAAGGGTTTCATCAATGAAGCTTTTTTCCTGCGCTTCCTGCGGCCAGCCGGTCCATTTCGACAATCGTTTCTGCGTCTCCTGCGGCCATCGTCTGGCCTTTGTGCCGGAGCGGCTTTGCATGGAAGCGCTTGCGCCTGCCGGCGAGCCGAACTGGCAGATCGTCGCGGAGCCGGAAAAACAGGTGCGTTTCTGCGCCAATGAGGTGAACGACATCTGCAACTGGTCGGTGCCGGCGGAAAGCGATAGCGCCTTCTGCCCGGCTTGCAGCCATAATCGTCTGGTGCCTGACATCGCGACGGAACAGGGGATCGAACAGTGGCGTCGCATCAGCCAGGCGCAGCGGCATCTGTTTTATTCGATCCTTCGGCTGGGCCTGCCGCATCCCAACCGTGATGTTGATCCGGCCGGCGGCCTCGTCTTCGACTTTCTGGTCGATGCGGTGGCGCCCGACGGTTCCGTCATTCCGGCGATGACAGGACACGATGAGGGGCTGATCGCCATTCGCGCGGCGGAAGCCGACGACGTGACGCGCGAACAGGTGCGCGCCAACATGAATGAGCCGTATCGCACCCTGCTCGGCCATTTCCGCCATGAGGTCGGGCATTTCATCTGGAACAAGCTGGTGCGCGACGACAACCGGCTGGAAGCCTGCCGCGCCGTCTTCGGCGATGATCGTGAGGACTACGGCGCGGCGCTGCAGCGCAATTATGAACAGGGACCGCGTCCTGACTGGCAGGAAAGCTTCATAAGCTCCTATGCCTCGGTTCACCCCTGGGAGGACTTCGCCGAATGTTTCGCCCACTATCTGCATATCGTCGATACGCTGGAGACGGCACGCGCTTTCGGCGTGGCGGTCGACCCGGACGGACATGAGGAAATGGCGGCGGAGGTGACGTTCGATCCCTATAACGCCCGCAGCGCCGCGCAGCTGGTCAAGGCCTGGATTCCGCTGAGCGTCGCCATCAATTCCATTCAGCGCAGCATGGGGGAGGCGGACCTCTACCCCTTCGTGCTGACGCCGCCGGTGGTGGCGAAGATGGAGTTCATTCACGACCTGCTGCATGGGAGGGTGGCGTCGATAGTAGAGCAGAATTCGGTAGTGCAATGAATGCCGGGGAGGAGGAGAGGCCTGATCAGGGGAAGCATCGTTTTCTTCTCCCGTCATACCGGCCTTGTGCCGGTATCCAGCCAGCCCAAGTCCTTGGGCTGAAAGGAGCCTTTCTGCCGGGCAGACGCCCGTTGGCTGGATTCCTACTCAAGGCCGGAATGACGAAGAGGGGTTGTTTTCGTCAAGAGGGACAAGTCTGACCGTCGAGGAGAGGCGCATCACTGTGCCCCTCGCTTCCATTTCTCCCAATATCCCGTCACGAAGCCCGCTTCGTCGGCTGGAAGCGTTCGCGCAGAAGCTTCAGCGCCGTATCGCCCGAGACCGGGGTGCCGAACAGGAAGCTCTGGCCGAAATGGCAGTTCATGCGTGCCAGTTCCGCCGCATCTTCAGGCGTTTCGATGCCTTCCGCTACCACCTGCATGTCGAGCGCCCGCGCCATGGCGATGACGGAGCGCAGGAGCACGTTGCGTTTGTCGCTGGTATTGGCCACCAGCGCCTTGTCGAGCTTGATGGTGTCGAAGGGGAAGCGGGTCAGATAGGCGAGTGACGAATAGCCGGTGCCGAAATCGTCCATGGCGAGGCTGAGGCCCGTTTCCTTCAGCTTGGAAAGCACAAGCCGCGCCTGTTCCGGATTTTCCATGACGACGGATTCCGTCAGCTCCAGCTTCAGCTGCTGTGGATTGCAGCGCGTGCGGGTCAGCATGCTGCGCACGTCATTGTACAATTCGTTGTTCAGCAGCTGTGCGCTCGAAATATTGACGGAGATGAAGATCGGCATCTTCTCGATGGCATGTTGCCAGTCCATCAGGTCGGTCGCCGCCCGTTCCAGCGCAAACATGCCGAGCGGCTCGATCAGGCCGGAGGCTTCCGCGATGGGAATGAACTCGCTCGGCGGAATATTGCCGCGCTTGGGGTGCTCCCAGCGCATCAGGGCTTCAAAGCCGGCCAGCTCGCCATCGTCGAGCTTCACGATCGGCTGATAGGCGAGCGACAGTTCCTTGCGCTCGATGGCGCGGCGAAGGTCGCTTTCCATCTGCAACCGGTCGGTGCCTGAGGTGCGGAAGGCGGGGCGGAACGGCTCGACGCGGTTGCCGCCGGCGCGCTTGGCGCGGTACATGGCAAGTTCCGCATCGCTCAAGAGGCCGGCCGCACTTTCCTGCTGGTCGATCCATGAGACGAGGCCGATGGAGGCGGTGAGGATGATTTCGCGGTTGGCGAAATTGATCGGCACCATGATCGCCTTGTTCACCGCATCGGCGAAATCGGCAACCCGCTGCGGATCGCGCTCGGACGTCAGGATCAGGCCGAATTCGTCGCCGCCAAGACGCGCGAGCGTATCCTGCGGCTTCAGCAGACGGCGTAGACGCCGTGTCAGCGCGATGAGGATATTGTCGCCCGCGGCAATGCCCAGCGTGTCATTGACGAGCTTGTAGCGGTCGATATCGATCGCCATCACCGTCGGCTTCACCCCCTCGCTGTCGGAGGAAAGGTTGAGGATCGATTGCAGGCGGTCGAGGAAGACCTGCCGGTTCGGAAGTCCGGTCAGATTGTCGTTCATCGCATCCTGCAGCAGCCGCTCGACGGAATTCTTCTGCTCGGTAATATCGGTGATGGTGCCGACGCAGCGGATGATTTCGCCGTTGGAGCCAAGAACCGGCCGTGCCCGGATTTGCAGCCAGTGGAAATGCCCGTCCTCGGCGCGAATGCGGAATTCGTGGTTGAGGCGGCCCTTGCGATGGTCGAGCAGCACGTCGAGCGTCGCCTTGAACCGGTCGCGATCATCAGGGTGCAGACGTGGCAGCCAGTTGCGCGCCGCCCCATGCATGGCACCGGGTTCCAGCCCCAGCCGGTTGGAAATATCGGGCGTGGTGACGATGCGGTCGCGCGTCACATCCCAGTCCCAGACCGTGTCACCGCTGCCCGTCAGGGCCAGCGACTGGCGTTCGAGATCGGAGAACAGGCCCTGCTGATAGGCGCTGCCGGCAAAGGCGTGCTGGATGACAGTAAAGCCGATCAGAAGCACGATCAGCACCAGCCCGCCGCCGAGCGCCGGCTGCACGATGTCGTTGTCCAGTTGCCCCGTCACCGTCAGCCAGCTGCCGAACAGCCAGACGAGGATCAGCGCCCATGAGGGCACCAGGAGAATGGCCCGGTCATATTTGTTGAAACCGAGATAGATGATGAGCGCGATGCCGGCGGTTGCCGTCAGCGCGAAGGACACGCGGGCAATGCCTGATGCGACCGAAGGATCGTAGATCGCGACGCCGAACAGCAGCGCCAGCCCCACCACCCAGGCAAAGGTCGCATAACCCAGATGCGCATGCCATCGGTTGAGATTGAGATAGGTGAAGAGGAAGACCACGAAGCTGGAGGCGAGCGCCACTTCGGCGCCCGCCCTCCATATTCGCTGGTCGCTTGAGGTGACCGTGATGAGTTTTTCGAGAAAACCGAAATCGACGCAGATATAGGCAAGCACCGCCCAGGCGAGTGCGGCCGAGGCCGGCAGCACCGAGGTGCCCTTGACCACGAAAAGGATGGTCAAAAGCACGGCCAGCAGGCCGGCAATGCCGAGCACGATGCCGCGATAGAGCGTAAACGCGTTGATCGTGTCCTTGTAGGCTTCCGGCTCCCACAGATAGAGCTGCGGCAGCTGCGGCGTGGAAAGCTCGGCGACGAAGGTGATGACGGAGCCGGGGTTGAGCGTGATGCGGAACACGTCGGCATCCGGGCTCGGCTGCCGGTCGAGCGCAAAGCCTTCGCTTGGCGTGATCGCCATGATGCGCTGCGAGCCGAGATCGGGCCAGAACAGCTTGGAATTCACGAGGCGGAAATGCGGGGCGACGATGACGCGCTCCAGCTGCTCTTCCGACACGTTGGCAAGCGCGAAAACCGCCCAGTCGCCCTGGTGGTCAGTGGAACTGGCGCGCACCTCGATACGGCGGCGGATGCCGTCGGGGCCGGGCGCGGTCGAGACCTGAAAGGCTTCGCCCTGATTGGCATAGATATCGGTGGTGGCGGTGAGATCGAGAGCCGTGTCGTCACGGGAAATCTTCACCGGCTCGAAGGCGTAGGAATAAGAGGCGAAAAGCAGGAAAAGAAGGAAAAACGGCGCAGCCAGCGCGATTGCCGCCAGACGTTTCGCAAGGCGAGGCGCAGTGTGAGTGTAGGTCATGTATCGTACTTCGTTCCGCCGGAGCTTTGCTTGTCGGCAAGAAGGGAAAACATCATATGATCCCGCCATTGGCCATTGATTTTCAGATATTCCCGCAGGAGGCCTTCCCGCTGGAACCCGGCATTTTCGAGGAGCCGGATGCTTTTGAAGTTTTCCGGAATACAGGCTGCCTCGATACGGTGCAACTGAAGTCCGTTAAAGATGTATGGTATTACCAATTTTAATGCGGCAGACATATGGCCTTGGGCGGCGTGGCGTTCGCCGATCCAGTAGCCGATCATGCAGCTTTGCGCGGCACCCCGGCGGATGTAACCGATGGTGATGCCGCCGACCAGCAGTGTCTCCTTCTCGAACAGCAGGAACGACACCGCCGTGCCGGAGGAAAATTCCTGGCCGTTGCGCACCACGCGCAACCGGAAAGAGGATTCGGTCAGTTCGTCCGGCCGCCATGTGGGTTCCCATGGCTGCAGAAACTGCCGGCTTTCCGAGCGCAACACATGCCATTGCTTGAAATCGCTGTAGCGCGGCAGTCTGAGAAGATGATTGGCGCTGCGCAGTTCGGGCGTATCATTGTGTCGGGAAAGAAAACGCAGCATTCACGATCCCTGTGCGGCAGATATCGCCATCCGTAAGCAGGATGGCGAAAAAACTGAGCGGTTTCTGTCCTCAAATCCCGCTCTCATATCGGTTTATCCGTTCGCCTTTATCCTTGCGGGCTGCTGCGCGGAAAGTGCGGCAGTGACGTCTGAAAGAGGTGGCAGATGTTCGAGCGGGCCAATTGCGGACAATGTCGGAACTGTATCGAAAAACAGCCGTCCCGCAAGATCGGTCAGGCGTTCGCGCGTGATGTCGCCGAGGCGCTCCATCATCTCCTCATTGGGGATCGGCCGGCCGTAAAGCATCATCTGCCGGGCCATCTGGCCGGCGCGGGCGGCCGGGCTTTCCTGGCCCATCAGCAATTGCGCGCGGATCTGCGCCCGGGCGCGATCGATTTCTTCCTGATGGATGGTCTGCGAGGACTTGCGCAGCTCATCGAGAATGACGGGAACCAGTTCCGGCAGGTCGTTGCCGCCGGTTGCCGCGTGCACGCCGAAGATGCCGGTATCGGAAAAGCCCCAGTGGAAGGCATAGACCGAGTAACACAGGCCGCGATATTCGCGCACTTCCTGAAACAGGCGGGACGACATGCCGCCGCCGAGAATATTGGCGAGAATCTGCGAACAATAGAAATCGCGGGCGTGATAGGCCTTGCCCTCGAAGCCTAAAAGCACCTGCGCGTCCATCAGGTCGCGGGTCTCGCGGATTTCGCCACCGGTATAGATCGCCTTTTCCATGACCGGCGTTGCCGCGGGCACCAGCGGCAGCGAGGCGAAACGCTCCTCCACCTGCTTTACGAAGCTTTCGTGGTTCACGGCACCGGCCGCGACGACGAAGATGCGATCCGTTGTGTAATTGCGGGCGAGATAGTGCCTGATCTGGCCTGTCGTGAAGGATTGCACGGTGTCCGGCGTGCCGAGGATCGGCCGGCCGATGGTCTGGTCGCGATAGGCGACACCGGAGAAATTGTCGAAGATCACATCGTCAGGCGTATCGGTCGCAGCGCCGATTTCCTGCAGGATGACGTTTTTCTCGCGCTCCAGCTCGTCTTCATCGAACAGCGATTCCGTCAGGATGTCAGCAAGAATATCGACGGCGAGGGGGACGTGGTCTTTCAGGACGCGGGCGTAGTAGGAGGTGGTTTCCGTCGATGTCGCGGCGTTGACTTCGCCGCCGACATTTTCGATTTCTTCGGCGATCTGCCGGGCGGTGCGGCGTGCCGTGCCCTTGAATGCCATATGCTCGAGTAGATGGGCGATGCCGTGTTCGGCAGTCGTCTCGTTGCGGGACCCGGATTTGATCCACACCCCAAGAGCAACGCTTTCGAGATGCGGCATTCTTTCCGTCACAACGGTCAACCCGGACGAAAGCCGGGTCACATTAACTCTCATACTCAACGTCTTTCCGCGTCTCTATTTGCCGGCGCGTGCATGTTGGCCGATGAAGGTTTCCACGGCTTTCAGCTCTGTGTCCAGAATGTCGAAACGCTCCTCCCGGTTCATAATGTCAGCTAGCCATAGTGGAAGCGCCGGGTCGATTGCGCAAGCGGATTTTACAGCGGCCGGGAATTTAGCCGGGTGGGCGGTAGACAGAACTACCATCGGGCTTCCTGCTTTTTCGTGCTTTTCCGCCACGAAAACACCGGTCGCCGTATGCGGGTCGATCAGGTATCCGGTTTTCTCAAGCGTCTCGCGGATGGTCGCCGCCACCTGCTTTTCGGTGGCGCGGCCGGCGCGGAAATCGCGTCTGATGAATTTCAGTGCCTTCGGCGGAATTTCAAACGCGCCGGACTGCTTCAGACCGTCCATAGATGCCTTCACCGCCGCGGAATCGCGGTCATAGGCTTCAAACAGCAGGCGCTCGAAGTTGGACGAAATCTGGATATCCATGGAAGGCGAGGTGGTGGGCTTGACGCCACGCATCTCGTAACGGCCGGTCTTCAGCGTGCGCGCCAGAATGTCGTTGTCATTGGTGGCGATGACCAGCTTGTCGATCGGCAGGCCCATCTTCTTGGCGACGTAACCCGCAAAGATATCGCCGAAATTGCCGGTCGGAACGGTGAAGGACACCTTCCGGTCAGGGCCGCCGAGCGACAGCGACGCGGTGAAATAATAAACCACCTGCGCCATGATGCGCGCCCAGTTGATGGAGTTGACGCCGGAAAGCTTCACGCCGTCGCGGAACTTCACGTCGTTGAACATTTCTTTGACCAGCGTCTGGCAATCGTCGAAATTGCCGTTGATCGCCACCGCATGCACGTTGGAAGCGGTGGAGGTCGTCATCTGGCGCTGCTGCACCGGCGAGACCTTGCCGTTCGGGAAAAGGATGAAGATGTCGGTGCGCTCGCGCCCGGCAAAGGCGTCGATGGCCGCACCGCCCGTGTCGCCCGAGGTTGCGCCGACGATGGTGGCGCGTTCGCCGCGCTCAGTCAGCGTATAGTCCATCAGGCGGGCGAGAAGCTGCATCGCCACGTCCTTGAAGGCGAGCGTGGTGCCGTGGAAAAGCTCCAGCACGAAAGTGTTCGGACCGGTCTGCGTCAGCGGCGCGACGGCCGGATGGCGGAACGTCGAATAGGCGTCGTCGATCATCGCCCTGAACTTGTCGGCCGGAATTTCGCCGCCGGTGAAGCGGTAGAGAACCTCGAATGCGACGTCCTGATAGGATTTGCCGCGCAGGTTGCGGATTTCCTTCTTCGTCATGGAAGGCCATTCGCGGGGCACGTAAAGCCCGCCGTCCCGGCCAAGGCCCGCCAGAAGCGCGTCGCAGAAACCAAGCGAAGGGGCCGCACCCCGGGTCGATACATATTTCACGAGATAGTCCCCTGTCCTTAACCGGCCTTGTCCTTAACCGGTATGTCCGTCGCCGATCTTCGGCATCTTTTCCAGCAGCGTCTCACGGAAATGAGGCGATTGGCGAGGTATTGAAGGGCTTTTCTGAAAATTCAAGCAAAACCGAACATGCCAATCGATTTTTTCCGGCGTCGCTGCTATAGACCATCGCCAACCTGCGTGAAAGGTCAATAAACAGCGTCTCCGGTTCGGTTCCGGGACAATGGAGAGGGAATTAGAAGAGTGTCAGGGAATTTCTTGCGTTTGTCCGCCGCGATGTCGCTTCTGGCCGTCGTTGCAGGATGTAATTCCTCCAATCCGTCGGACTCGCTTGCCGTCAACCCTCCAGCTGCGCAGGCCAATGCCGTCACCCCGGTGGTGCAGGCCAACTGCCCGACGGTCACGGTTCTCGACGCCAACGCCGTGCACCGCGTTTACGCCGGCGGCGCCAAGGACGACCCGCAGAAACTCGCCTATCAGGTCTCGCTGTCAGACACGACACGCTCGTGCACCGCAAATGAATCCACGCTGACGGTGAATGTGCTGGCGCAGGGCCGCCTCGTTCCCGGCCCGATGGCCAAGCCCGGCCGCGTCACCGTGCCGATCCGGGTGACGGTGAAGGATGGCGACGGCGAGGTCTACGGCGAAACGACCAATTTCGCCATCGATGTGCCGGCAGGCTCCGCCGGCACGCAGTTCATCTTCAACAACGACCACGTTGCCATCCCCAATGGACCGGGCGGCGCACCGAGGTCGGTCAGCGTCTATATCGGCTTCGGCGGCGAGAGCGCGAAGGCGAAGACCAAGCGCCGGTGATTTGACGGGCTAGACGAAAAAAACCGGAGGCTGTTTTTACAGCCTCCGGTTTTTTATTGCTTACAGGCCGCCCAACATTCGCAACGTCATCCTTGGGCCTGTCCCGACAATTCAATCGCGTATCGGAAAATCAATCGGTTGCAGATGCTCGGGACAAGCCCGAGCATGACGGGGAGGCCCTGTGCCACGGCCACCTCCTCAGAAAGCGCCTTCCCACTCCGCCATCGCCGCGATCACGGCCGGCAGGTCCTGCATGCGTGAAATCACCGTTTCGGCGCCGGCATCGGTCAGCCGGTCGGCGTGGCTCGGATAGGTGTGGGATGCGCCGGTAAAGCCGATGACCCGCATGCCGGCGGCTCTTGCGCCATGGATGCCGTGCACGGAATCCTCGACCACGACCACGCGGTCGGGGGAAACGCCGAACTGGGCCGCGCCATGCAGGAAGATGTCGGGCTTCGGCTTTACCCGGTCGGGCCCGAGGTCCTTGGCGGAATAGATATGCGGCGCGAAATAGGGTTTCAGACCCACCTTCGTCAGCATCATGTCGAGGCGGTGGCTCGAGGAGTTCGAGCAGATGCAGCGCGGCGTCGTGAGGCGCGACAGCGCGAATTTCACGCCCTCGATGATCTTCACGTCGCGCTCCAGCCGCATGTCGAGCAGTTTTTCCGACTTGTCGAGCAGGGAAGCGGAGAGCGGGATACTGGCTTCGCTTTCCACTTGCAGGAGGATGTTCTTCCAGGTCATGCCGGCGAAACGCTCGCCCATTTCCTCGACGGAGATCGGATAACCGGCTTCGGTGAGCAGGCGGGATTCCACCTGTGCGGCGATGATTTCGGAATCGACCAGAACGCCGTCACAGTCGAAAATAATGAGGTCGAAGCCGCTCATGGGCGCTCCCTGTATCGGATTTGCTTGGAGGAAGGTGATGCCGGGCTTTTAGACCATGTCCGCGCCAAGCTCAACCGGTTCGCCCGCAAGGGTCGGTCCGGCCGGGCTCATGGCTTGCCCGGGCCGGAGACCGGGAATGGACAAGTGGCTGACGGATTTCGAATATTCCATCTTGCGCATCTGGAACCTGCAAAAACCGCTACACAGTCGCGCGGCATATGCGTTATGGGATATTATGCCCAAGTCAGTGAAAACCATACCTGAAGACACCATTGCCGCACGCATCAGCCGGACGCTCGCCGACCGTATCGTCCGCGGTGAGCTGTCGCCGGGCGAACGGCTGCGGCAGGATCATATCGCCGCCGAATTCGGCGCGTCGCATGTGCCGGTGCGCGAGGCCTTCCGCCGGCTGGAAGCGCAGGGGCTGGCCGCCAGCATTCCGCGCCGGGGTGTCCGGGTGGCGGATTTCGGCCTTGACGATGTGCGCGAAGTGGCGGAAATGCGCGCCGCCCTTGAGGTTCTGGCGCTGCGCCACGCCATTCCCAACATGACGTCAGCCATTCTCGACCAGGCCGAGGCCGCGACGCTGGAAGGTGACAGCGCCGTTGACGTGCAGCACTGGGAAGAGGCCAATCGCCGCTTCCATCGCCTCATCACCGCGCCCTGCAACATGCCGCGCCTGATGGAGGCGATCGACGGCCTGCATGCCGCAAGCGCCCGTTTCCTGTTTTCCGCCTGGCGGGCCGGCTGGGAGCGCCGCACGGATACTGACCACCGCGCAATCATCGACGCGTTGCGCGGCGGCCGCGCCGAAGAGGCGGTACGCATCCTTGACGGACACGTGCAATGGATCGGCCGCAAGGCCATCCGAACCTCGTCCGGCTCGGTGCGCGACGCCTTCGCCATCGTCGGATAGGCGGGCGGCCTGTGACTGTCCGGCTCCGCCCCCACCATCTTCTCTGTATGCTGACCTATGTCGGCAAGGGCTATACTTCCGGCTTCGTCGAAAATTACGACCGTGTCGCCGCCCGGCTGAATGCGGGCGAGGAGGATATCGAGCTGGTGGATGGACCGGATGATATCTGCACCGGCCTGCTCTGCGAAAGCCATGCCCACTGTTTCAACGAAGGCGTGGTGCAGCGGGACGAGGCGGCGCGGCTTTCAGTGTCGACACTTTTGAACGAGACGCTTGCCCCCGGAAAACGGCTGCGGGCAAGGCCGGACTTTCTTGCAAAAATGCGTCTCGCCTTCGCCGCCGGAGACATCCGGCAGGCCTGTCGTGGTTGCCAGTGGATAAGGCTGTGCGACCGTATCGCGGCATCAGGCTTCGCCGGGGTGAAGATAGGAGAGCGGCTGCAAACGACGGCCAAGCCCGCGACGCACTGTTCCAACCATCCGATGCTCAGACCTAAGGATGGGTGGTTCGGCCGCAAATTGTGACGCCTTCTCCTCCCTCACTCCTGTGACAAGCACAGGAATGAGGGCCGCGCCGTGCCAGTTACTCCGGCACATTCGTCTCGGTCCGCTCCGCCGCCTTCACCGTTGCCTTGATCTCCTTCGGGTCGCGCCCGGACCTCTTGTCGTAGCTCACCTTCACCGAATAATCGCCGGGATGCAGCGTTTCCTGATGCTGCGTACCATAACGGCCGGAAATTTCCTTCTGTGTACCCTGAAGATCCTTGGTGGTTTCGACGATATCGATCCGCTCCGCGCCGGGGGCGGTGATTGCGAGAACCCCGGCATCGAGATCAAGGGTGATTTCCGTGCGCTTTCCGGCGGTCACCGTGAAGGGCTGCTCCACCGTCACCTTGCCGAGACGGGCGCGCATGACGAAGTCTCCGGC
The DNA here is from genome assembly GCF_003208455.1 of Rhizobium sp. UGM030330-04. Lineage (NCBI taxonomy): Bacteria > Pseudomonadati > Pseudomonadota > Alphaproteobacteria > Hyphomicrobiales > Rhizobiaceae > Rhizobium > Rhizobium sp. UGM030330-04. Next base: position 111,957 of record NZ_QKML01000005.1, read on the forward strand.
CGGCATTTCCATCATCTTGCCCGTGCCATAGGTGCCGTTGATGGTCTGGCGTGTGCCATCAAGGGTTTCCTTGGCGGACATCGCCTCGAAACGGATGTCGTCGGTTTCGACGGCCCGGCCGCCCGCCGTATAGAGCGCCTTGGCGACGACCACGCCGCTTGGAATGACTAGCTCGTGGCTGATCGTTTCACCGGCCTTGATAGCAAGGGTTTCCTGCGCCCGCGCCGGACCTATGCTGCCGGTGAGGACAATCTCGCCCGCCGGTACGAAGACGGTGTTCTGGCCATAGACGCTGTCCTTGAAATCGCCCCTGGTGATTTCGGTTTTCGCCTGGGTTTCCACATCGCCGCCGGGACTGCGTTTCGGCACGACAGTCAGTTCCGCCGCGTCGAAATTCACCTTCGGCCTCGCGACGCTGCCATCCTTCACCTCGAAGGCAATTTCGCGGGTCACATTGCCCAGCGCCGCGACGCCGACATATTTGCCGGCCGGCAGCTTTGCCTCGAAGGTGGCGTCATAGGAGCCGCCGGCATTGACGTCGGTGCGTGCTCCGGCCCTGTCTGTCTTGTAGAAATCCCACCGCACCCTGTCGCTGTTGCCAAGCGAAGGGCCGCCGTCGAACAGCACCGCATCCGTCACCACGTTGAATTGCGCTGCCGGCGTCGGCGCCTGCGCCTGCGCCTGTAATGGCGATGGCAACGCCGCGGCAACAAGAGCGGCGCAGACGACATTCACGGAAAAAGAAGCCATTTTCATCATGGACCCCATTGCGGATTCCCCCTGCTTTTGCCGGCCCTCCCGCCGCGTAAGTCTGCGAACAGGAGAACCCGTTGTGCACAACGTTTTTGCGCCGCTTCGGGTTCCAAGCCTGTGGCCGCAAATCCCGGATGCCGGTCGCAACAACCATTTATTTTGCATTTTCCGTGACTTGTTCAGGCTTTGATAACCATCTTCGGTAACCATAAGCGTCAGTAGAGAGTAAGCGTATGGAGCGAGTACCAATGGCAGCAGTTTTTCCGCTGGCCGATTTTCGGCGTGCCGGTTTTGATCGTGCGGGCGAGAGTGACGCCTGGAAAGACAGCATCATCAAGGGTGATTGTGTCGCTGCCTTGGATGCCCTCCCGAGCCAGTCGGTCGATGCGATTTTCGCCGACCCGCCCTATAACCTCCAGCTTGGCGGCACGCTGCACCGGCCCGATCAGTCGCTGGTTGATGCCGTCGATGACGAATGGGACCAGTTCGCCTCCTTCGAGGCCTATGACGCCTTCACCCGCGCCTGGCTGCTCGCCTGCCGCCGCGTGCTGAAACCGAACGGCACCATCTGGGTCATCGGCTCCTATCACAATATCTTCCGCGTCGGCTCCATGCTCCAGAACCTCGATTTCTGGATCCTCAACGATATCGTCTGGCGCAAGACCAACCCCATGCCCAATTTCAAGGGCCGCCGTTTCCAGAACGCGCATGAGACCATGATCTGGGCGAGCCGCGATCCGAAAGCCAAGAGCTATACCTTCAATTACGAAGCGCTGAAGGCCTCCAACGACGATGTGCAGATGCGCTCCGACTGGCTGTTCCCGATCTGCAGCGGCAACGAGCGACTGAAGGGCGAGGACGGCAAGAAGGTGCATCCCACCCAGAAGCCGGAAGCGCTGCTGGCGCGCATCATCATGGCCTCCACCAAGCCGGGCGATATCGTGCTCGACCCGTTCTTCGGCTCAGGCACCACGGGTGCCGTTGCAAAACGTCTCGGCCGCCACTTCGTCGGCATCGAGCGCGAGCAGGATTATATCGACGCGGCATCCGCCCGCATCGCCGCCGTCGAGCCGCTCGGCAAGGCGGAACTGACCGTCATGACCGGCAAGAAGGCTGAGCCGCGCGTGGCCTTCAACACGCTGGTGGAAAGCGGCCTTGTGCGCCCGGGCCAGGTGCTGACGGATGTGCGACGCCGTTATAGCGCCATTATTCGTGCCGATGGTACTCTGGCATCCGGCGGGACCGCCGGCTCCATTCACCGCCTCGGCGCGAAGGTGCAGGGTCTCGACGCATGCAACGGGTGGACGTTCTGGCATTTCGAGGACGGCGACGAACTGAAGCCGATCGATGATCTCAGAACCATCATTCGCAGTGAAATGGCAAAGGCCGAATAGTCGAAAGCCTAAAAGGCTGAAGACGGACGATCCACCGCCCGCCCTTGTCAGAATACGTCTCTGTCCGGTTTAGTACCTTCAGTCCCGGATGGAGAACGACCAACGCCCGGCACCTCAGTGTCGGGCGTTGGTATATTCGAATATATAACTTTAGCCAGACAAGTTTCGCGCAAGAGACCGGTCATAGTGTCTGATGCAAAGCAGTGGTTGTGAAAATCCGGTTCGGACAGATCACGAAAACGCTGCTGTTCCATGCCGCTTGCGGCAGGACTGGCGCAGGCCGGAGACCGCCATTTCCGCCTGCGCCAATTTTCTTTTTTTGGGTTTTTGCAGGTTTTCCGACGCCTTCATGGCGGCCCGCCCGGCCAGAACTGGCTCCCGATCCTTAACGATAGATGTCCTGCGAGTTACGGAAGATTAACGTGACGCGATACGAGGCCGGGAGTACATATTCCTCCAGGCTGAGTGTCGCCGGCGACCGAAAACGATCGCGACGCGACGATGCGAGACAGCCGGATTCGCGGGCCATTGCCTGCGATGAACAAGGAGGCGTGCCATGCGCTCGCTTTTCAAGACAGTCACAATAGCATCCTTCGTTCTGGCGGCCGCCACCGGCGGTGCTTTCGCGGCCGGACATTCACATGGCGAGCATTCCGGCTCCGGCGGAATGCAGAGCGAACGATCCCATGATTTCGACCGGGGCGGCAGGCATTTCTTCCGCCACAATGATGACGACCTGTTCATGAACGACACATACATGGGCTACGCCAGCCCCGTCGTTTACGGGCAGGGACCACATCTGGTGCGTGTTCTCCATGAACTGCGCGTCGCCGATCACAGGATCGATTTCGAACGCCAGCAGGGCAGGCTGAGCGCCAGCGCGTTCAACAGGCTTGAAAATGAATCGTCCGCAATCCGTAACCAGGCATTGAAAACCGCCGACATGCATCGAGGCTATATTCCCATGAAGGCGTTTGCCACCCTTCAGGGCGAAGTACGCCAGCTTGACCGGAACATCGTCCGCATGAGCTGACCGGGGCTTTCCGTCCTCGCGCGGACGAGGATCGGTCATGCCACCACAAGGTCGTGCCGGAGAGCGGTGACAGGATAACAGCCCGCCCTCCGGCCTTCAGGACAAGCATTTCCAGCAAGACCGAGGAGCGGTTTTAGGCCCGGATAATGCGAGAAAACAAAGAGTTGGATCGTTTTGGTGATTCAGGGAAAAGCCGGAACGGTCCAGCCCCCCACGGGGTTGCGCGGACTTCGAAAGAAACGATTGGAAACTCAATAACCATGCGCCGGGCCGGATGCATGGGGCACGGCTGAGCCCGTTCCCCAGACGGCCGAGGCCGTAAGCATGTCCTCGAAAGGAGAAAGATCATGACCAGCATTCTTCGCAGATATCGCATCGCAGCTTTGCTTGGCGCAGCCTTTGTCGCCGCACCGCTCGCAATGCCCGTCTTTCTGCACAACACGCCCGCTTTCGCACAGGCCGGATTATCGGCCGTTCCCGGTCCCGTAACCTCGGGTGGCTCCTTTGCCGGGATCGTCGCGGCCGACAAGCCTGCTGTGGTGACCGTCACCACCGAAATGAAAACGCAGGAGCAGGCGACCGATGATACCACGCCGTTCGACCAGCAGTTTCGCCAGTTCTTCGGCGAGCAGGGCATTCCCCTGCCGCAGCAGCAGCCGCAGCAGCGCCAATCCCAGACCGCGGAAGCACTGGGTTCCGGCTTCATCATCTCGCCGGACGGCTATATCGTCACCAATAATCACGTCATCGACAATGCCACCTCCATCAAGGTGACGCTGGATGACGGCACGGAGCTTCCCGCCACGCTTGTCGGCGCTGATCCGAAATCAGACCTTGCCGTCCTCAAGATTGCTTCTCCCAAGCCTCTGGCAGTGATTTCTTGGGGGGATTCCGACAGGCTGAAGGCCGGCGATCAGATATTGGCGATCGGCAATCCGTTCGGCATCGGCACCACGGTCACGGCCGGCATCGTCTCGGCCCGCGGCCGCGATCTGCACAGCGGACCCTATGACGATTTCATCCAGATCGACGCGCCGATCAATCACGGCAATTCCGGTGGTCCGCTGGTCGATGTCGAAGGCAAGGTCGTTGGCATCAACACGGCGATCTATTCGCCGAATGGCGGCAGCGTCGGTGTCGGTTTCGCCATTCCCTCCGATCAGGCGCAGAATGTCGTCGTCCGCCTCATGAAGGATGGGTCGATCCACCACGGCTTCATTGGCGTCCAGATACAGCCGGTGACCCCTGACGTCGCCAATGCCATCGGCCTTGCCACGGCGGAAGGCGCGCTGGTCGCCAAGGTGGAAGCCGGCACTCCGGCAGGCCGCGCCGGCATCAGGACCGGCGACGTGATCACCGCGCTCGGCGGACAGGCGATCAAGTCCCCGCGCGACCTGTCGCGCATGGTCGCCGATCTGTCGCCGGGCCAGAAGGAACATGTCACGGTCTGGCGCCAGGGCGAGACGAAGGACGTGCTTCTGACCGTGGGTGGCAATGATGGCCAGAGCGCACAGACATCGTCTGACAACGGCCAGCAGAAGGGCGATGCCTCATCGCAAGCCCTGCCGATGATCGGTATCGGACTGGCGGATATCACCCCGGCGATCCGTGAAGCCCTCAATCTCCCGCAGGATGAGAAGGGCACGATCGTCGAAAGCGTGGCGCCCTCGAAACCCGCCGCCGAGGCCGGTTTGCAGGCGGGGGATGTGATCGTTTCGGTCAATCAGACCGCGGTGAAATCGGCTGCCGATGCCAAGGCGGCCATCGCCCAGGCCGGCAAGGCCGGACGCAAATCCGTTCTGCTGCTCATCCAGCGCGGCGATTCGCAGACCTATGTCGCCGTGCCCTTCGCACAGGGCTGAACCCCGGTTTTCCGGTGAAATCTCAAGGAACGGGCAACTCCATCGGAGCTGCCCGTTCCGTCATTTTCAGACATCCACCCCATAATCCCGCAAATCCTGCCGCAGCTTTTCCGCGCCGGTGAAGTGCACCGCCTGCCAGCCGGCCTGCTTTGCGCCCTCCACATTCGCCAGCGTATCGTCGATGAAGATGCTGGCTGCCGGGTTGAGGCCAAATTCCTTTGCGTGCAGATCGTAGATCGCCACGTCAGGCTTCAGGAGCTTCACATCGCCGGAGACCGTCACGCCGCGCGGCAGGGTGAGGAAGGGGAACATCTTCTGCGCCTCGCGGAACGTGTCGGAAGCGAAGTTGGTCAGCATCGTCACGTCGTGGCCGCTGTCGATCAGCGCAACCATGATCGCGACGCTGTCATCATAGGAATGCGAGACCATTTCGTGCCAGAACTTGCGGAAGGCGCGAATGTGCTCTTCCCGCTCGGGAAATTGCTCCAGCAACAGCGCTTCGGCATCCTCCCAGCGGCGACCGCGATCCTGTTCGAGGTTCCAGTCATGGGTGCAGACATTCTCGAAGAACCATTTGCGCTCGTCGGCATCGGGAATGAGGCGGCTATAGGGAATATGCGGATCGTAATGGATCAGCACCTTGCCGATGTCGAATACGATATGCTCAATCTTGGTCATCGAAACTTCCTGCTTTCATCGAATGCGGATGGAATAGCTTGGGTGATGACTTTTTTCATCACTGTTGGCAGTGCCTGTGCGTCAAGATTTGTAACCGGCTCCCACCATCCGTCATCCGGGCCGGTTTGAAGGCCGTCCGGCACCTGCGCGCGATAGACGGTGAGCCGCAGTTCGAAATGGGTGAAGACATGCACGATGACGCCCGCCGCTTGCCAGCCGGCGGCAAAGGGCGCGTGACTCGCTTCCGTGCCGCCGTCCATGCGGGCAGTCCATTCCGTTGTCGGCACCTCGGTCATGCCGCCGAGAAGCCCGCTTTCGATGCGCCGCCGCAGCAGGATTTCGCCGCTCGAATTCACCGCCACGAAGGCCGCGCCGAGCCGCACGGGCTTGGCCTTCTTCGCCGCCTTGACCGGAAAACGCTCCGGCTCGTCATGGGCAAGCGCCAGACAGGCGCCATTGAACGGACAGAGCGCGCAGGCCGGCCGTTTCGGCGTGCAGATCGTCGCGCCGAGATCCATCATCGCCTGAGCAAAGTCGCCGGGCCGATCGGCGGGCGTGAGCTCGGCCACCTTCGCTTTCATGGCCGGTTTGGAACCGGGCAGGGGAGCATCTATGACGAAGAGCCGGGAAATGACGCGCTCCACATTGCCGTCCATCACAGCCGCCTGCCGGTTAAACGCGATGGCCGCCACGGCGGCGGCGGTATAATCGCCGATGCCGGGCAACCTCTTCAGGCCCTCTTCCGTATCCGGAAAAGTGCCGCCATGGTCACGCGCCACGGCTTCCGCGCATTTCTTGAGGTTGCGGGCGCGGGCATAATAACCAAGCCCCGCCCACGCCGCCATGACATCCTCGACCGGTGCCGCCGCCAGATCGCTGACGGTTGGCCAGGCGGCGAGAAATTTCAGGAAATAAGGCTTTACCGCCTGCACCGTCGTCTGCTGCAGCATCACCTCCGACAGCCAGACGTGATAGGGATCGGCGCGTTTTCCCTGTGCCGCCATGGCCGGAGACGTGCGCCATGGCAGCTCGCGATGGTGCCGGTCGTACCATGCCAGAAGTTGTTCCGCCGTCGGATGTGATATGTGTTGTCGCGCATATGTGTTCATCGCCGCTGAACATAGAGACGGCGCGGCAATCTGCAACAGCAGCCTGTCGTGGCGAGGCGGAAAACCGCATCCGGCGGTGAACGCCACGACATCGAGACCCACCATCCGTTTCAGGAGGACCAACCCATGCCGAACGCGCTGCTGGAAAACATACCCCAACCGCTCCTCCATATTATTGGAGCTCTTCTCGCATTGTGCCTGATCATCAGCCTGCTGAACCGTATCGGGCGGCTGTGCTTTGGCACGCAGAACGGGGTCGCCCTGGTGACCGCGCGGGTAATCCGGCACATTCGTGAGCTGGAAATGACACGGGAAAAACCGTCACGCCGCTTCCGGATTTTTGAATCGGGTTTCTGGGCGATTTTTTGCCATGGCCTGTGGATATATCTGTTCGTCGTTCTGGCCTGCATGTTGGTGATTGCTTTTATCTCGGATAAGCCGGGCATCCTTCATCTGAAGATTTTGGCTGCGGGCTATTTCCTCTTTGGATGTTGGGTGGCGGGAATGATACGCTTGGACGCCCGCCGGGACTGGCGACGATTCCGTGCGCTGTTGCGCGGCGAAGAAGGTGACGATGGCGCGACCGCTTGAGGTCGTTTGCCTCTGTCAAGGAGAGCATGAAGAAACCTGCAGATTCGTTCCGCAAGGGCGTCGTACAGATCGCCGAAGTCGCCAACGGCATCATGGACCCCGTGCTGTCCAAACGGGCGGGCATCAACACGGCGTTGCTCGGCTCCTGGGACGAGATTGCCGGCGACGACTTTGCCGATTGCACCCGGCCGGAAAAGATCACATGGCCGCGCCGCGACGAGGGGCCGGATCGCGGCGGTTACCAGCCGGGCGTGCTGACGATTGCCTGCGAAGGCGCGCGCGCCCTGTTTCTCACCCATGCGCAGGGCGAACTGATTGCCCGCATCAACGGCTTTTTCGGCTTTCCGGCGGTGCGCCAGATCAGGATCGTGCAGAAACCGGTGTCCCAAACCGTCAACCGCCGGCGCAAACCGCAGCCCCTGCGCGGCGATGCGGCAAAACGTCTCGATGACATGATGGACGGCATCGAGAGCGAGGCGTTGCGCAAGGCGGTGGAGCGGCTTGGCACGGCGGTCCTGCAGAAAAAGCCGCGCGGCAGGACGATTTGATGTGGGCGCGCCGTCCTTGACTGGTCACAATTCTTTGACAAGAAGAGTCCAAAACCCCGCTTGTGATGAACAGGCTGTCGCTATATCGGAATCAACGGACAATAGAGTCTATTACCAACAGGTGCTTTCATGCATTTTCCCGAACTGACCATTTCCCGTCGCGGCCTTCTTGGCGGCGTTGCCCTTGCCGCCGTCGCTGCGGCCCTGCCGTTTGCCTTCACGCCCGGTATCGCCGAGGCGCAGGAACTGCCTGAATCCACCGGCGATGTGGATATGGCTGCGGTGATGAAGCCCGGCCCGCTGCCGGAAGCCGCACTCGGCGATGCCAACGCACCCGTCAAGATCGTCGAATACATGTCGATGACCTGCCCGCACTGCGCCAACTTCCACAACAAGACCTTCGAAGAAATCAAGAAGAAGTACATCGATACCGGCAAGGTCTATTTCGTGCTGCGCGAATTCCCGTTCGATCCGCGCGCCGCTGCCGCCTTCATGCTGGCGCGCTGCGCACCGGAAGGTCAGTATTTCCCCTTCGTTTCCATGCTGTTCAAGCAGCAGCAGAGCTGGGCTGTCGCCCAGGATGCGCGCGCCGCCCTGCTGCAAATGTCGAAAATGGCCGGTTTCTCACAGGAGTCTTTCGAGGCCTGCTTGACGAACCAGAAACTTCTGGATGATGTGAACGCAACCATGCAACGCGGTGCGACGGAATTCGGCGTCAACTCCACGCCGACTTTCATCATCAACGGCAAGAAATACGCAGGAGACATGTCGGTTGAAACCATGTCGGCTGTCATCGACAAGCTGCTCTGATCGCCGGACCCTGAAAGAAACGGGCGGCGGATATTTCCGCACGCCCGTTTTTTATTGCCCGTCTTCTTGCCGGGGCGTGACGGCATGAAGTTCAACAAGCTCCGTCTCGTCGGTTTCAAGTCCTTCGTCGAACCTTCCGAATTCATCATCGAGCCGGGGCTGACCGGTGTCGTCGGGCCGAATGGCTGCGGCAAGTCCAATCTGGTCGAAGCGCTGCGCTGGGTGATGGGCGAGAATTCCTACAAGAACATGCGCGCCTCCGGCATGGATGACGTCATCTTTTCCGGTTCCGGCAATCGCCCGGCCCGCAACACTGCCGAAGTCGGCCTTTACCTCGACAATTCCGACCGCACCGCGCCTGCCGCCTTCAACGATGCCGATGAAATTCAGGTCACACGCCGCATCGAGCGCGAAAACGGCTCCGTCTACCGCATCAATGGCAAGGAAGCCCGCGCCAAGGATGTGCAGCTGTTGTTCGCGGATGCCTCCACTGGCGCCCGCTCTCCCTCCATGGTCGGGCAGGGGCGTATCGGCGAACTCATCAACGCCAAGCCGCAGGCCCGCCGCCAGCTGCTGGAAGAGGCGGCCGGCATTTCCGGCCTGCATTCCCGCCGCCACGAAGCCGAGCTTCGCCTTCGCGCCGCCGAGACCAATCTGGAGCGGCTGGAGGATGTGACCGCCCAGCTGGAAAGCCAGATCGAAAGCCTGAAACGCCAGGCACGGCAGGCCAACCGTTTCAAGATGCTGTCAGCCGATATCCGCGCCCGCGAGGCGACCCTGTTGCACATCCGCTGGGTGGAGGCGAAGGAAGCCGAAGGCGAGGCGGAAAGCGCGCTTAATCAGGCCACGAATATCGTCGCCGAAAAGGCGCAAGGCCAGATGGAAGCGGCCAAGCAGCAGGGCATCGCCAGCCTCAAACTGCCGGAACTGCGTGAGGACGAGGCGCGTGTCGCCGCCGCCCTGCAACGACTGCAGATCGCCCGCACCCAGCTGGACGACGAAGCGAACCGCCTTCTGCGCCGCCGCGACGAGCTGGCCCGCCGCCTGTCGCAGCTTGGCGAGGATATTATCCGTGAGGAACGGCTGGTCTCGGACAATGCCCAGATACTCGCACGGCTCGATGAGGAAGAGGCCGAACTTCTCGAAATCCTCTCCGATTCCGGCCGCCATGCGGAAGAGATGCGCGAAGCCTTCGAAGCCGCGGCTGTCAAGCTTGCGGAAAGCGAAGCCGTTTTTACTGCCATTACGGCTGAGCGGGCCGAAGCCGCTGCCGCGCGTCAGCAGCTGGAGCGGGCGATCCGTGATCTTTCGGATCGCAAGCTGAGGCTGGAGCGACAGTCACAGGAAGCATCCGCCGAGATCGATGCCATCGACGAAAAACTCTCCGGCCTTCCCGATCCGTCCGAACGGCGCGAAGCGGTCGAGGCGGCGGAGATCGCGGTCGAGGATGCCCTGATCGTGGTGGAGGAAGCCGAAGCCGCCGTCGCGGAGGCCCGTTCCGCCGAAGCGCTGGCGCGCGCGCCGCTGGAAACGGCGCGAAATCGGCTGAACGCGCTCGATACGGAAGCGCGCACTATCACCAAAATCCTTGCTTCCAGCGCCGCCGCCAATGGCAGCTTTACGCCGGTGGCGGAAGAAATGACGGTGGAGCGCGGTTTCGAGGCGGCATTGGGTGCCGCCCTCGGCGACGATCTCGAAAGCTCGCTCGATCCCGCCGCGCCCGCCTATTGGGCCGGCAATGGCGATGGCGCGGATGATCCCGCGCTGCCGCAGGGTGCGAAACCGCTTCTGGATTATGCACGGGCGCCGGAAGCCCTGCGCCGCGCTTTGGCGCAGATTGGCGTCGTCGCCAACACGGCGGAAGCCCTGCGCCTGCTGCCGCATTTGAAGGCCGGCCAGCGGCTGGTGACGCGCGAAGGCGCGCTGTTGCGCTGGGACGGTCACATCGCTAGCGCCGATGCGCCGGGTGCCGCAGCACTTCGCCTGTCGCAGAAGAACCGCCTCGCTGAAATCGAGACAGAACTGGATGAGGCCCGCTCCATTCTGGATGAGGCCGAAGACCAGCTTGCCGCCAGAACCGAGGATATCCGCAGCAGCGAATTGCGGCTCTCTGAAGTGCGCGACCGAAGCCGTCTTGCGACCCGCCATCTTGCCGAGGCGCGCGAGGCGCTGACTGCGGCCGAACGGGCCTCGGGCGATCTGCTGCGCCGTCGCGATATCGTGTCCGAAGCACTGAACCAGATCGGCGCGCAGATCGACGAGATCGCCGTTCAGGAAGAAAACGCCCGCATCGAAATGGAAGATGCGCCCGATCTTTCCGTGCTCGATCTGCGGCTGCGCGAAAGCCAGCTCGAAGTTGCGACCGACCGCGGCCTTCTGGCGGAGGCCCGCGCCCGCCATGAGGGTGTGAGCCGCGAGGCGGAAAGCCGCCAGCGCAGAATTCAGGCGATAGGGCAGGAGCGCTCCACCTGGCAATCGCGGGCGGCCAGTGCGGCCGATCACATCGCGATATTGCGCGAACGCGAGGAAGAGGCGCGCGAGGAAATCGCCGAGCTGGACATAGCGCCGGAGGAGTTTGACGAAAAACGCCGCAACCTCCTCAATGAATTGCAGAAGACCGAGGATGCCCGCCGCGAGGCCGCCGACCGGCTGGCCGAAGCGGAAAACCTGCAGCGCGCCGCCGACCGTGTGGCGGCAACGGCGCTTTCGGAACTGGCCGAAGCCCGCGAAAAGCGCGGCCGCGCCGAAGAACGTCTGGTTTCCGCCCGCGAAAAGCGGCAGGAAACCGAACACCGCATCCGCGAAACGCTGAATACCGAGCCGCATATGGCGTTCCGCCTGACCGGCCTTGGCCCGGACCAGCCCAAGCCCGATATTCGCGATGTCGAGCGCGATCTCGACCGGCTGAAGATCGAACGCGAAAGGCTTGGCGCCGTCAATCTGCGTGCCGAGGAAGAGCAGGCCGAGCTTTCCGCCAAGCTCGAGGCGTTGATCAAGGAACGCGACGACATCATCGACGCCGTGCGCAAGCTGCGCGCCGGCATCCAGAACCTCAACCGCGAAGGCCGCGAGAGGTTGATTGCCGCTTTCGATGTGGTCAATTCGCAGTTCCAGCGGCTGTTCACCCATCTCTTCGGCGGCGGCACGGCGGAATTGCAGCTGATCGAATCCGACGATCCGCTGGAAGCGGGCCTGGAAATCCTAGCCCGTCCGCCGGGCAAGAAACCGCAGACCATGACGCTGCTTTCCGGCGGTGAGCAGGCGCTGACGGCCATGGCGCTGATCTTCGCGGTCTTCCTCACCAATCCCGCCCCCATCTGCGTGCTGGACGAGGTGGACGCGCCGCTCGACGACCACAATGTCGAACGTTACTGCAACCTGATGGACGAGATGGTGGCCTCCACCGAAACCCGCTTCGTCATCATCACCCACAATCCCATCACCATGGCGCGCATGAACCGCCTGTTCGGTGTCACCATGGCCGAACAGGGTGTATCGCAACTGGTATCGGTGGATTTGCAGACCGCCGAACAGCTGCGTGAGGCCGTCTGAGGCGGCTTGTCCGGGATCAGCCCCGACTTTTGCTCAATGTGAATTTATCTGGCCGTATCACCCATTCGGGTGAGCGACATCACGCGGCATTTTGCTATGTTTTTCGAAACAACCAAGGGCTCTCACCAGACCCCACCATCCGGTTTCCTGTACCGGATGGAATGCCTTGCGAGGCCGCTGCCGTGGCCTCGCAAGGCTTTCTTTTCCGGGCTCTGAGGGCGAGGTGGCTGCATGGCTGGTAATCGTTTCCGGGGCGCAAACCTCCTCCGTCATTCAGGCCTTGAGTCGGTATCCAGCCAGCCCAAGTCCTTGGGCTGAAAAGCGTCCTTCCCGACGCGCAGACGCGCGTCGGCTGGATTCCGGCGCAAGGCTGCTGCCGCCCCGTTTAAATTTCTGGATACCTTATATGGCCTGGAAGCTAGCGGTGAACGTTGCGCATTTTCTCGACATCATCCTTGGGCTTGTCCCAAGGATCTAAACAGGTCAAAAAATCAATCCGTTGCAGATCCTCGGGACAGGCCCCGGGGATGACGTCGGAGTGTTTGGCGAGGTTTGCCATTCATAGGACGATGGCCATACGTCATTCCTGTCCCAATGCTCGAAATTTAAACCGGACAGTAGCGTTTCAAGGCCGGAATGTCGGAAGGAGATGATGCTGCGAAGCCCTCTAAACGCTTAACCCGCCGTAACCGTCAATCGCGCAGTGTGCTCCGCATCATGCATGGAGACCAACCACCACTCACCCCGGCACCAGCCGCAGCCGCGTGCCCCATGGGTCGATAGCCTCAACCACATCGTTTTCCATCTCCACCAGCACATAGCCGGCTGCCCTGAGCCGCGTCTTCTGCGCCTCGAGATCGTCGGGATTGCGAACGGTGATTGAGAACCAGTCGAGGCCGGTTTCGGTGGCGTTGCGCGCCTTCGCGCCCCGGCTGTTCCAGCTGTTTACCGCCAGATGGTGGTGATATCCCCCCGAAGACAGGAACGATGCGTCCGAACGTGCATCCTGTGTCGGCTGCAGGCCGACAGCCTCTTCGTAAAAGGCGCGAGCGGCGGCAATCCCGCCGACCCTGAGGTGAATATGCCCGATGCGCATGGCCGGCGGGGCAGTCACATAGTCGCTTCTTTTGGTGTCGGTCAGCTTCACCAGATCGTCCACATCAAGCGGTTCGGTGCCCATTTTCACAACACGGCCGCTCCACACCCATGTGTCTTTCGGCCGGTCGCTGTAAACCTCGATCCCGTTGCCCTCGGGATCGTTGAGATAGATCGCCTCGCTGACATTGTGATCGGCGAAACCCGAAAGCGGCACCTGCCGGAGCGCGGCATGCACCAGCCAGCGGGCCAGATCCTTACGGCTCGGCATCAGATAGGCGATGTGGAACAGGCCGGCGGAAGTGGGACTTTCGTAATCGGCCGCCGGCTTGTGGACGAGATCGAGCAGCGGCACGCTTCCGACACCCAGCGTCACGCCTCTCGCCGTGCGTTCCACCTCGTTCATGCCCAGCACCGACCGGTAATAGTCGATCATCTGGTCGAGATCGCGCACGCGAAGCGCGGCCTGGCCGATATGCATCGGTGTCGTCAGGGCAAAGGGCAGTGCGGTGGCGGCATTTGCGGCGGGCGTGCCGCCCTCGGCTTTGAGCGCGCCGGCGAAAGCGGTGGCGGCGCAAGAAATTCCGGCGAATTTCAACGTGTGGCGGCGAGTAAATTGCATGAATAATCTCTTTGTCGGCGATGATAATGGTTAGGGAACACTCCGTTTCTGCGCACTACACGAATGCGTCAGTCCTGCTGTTATTTTGTGTTTAAGGCAATTCTGGCACCGGATTCGCCGCAATTATGCTGCACTGCGATGTAAACTGCACGTTGTGGCGTTTCCAACATGCCGGCAATGCTGTAGATGATAGAAAAATGACAACGCTTCTGGGTGGAGAGCGTGGAATGAAAAAATGGGTTTATACCTTCGGCAATGGTGCGGCCGAAGGCAGGGCAGGTGACGTTGCGATATTGGGCGGCAAGGGTGCGAACCTTGCCGAAATGGCAAGTCTCGGCCTTCCCGTTCCCCCCGGCCTTACCATCATAACCGACGCCTGCGCCCTTTATCACAAGAATGGCCGCGATCTTCCCGAAGAGCTGAAGCTGCAGGTCATGGCCGGCCTGCACGGCATGGAAACCGTGACCGGCAAGACCTTCGGCGGCAGCCAGTCGCCGCTGCTCATCTCCGTCCGCTCCGGCGCGCGCGCCTCCATGCCCGGCATGATGGATACCGTGCTGAACTTGGGTCTCAACGACCGCACCGTCGAGGCGCTGGGCCATGATGCGGGCGACGCGCGTTTCGCCTGGGACAGCTACCGCCGCTTCATCCAGATGTATGCCGATGTGGTCATGGGCCTCGACCACGAATTGTTCGAGGAAATTCTCGAGGACGAGAAAGGCCGCCTCGGCCATGAATACGATACCGACATGTCGGCGGTCGAGTGGCAGCATGTCGTTTCGCTTTATAAAAAGCTGATCGAGGATGAGCTGGACGAAGCCTTCCCGCAGGACTGTCACGTGCAGCTCTGGGGTGCCATCGGCGCCGTCTTCGCCAGCTGGACCAACCACCGCGCCGTGACCTACCGGCACCTGCACAATATTCCGGGGGACTGGGGCACGGCGGTCAACGTTCAGGCCATGGTCTTCGGCAATCTCGGCTCGTCCTCGGCAACCGGCGTCGCCTTTACCCGCAACCCCTCGACGGGTGAGGCGGAGCTTTACGGCGAATTCCTCGTCAATGCGCAAGGGGAAGATGTGGTGGCGGGCATCCGCACGCCGCAGTCGATCACCGAGGCCGCGCGTCTTGCCTCCGGCTCCGACAAGCCTTCCATGGAAAAGCTGATGCCGGAGGCGTTCAGTGAATTTCTGGCGATCTGCAAGCGGCTGGAAACCCATTATCGCGACATGCAGGATCTGGAATTCACCATCGAGCGCGGCAAGCTCTGGATGTTGCAGACCCGCTCCGGCAAGCGCACCACCCGCGCGGCGATGAAGATCGCCGTCGATATGGTGGAAGAGGGGCTGATTTCGCAGGAAGAAGCCGTCTGCCGCATCGAGCCCTCGTCGCTCGACCAGCTGCTTCACCCCACCATCGATCCCGGCACATCGCGCCCCATCATCGGCTCCGGCCTGCCCGCCTCTCCGGGGGCGGCGACGGGCGAAATCGTCTTTACCGCCGAAGAGGCGGTTGCGGCGGAAGCCGAAGGTCGCCGCGTCATTCTGGTGCGCATCGAAACCAGCCCGGAAGATATCCACGGCATGCACGCCGCCGAAGGCATCTTGACGACGCGCGGCGGCATGACCAGCCACGCCGCCGTGGTGGCACGCGGCATGGGCATTCCCTGCGTCACCGGCGCCGGCTCCATGCGCGTCGACATGCGCAACAAGGTGCTGATCGGCGTCGGCTGTATGTTGAAGCGCGGCGATGTCATCACCATCGACGGTTCTTCCGGCCGGGTGCTGAAGGGCGAGGTGCCGATGACGCAGCCGGAACTCTCGGGCGATTTCGGCAAGCTGATGGAGTGGGCCGACAGCCTGCGCCGCATGACGGTGCGCACCAACGCCGACACACCGGCCGACGCCCGCGCCGCCCGCGCCTTCGGCGCGGAAGGTATCGGTCTCTGCCGTACCGAACATATGTTCTTCGAGGGCGACCGTATCCATGTGATGCGCGAGATGATTCTCGCCGAAAGCGAAAAGGGCAGGCGGACGGCGCTCGATGAGCTTTTGCCGATGCAGCGTTCGGATTTCACCGAGCTTTTCCAGATCATGCACGGCCTGCCGGTGACGATCCGCCTGCTTGACCCGCCGCTGCACGAATTCCTGCCGAAGACCGATGGCGAAATCGTCGAAGTGGCCGCCGCCATGGGCATGCCGCAGACCGTGTTCCGCCAGCGGCTGGACGCGCTGCACGAATTCAACCCCATGCTCGGCCATCGCGGTTGCCGTCTCGCCATTTCCTATCCGGAAATCGCCGAGATGCAGGCGCGCGCCATTTTCGAAGCCGCCGTTGCCGCGGCGCGCATCACCGGCGCGCCGGTCGTGCCTGAAATCATGGTGCCGTTGGTCGGTCTGCGTTCGGAACTGGATTACGTCACCGAAGTCATCGACGGCGTCGCCGCTGCGGTGGCGCAGGAGACCGGCATGGAGATCGAATATCTCACCGGCACCATGATCGAGCTGCCGCGTGCTGCCCTGCGTGCCCATGTCATTGCCGAAGCGGCGGAATTTTTCTCCTTCGGCACTAACGACCTGACGCAGACCACCTTCGGTATCTCCCGTGACGATGCGGCGCGTTTCATCAATACCTATCAGCGCAAGGGCATCATCGAGCGCGACCCGTTCATCTCGCTCGATTTCGACGGCGTGGGAGAATTGATCCGCATTGCCGCCGAACGCGGCCGCCAGACGCGGCCGGAACTGAAGCTCGGCATCTGCGGTGAACATGGCGGCGATCCGGCCTCGATCCATTTCTGCGAGGATGCCGATCTCGACTACGTTTCCTGCTCGCCCTTCCGCGTGCCCATCGCCCGCCTGGCGGCGGCGCAGGCAACGCTGGCGGCGAAGAGGGATGAGGGCAGGGTGGCGAGCAATGTCGCCTTCATTCCCGTCAGGGGTTCTGTCGGACGATGATCTGACGCTCGACGACGACCGGCCGGTAGAACATGTCGCGGTTCATCTGCGCCTGCCAGGCGCGGTTGTCGGCGCGGCGGTCCATTTCCAGATCGAGAAGGCAACCGGCCATCGGGTCCGTGCCGGGGCGGAAACCATAACCCCGGCATGTCGCCTCATCCCGCGCCCGGCGCTCTTCCGGCGTCAGCGTCTGGCAGGCGGTGAGCGCCATGAGGGCGGCAAGCGAACCGAGGACGATGGAAACACGCATCTTGTTTCTCCCTTAACATGACAGCCGTACGGCACTTTTATTGCCGCGATTGATACGCCTGTTTTGATACGGGGAAAAGCCGCGTTGGGGCGGAAAGTTGCGTTTGGCAAGGGAACTTCTTCGCCGTCATGTGGGCCTTGAACCGGCATCCACTTGCTTGAGCCTCGGCATCAGGACTGTCTGGAACGCGCCATTTCAGCGCGCATCCAGCTTGAGTCTCCCCATGTCGAGAGCCAGATCATCAGATCGGTGAGAAAGCCGATAATCGGCAGCAGAAGCATATGGCCCAAACCGCGCGTCGTCTGGTTTTTCTCTGCCTCGTGCAGATGAGCCAATTCCTGTTCCTGAATTGAAGCGATAAGCCTATGCAGCTCGGGATCTCTTGTTTGCAGGAAGGCCAATTGATCTTCCAGATGGCGGTGAACGGTGCTTTCAACGGCTTCGGTGCAAATCCAGACCATGTTGCGTCCGCCGAGCGCGGTCAGAAAACCGAGCAGGAAACCGCCAAGGCTCCAAAACGCCATTACACGACAAGGCTTTGCGCTTCTGGATGGCATGGCGTCCCGAAACCGGCGGCAATGATCGATCTCGTCTTTCCGCATTTCCTGAAGAGCGGGTACGATGTCTGGAAACAGCCGGTGAGCCATCCATATCTGTGCGCCGTAGATACGAATGGCGCCAAACTCGCCGGCGTGATTGACCTTGAGAATGCGCCGAACGGTACGCGCCGGGTCGTCTTTGCCGGGACTGCCAGACGTTCGAAACATTACCAAAGCGCGTTCCATTCCAGCTAAATGCAGCAGATGCTACCGGCACTAAGAGAGGCGGTTGTGACCACGATTGATAAGCCTGTTTCGATGCCGGGAGAACCCCATTTGGCGCGGAAAGTTGTATCCGCCAAAGCGGAGATGCAGATTCCGCAGCCTCCGTCGTTCCGAACCAAACGTCCTGATTTCGCTCACGAATCGCGAAGAAAAGACGGCGGGAACAAACCCTGTTGAATGAGCCAGTCGCCAAGCAGAAGTGTGAGGATGGCGATGAGGACGATGCCGCCGATAAACGCGAAGAGGCCGAGCGTGGCGCGGGTCCACCGGCGGGTTTGATAGAGGTAAATCGCAAGCCCGATGGGTGCGAGCAGAACGGTGGTGATCTTGGCGGCGGAGCTGCGCCGGAGGTCCCGCTTTTCGGCATCCTCTATCTGCCACCAGGCAAACAGCGTGATGATGCCGATCATCTGCACCAGATCGTTTGCGGTAAAGGATGCTGGAGGCCCGGCAGGCCAGACGGCCGCGTCGATCAGAAGCCCAAGCGAGATGAAAGCAAGCAGGCCGACATAGATCCAGTTACGTTTCGCCATGCACAGTTTCCGCTCTAAATTGCGTTATTGTCCGTGCCGCTATCGCTATCGATGAAATTATCGCCGTCAACCCCAAACTATCGGGGGCAACGGGAATGGCCCGCATGGGGCGTTTCCTTTTTCACCGGAAACGCCCCATGATTATCGCTGTCAGGCCGGCGCTGCTTCCCTGTCGTCGAGTGCGTCGATATCCTTGGCGTTATTGTAGACGGCCTCATCGAGAATGCCCTCGCGCTTGGCGACGATGGTGGGCACCAGCGCCTGGCCGGCGACGTTGACCGCCGTGCGGCCCATGTCGAGGATCGGGTCGATGGCAAGCAGCAGGCCCACACCTTCCAGCGGCAGGCCGAGCGTGGAAAGCGTCAGCGTCAGCATCACCACGGCACCCGTGAGGCCAGCCGTTGCGGCCGAACCGAGCACCGAGACGAAGACGATCAGCACATATTCCTGAATGCCGAGCGGCACCTGGAAGAACTGCGCGATGAAGATCGCCGAAATCGCCGGATAGATGGCGGCGCAGCCGTCCATCTTGGTGGTGGCGCCGAGCGGCACGGAGAAGGCGGCATATTCGCGCGGCACGCCAAGGCTCTTTTCCGTCACGGTTTCGGTGACGGGCAGCGTGCCGATGGAGGAACGCGACACGAAAGCGAGCTGGATGGCCGGCCATGCGCCCGCAAAGAAGCGCGACGGCTTCAGGCCATGGGCGATCAGCAGCACCGGATAGACCACGAAGAGCACCAGCGCCAGACCGATATAAACGGCCGCCGCATACCAGCCGAGCTGCGAAAGCGTCGTCCAGCCATATTGGTCAACCGCGCGGCCAAGCAGGCCGATGGTGCCGATGGGCGTGAGGCGGATGACCCACCACAGGATTTTCCGCACGATGGCGAGCAGCGACTGGTTGAAGGCGAGGAACGGCTCCGCCGCCTTGCCCGCTTTCAATGCGGCCACACCAAAGGCAATCGAGACGACGAGCAGTTGCAGCACGTTGAAATTCAGCGAGGTGCTGCCGGAGCCGTTGCTGATTTTGGTCGACGCTTCGAGGCCGAAGACGTTGGCCGGAACCAGGCCCTTGAGGAAGTCCAGCCACGAACCGGTGGAGGAGGGGGCGGCGGCGGCCGTATTGGCTATCGCCGTGTTGACGCCGGGCTGAATGACGAGGCCGAGCACGATGCCGATAACCACGGCGATGAGCGCCGTGATGGCGAACCACAGAAGTGTCTGCCAGACAAGCTTTGCCGCATTGGAGAGGTTCTTGAGATTGGCGATGGAGGCGACGATGGCCGTGAAGATCAGCGGCGGAACCAGCGCGCGCAAAAGCTGCACGAAAATGCTGCCGATGGTCTGCAGCGTCACCGAAAGCCCGTTCGGGCTGCCGGCGGCATCAGGGCCGATGTTGCGCGCAACGAGCCCGAGCAGCAGGCCGATGACCATGGCGATCAGAACCTGAAAGCCGAAATTGCGATAAAAGGGTTTAGGCCCGGAGGGGCCGGCGGACGTCGTTGCCTGTGACATGACATGTCTCTTTATTGTGCAAGAAAACGAGAATGTTGCACTTTTTACACGCATTCTCGAGGGAGGTCGCCGAGGATACGCCGATTTCCTCAGCAATTAAGGGATGAACGTGCGTATTTGTTGCATTCTCGAGGTATTATTCTCTTGAATGGAGGAAATCAGGAAAAATATTCTAGTTCTTCGCCGCCCCGGCTTCTTGCCGGGATGATAGATGCCGGAGACCCGGAAAGCCCGTGCATTTGGTGAAGGAGCGGTGCCTGGGCGTCGTGATCAGCTTTTACCCGCGGATCGAACCCGTCCTTTGTTTTCCTCGCCGTAAATCCGGTCTATGACATCATATGCAGGTGATTCCCCGCCAGAATTCGGGTGCAACGCTTTCAAGCCAATAGGATCCAACGGATATCCGCTTCCATGACTGTGCGTTTCGTCCGGCCTTTTTCGGTTGCAGCCTATCTTTCCCGTTATCTCGGTCTTGCGGCGCTTGCGCTGTTTCTCATTGCCGCGGGCATACATCGGTTCGGACCGTTGACGACGCCCGACCTTGTCGGGCTGCTCATCATTGCCGCCGGAATCGCTCTCGCGGCCGTGCTTCTGGCGCTGGTCGGCCTTGAGCGGCTGTGGACCAGGGGCGCGCGCGGCGGGCTTTCGGCGCTGGCCGCCTTGCTTCTGTCGGCCCTGCCGCTTGGCGTGGCCGGATACGGCGCCTTTCTTTATTGGCAGCAGCCGAAGATTTACGACATTTCCACCGATCTGACCGACGTGCCGGAATGGCTGGTGACACCCACGGCCAACCAGCAATGGCTGGCAAGGCCCGCCACCGTTGCGAAAGAGGACCGGGACGCGCAGGCGATTGCCTATGCCAGCCTCGCCGGCCGCCGTTATGAGGGGGCGATCGACCGCATCTACACCGCCGCCAAAAAAATGGCGGTTGCGCAGAATATCCGCATCGCCCATACCAAGGGCGTCATTGGTGCCGAGGAAGCGCCCGCAATCGGCATTCCCGAGCAGGACAAGACGACGCCCGCCGAAGAGGGGCCGGTGGAAGACCTGCCCTCCATCGTGCCGGTGCCCACGGCGCGGCCGAGTGACGCGCCGCAGCCCACCTTCTTTAACGGCAGCGGCGTGGTGCTGATGCAGGGTGAGACCCGCACGCGCATCTGGGGCCTGCGTTTCGATATTCTCATCCGGCTGAAAGAAGAGGCGGAAACCACCATCGTCGATGTCCGAGTCGCCTCCCGCTACGGCCCGCACGATCTCGGCATGGGTGCTGCGATCGCGGAAGCCTATCTCGACGCGCTGGATGCGGAAATGCAGGGGCTGAACGACAACTGAAGCCAGAAGGCAAAGTTACACGTCGGCCGGATGGATCGCGACCTCACCGCCTGTTTCTTCTCCCCGAGGGGGAGAAGGTGGCCCGAAGGGTCGGATGAGGGGGGAGCCCTCTCCGTAAATCGTGAATCTCGCCCTCTCATCCCGCTGCCGCGGACTTCTCCCCGGCGGGGAGAAGAAACAGATGGCACCCGCTCATGCTCCAGCGAAAAGGGGCGGCGGGCACGAAAGCATGTTGCGAACTCGCTGGTTAAAATCCCGTCACGCCGGAAAATACTCACCCGAGAGCGAAGGCGCGCCATCCGTCCGCACCTCACCCTTTTCGATCAGATCCTCGATATGCGCGAGTACCGAAAGTGCGGCCGCGCCATGCAGGCGCTTGTCGGTGCTGGCATAGATCACCTTCACCATGTCGGCGATAAGCCGGTCGCCTTCGCGGATACGTTTCAGAACCGCCTTTTCGCGCATGCGGCGGTGAGCGCGAAGCCCGCGCATGAAAGCGGCGGGATCGGTGACCGGGCCGCCATGGCCGGGCAGGAACAGCCGGTCGTCACGGGTGAGCAACCGCTCCAGCGAGGCCATGTAATCGCTCATCGCCCCATCCGGCGGCGCGACGATGGTGGTGGCCCAGGCCATGACGTGATCGGCGGAAAAGACGATGCCGCTGCCATCGAGCGCAAAGGCGGCATGGTTGGCGGTGTGTCCCGGTGTATGCAGGGCGGTCAGCGCCCAGCCGTCACCGGAAAGGCTCTGCCCGTCGCCAAGTGCGATATCGGGTACAAAAGCCATGTCGGAGCTTTCGGCAAAGGGATTGGTCTCACCCGCATGCAGCGGCCGGGCGGCGCGGTGCGGGCCTTCCGCCACCGTCAGCGCCCCGGTCGCCTCCTTCAGCCGCCGGGCGAGCGGCGAGTGATCGCGGTGGGTATGGCTGACGAAGATATGGGTGACCTCGCGGCCCTTCAGCGCCGCCATCAGCGCCTGAAAATGCGCTTCATCCTCCGGGCCGGGATCGATGACGGCGACGGAACGGTCGCCGACGATATAGGAGTTGGTGCCATGAAAAGTGAAGGCGGACGGATTGTTGACGGTGAGGCGCTGGATCAGCGGGGCGACAGGAACCGCCTCGCCATAAGCCGGCTGAAAATCGAGATCGAATGCCGGGTCCGCCATCAAGACCTCCTGAATGAATGCCATGCCGCCAGTGCCGGCGCCGCCCGCCGCACAATCGCCAAGCCCTATCACGCCGTCTGCGGCGCGGCACCCAAAAAGCTTGGATTTTGTGAAAAAAACGGCCGCCGGGTCATTGCCGCGCCGGTCCGGCTTTGCTAATCAGGCGCGGTTCAGGCAGCGGCGTTTCGCCTTCGCTGCCCTGTTGGGGCGTCGCCAAGCGGTAAGGCACCGGTTTTTGGTACCGGCATTCCCAGGTTCGAATCCTGGCGCCCCAGCCAAATTTTCTTACCGCAGTTAAATAAAAGACTTAGACGTAGATGCGTACCTCACTATGTACTCGTTTGCCGCAAGATTTGAACTCTTTCGACCACCTATGTTGCGTGAGTGATAGTCGCCCATGTTCTGCCAAGCAGTTAGCGGCGTCATCATCGGAAGTGAGGAAGCTGGAAGCGCGCCGCAACCTCATTGATAAATGGTTATTGCCCGAACTATCGAACAGTGACCTTGATACTATCGGCTGTGGATACCTGTGCGTCGCGAATATTATCGCAATATTCGTAGGATATAGTGTGCGTCTTGTGCCTTGCCTTTTGGGGATTTAATTGAATGAAGACGACTTTACTTCTCTGTGCAGCAGCGATTGCATTGGCTGGCTGCCAGACTCCGGCACCACAATCCGTTTTGGATTCGCAACGTCCACCGTCCAGACCGATTAAACGTGACTATGTGGACGCCATGCGCGGAACTATCAAACCCGGTTATTTCACAAAAGCCCAGATTTCGAGCGTAGTGCTGCTCGATCCTAAAAGGCAGATTTACGCTTACTGCACGCGTACAGCGGAACGTTCCAACCCCGATTGGTCGTATATTGGCGTAGCCGTGTACCAGAATTTGAGCGTGGACGCCTCAAAGAATGACTACCGCTGCCGTGACAAGCGGTTGCGTTACTATGATTTTCCTGAGTTGCTGAACATGAAGTCCTGATAGAGCCGGGCAGGCGGCGCACAGCTCGTCTTCCGCGCCGCCCATCTTCACTCCCGTGCTGGAGACCATGCAAGGAAATTTCAGGAGAAGTTCGGGGTCTCAGCGAAAGACAGCAGAAGCCACAGGCGTCACCTCGTAACGCTCCAACGGTATCTGAAGGTGACCTGACGTCATCCGATGATGATCGGCTTACCACTCCACGCTATAACCCAGGATACCATTAAGCGCGAAAACCTGTCCTCCGTCATTCTCGGGTCAAGCCCGAGGATGAGTGCGGGAAAGGCGTGCATCAACAAAAAACGCCGCGTATCCAGAGACACGCGGCGTCCAATCCTAAATCTCGCGACGATGCCTTAAAGCGCGATATCCGGCACCTTCTTCACCGGCGCACCCGCAGGCGCCGCACCGCGGCCCTTCAGTGCCTCAAGGTCGATCTGCGGCGGGGTGGGCAGCTGCAGGTGTTCGGCCGTGTAGGCCCATTCCTCACGTACCTTTTCCGGGTCGTCATTGAGCTTGGTGCCGTAGCTCGGCACGATCTGGCGGATCTTGGCCTGCCATTCCGGTGTCGCCACCTTGTCCTTGAACACCTTTTCCAGGACGCTCAGCATGATCGGGGCTGCGGTGGAAGCACCCGGCGAAGCGCCGAGCAGGCCGGCGATGCTGCCGTCCTGTGCGGAGACGACTTCCGTGCCGAGCCGCAGCACGCCGCCCTTTTCCTCGTCGCGCTTGATGATCTGCACACGCTGGCCAGCCTGCCACAGGCGCCATTCGCCCTGCTTGGCATTCGGGAAATATTCCTGCAGCGCGGCAAAACGGTCGTCATCCGACATCATCAGCTGGCCGGCGAGATATTCCACCAGCGGATATTCATCGATGCCCACCCGCACCATCGGCCAGGCATTGCTGGTCGTGACGGAGGAGACGAGATCGAAATAGGAGCCTTCCTTCAGGAACTTGGTGGAGAAGGTGGCGAAAGGTCCGAACAGGATGACGCGCTTGCCACCCAGCACGCGGGTGTCGAGATGCGGAACCGACATGGGCGGTGAGCCGACCGAAGCCTTGCCATAGGCCTTGGCCAGATGCTGCATCGTCACATCGGGGTTTTCGTTGATGAGGAACGAGCCGCCCACGGGGAAGCCGGCATAATCATCGGCTTCCGGGATGCCGGACATCTGCAGCAGATGCAGTGCGCCGCCGCCGGCGCCGATGAACACGAATTTCGCATCCACCACCTGTTCGGCATCGGTCTTGGTGTTGGTATAGGTCACGCGCCAGCTGCCATCGGCATTGCGCTGGATATCGGAAACCTCGCTATTGACCTGAAGGTCGAAATTCTGGTCGCCCTGCAGATGTGAGACGAATTGCCGGGTGATTTCGCCGAATTCCATGTCGGTGCCGAGCGGCGACCAGGTCGCGCCGATCTTCTGGGAAGGATCGCGGCCTTCCATCATCAGCGGCACCCACTTCTTGATCTGCTCGGGATCGGTGGAATATTCCATGCCGGCGAAAAGCGGGCTGGCCTTGAGCGCCTGATAGCGCTTTTCCAGATAGGCGACGTTCTCGTCACCCCAGACGAAGCTCATATGCGGCGTGTGGTTGATGAAGGAGCGCGGGTTCTTCAAGACGCCGTTGCGCACCTGCCAGGCCCAGAACTGCCGGGAAATCTGGAAGGATTCGTTGATGTTGACGGCCTGGGTGATCTTGATGTTGCCGTTGTCGTCTTCCGGCGTGTAGTTGAGTTCGGCGAGCGCCGAGTGGCCGGTGCCGGCATTGTTCCAGCCATTCGAGCTTTCAAGCGCCACGCCATCCAGCCGCTCCAGCATCTGCATCGACCAGGTGGGTTCGAGTTCGCGCAGCCACACACCGAGCGTCGCGCTCATGATGCCGCCGCCGATCAAAAGCACATCGACCTTCTTGGCGGTCGTGCTGGCGAGAAGCGGAGAGGAGGGCAGCGCTGCTGCGGCAATCCCGGCAAGCGCGCCACCCAGAACCTGACGGCGGTTCATGGGAAACGCGTGGGAAAGGGAAGTGTCCTGGGAAAGATCAGTGAGCTGGGATTTGTCTTGATCGATGGGAGTCACGGCCATACCTGATTCTTGTTTTGTGTTAAAAACACTCCTCCCAACCGCCCCGTTATAGCAAAGCGCAAAGCGGCACAACCCGGAGCAATTCACTCCAGTTCAAGCGCTTTTGCATGGGTTTTGCCGGGACATATGGTCGCAACGGCGAATTTTATGGTTTTGCCAATCGTCATTTTTGTGACTGTGAAGATTAGCTGAGGCTTTCAAACGGTTGAAATGCCTCTCCCGGCCGGATATCGCGGAAAGGCCCTCTGACGCCGTTTGCTGGGCGTCGTGGACCGCAGGGTGCCTGCCTTACGCAAAATTTTTTTCAGAAAAATGACGATAATCCCGAAAAAGTGAAAAGGCCCGCCGGTTCGGGCGGGCCCTGCCTGTTCGGTTTTGGGCCAAAGGCTCAGTTTGCGGCGAGGAATTCCGCGCAGTAGCTGGGACCGTTGACGCCGGGGCGGTCGGAGACCGTGCGCACCGAGGTGATCGTATAGTTGCTGGAAACGGTCAGTTGCACCGTGCAGGAGAGCGAGGCGGTGCGGGCGGGCGAAATCTGCCGGCCCTTCTTGCCGTCCTTGCCTTCTTCGAACCTGGCCGGAACGGTGGCCTTCTTGTAGCCGCCGCGCCAGTTATAGATGGTCGAGCTGCCGGATTCCGTGTCGCTCAGCGGCGGGCCGAATTTTGCGAAGAAAATGCCTGCCGACTGGCCGACCCACCGCGTTTCAACGGGGCTCTTCTGGGTGAAGGAGGGAGTGGAACCGCCCGTGGAGGTGGTGCAGGCCGAGAGCGCAATGGCAAACGCTGCGAGCGTTACGCTGCGAAATAGCATGGTGAAATGTCCTTTGTGCCGTGTCCGGCATCCCGCCGGTCATTCCGTTCCCCTAGCAGATTTGGCGGCGGCGGGCAGGGGAGGTATGCGGCCCGATGAAAATTTCCTGCCACAATTGCTTTTTTGTAACGTTTTGCAGCCTTGCGCCCCGTGTTGCGGGCGACTGGCGGTGCTGTTTCACCCGAGGCGAAAAACTTGTCATAAAAAATGCAATAAGCCGCTTGTCGAATGCCGGAGGCTGGTCTATAGAAGCGCCGCTGGTCACGGAGTGTAGCGCAGTCTGGTAGCGCACCACGTTCGGGACGTGGGGGTCGGAGGTTCGAATCCTCTCACTCCGACCAGCTTGAAGCCCAATAGATACAGCGGCTTGCAACTGATCCCGATATTTCCTGAAAATCCCCAAATAAAAGTCTTGTACCGAAACCGGACCGGTTTGGAGCGTATTCGCCGCTCTTGTCTGAAAATCCGGGCGCGGGTGCGAATAAGTGCCTTCAAATTCCCGCTCTTCAATCGGTGCCTGATTTGGGATGCGGTGGTGCCACCTTTGGGGCTTTTGTTGCCATAACCGCCTGCCTGAACGAAAGAGGCCCGTCGCTCCGCCAAGCGCCAGGCCTCAATGTCGCGGCCTTGTTTCAGGGGACGCGCGACACGCGTCGTCTTAGAATCGCCAATCCTGATCCACAACCTAAGAAGTTACCCGTCACCGCCATTGGCCCTGAATTTCAAGGGCATCGTGATGATCAACTTATCGCGATCAAAAAAGAGGCCCGCTGTTTTTACAAACAACGAGCCTCTGTTGGGCCGCTTGGCGGAGCGACCACGTGCAAATTCGCCTTTTGCGCATGAACGTCAAATGAACAAACGGCTTCTTCCGATGCCGAGAAACAACCCGTAAAAATCAGGGGCGTCATGGATCGGAAAGCCGCCTCCGCCGTTATCCAACCATAACAACGATGGAGGATAGCATGCTGAAGGGTATCGCATTGTGGGCTATGGGCGTTCCGATCTTCGTGATCATTTTGCTTTATATGTTTGTATTTTAAGCTGGTTCGGGGCTCTCGAACAAAAAATGCGACCGCTTGACGGTCGCTTTTTGTTGCCTGCATACGCGTCTGTCAGTCGAGGTCGCCGATCAGTCGCGAGGCTGTCGCCGCATCCGTGCGGCGGATGTCGATCTCGTCGCGGTGTTTGGCCAGCAGTTCGCTCGCCAGCAGCTTTTCAGCAAGGCCCGCGGGCAGCGAGAGGATGACCCTGTCGCCCTTTTCTTCCGTCGCACCCGTGCTGCGTTTGCCGGCGATCATGCCGCCCGCAACCGTGTTGTTGGTGTCGGGATCGATCAGGATGAAGGAGCCGGTCGCCCGGTTCTGTTCATAGGGATCGAAGATCGCCGTCTCATCGAAGGAAAGCCGCACCTTGCCGATGGCATTCATCGGCAGCGAGGTTTCATGCGCCTGCCATTCGCCTTCCTTCAGGTTCAGCTGGCTGACAGGCTGCACGCTGACACGCTGGCGGCGGCTGCCGCTTTTCAGCCAGTAGCGCTTGCCTGCCTCGATGCCGCCAGGCTGCAACGCCACGATCTGGGCGTCGAAGGCAAGGCCGGTCTGCGGCTGCGCCTCGATGGAAACGATCATGTCGCCGCGTGACACATCCACCTGACGGTCGAGGACGAGCGTGACCGCATCGCCCGCGACGGCGGCGTTGCGCACCAGATCGAAGGTGACGATCTGCTTGACGTTCGCGACCATGCCGGAAGGCAGGACGACGACGCTGTCGCCCGGCTTTACCGAACCGCCGGCAACCGTGCCCTGATAACCGCGGAAGCTTTCACCGGGGCGCGAGACACGCTGCACCGGCAGGCGGAAGCCGCCGGACTGCGCGGAGCGCACGGTGGCAAGCTCCAGCGTTTCCACCAGCGTCGGGCCTTCATACCAGGGCATGGAGGCCTTGCCTGATAGCACGACATTTTCGCCCTTCAGCGCCGACATCGGAATGGCGGTGATCTGCTTGATGCCGAGATTGGAGGCGAAATCGCGGAACTCATGGGCGATCAGTTCGAAACCGGCCTTGTCATAGTTGGTCAGGTCGATCTTGTTGACGGCCAGCACGAATTGCCGGATGCCCATCAACGCCGCAATGGTGGCGTGACGGCGTGTCTGTTCCAGAATGCCGGTGCGCGCATCGACGAGCAACACGGCGAGATCGGCGGTGGAAGCGCCGGTCGCCATGTTGCGGGTATATTGTTCATGACCGGGGGTGTCGGCCACGATGAAGGCGCGCCGGTCGGTGGCGAAATAACGATAGGCGACATCGATGGTGATGCCCTGTTCGCGCTCCGCCTGCAAACCATCCAGCAGCAGCGCGAAATCGGGCAGGCCGAGATCGTTCTGCTTGCCGCTGTCGCGGTGCAGGGTTGCGGCCTGATCTTCCTTGACGGCTTTGGTGTCCCAGAGAAGACGGCCGATCAGGGTGGATTTGCCATCATCCACGCTGCCGCAGGTGATGAGGCGCAGCGGACGCGTATCGCGCGTTGCCTTCGAATGTTCGGCAAAGGGCAGAATGGTGGCGGAAGAGGGGGGATTGATGGCGGCAGCACTCATCAGAAATACCCCTCGCGCTTCTTCTTCTCCATCGAGCCGGACTGGTCGCGGTCAATCGCGCGGCCCTGCCGTTCGGAAACGGTGGCGATTTCGAGTTCCGCGATGACGTCCTGAAGCGTCGCCGCCTCGGAACGGATGGCGCCGGTCAGCGGGAAGCAGCCGAGCGTGCGGAAGCGGATCGAGCCGTGCTTGATCTCTTCGCCGGGCAGCAGCTCCAGCCGCTCGTCTTCGGCAAGGATCATCATGCCGTCGCGTTCGACATATGGGCGCTCGGCCGCGTAATAGAGCGGCACCAGCGGAATGTTTTCCGCCTCGATGTAACGCCAGATATCCACTTCGGTCCAGTTGGAGAGCGGAAAAGCGCGCACGCTTTCACCCTTGCGGACCATGCCGTTATAGATGTTCCACAGTTCCGGGCGCTGGTTGCGCGGGTCCCATTTATGATCGGGCGTGCGGAAGGAGTAGATGCGTTCCTTGGCGCGGCTCGCTTCCTCGTCGCGCCGTGCACCGCCGAAGGCCGCATCGAACTGGCCGGCATCCAGCGCCTGCCGCAATGCCTCGGTCTTCATGATGTCGGTGTAGAGCGCCGATCCATGTGAGAAGGGGGTGACGTTTTCCGACGCGCCACGCGGGTTGGTGTAGGAAATCAGGTCGAGATCGTATTCCTTGACGATATTGTCGCGGAATTCGATCATTTCCTTGAACTTCCAGCCGGTATTGACATGCAGCAGCGGGAAGGGAATGCGACCGGGGAAAAACGCCTTGCGCGCCAGGTGCAGCAGCACGGACGAATCCTTGCCGATGGAATAGAGCATCACGGGCTTGTCGAATTCGGCGGCGACTTCGCGGAAGATGTGAATGGCTTCGTTTTCAAGCGCCTTCAGATGGGGGTCGAGCGGCGGCTTGGATGCGACAGTATTCTTGCTGTCCGTCTCGTGGACTGCGTTGGACATTGTGAACTCCGGGAGATGTACTGAAAGATTATCGTTGCGGGATGGCGGAAACGGCGGATGTCTGCTCCGCACCGGCGACGTGAAGACCGCATTCGCGCTTCTCGTCGTTTTCCCACCACCATCGTCCGGCGCGCTCAGGCTCGCCGGGCTTGATGGCGCGCGTACACGGCTCGCAGCCGATGGAGGGATAACCGCGCTGATGCAACGGGTTGACGGGGATGTTTTCCTTGGCGACATGCTCGCGGATGAGGTCGATATCCCAGTCAGCCAGGGGATTGATCTTGATGAAATTGCGATCCGCATCGAACTCGGCGAACGGCGTCGTGGCACGATTGCCGGACTGGCCGCGACGAAGGCCGGTGATCCAGAAGGCGGCGCCATCAAGCGCCTTGCCGAGCGGGATCAGCTTTCTGACATGACAGCAGGCGTGACGGGCTTCGACGCTTTCGTAAAAGCCGTTCAGGCCGTATTTTTCGGCATAGGCGTCGATATCGTCCTGCTCCGGCCGGAAGCGGCGGATTTCGATGCCGAAACGCTCTTCGGTTTCATCGATGAGATCGACGGTTTCCTTGAACAGCCGGCCGGTCTCCAGCGTCACGACATCGATCGGCAACCGATGCGTGCCGATGGCGGCGGTGATGACCTGATCCTCGATGCCGAGGCTGGTGGTGAAGACGGCGCGCCCGCCAAGGCCGGCGATAAACGAAAGCCGACCCGCCAGATCGAGCCCGGCAAGCGTGGCGTCGAGGGAGGCGGCATCGGCAGAGGCATTTGCTGAATTGATCGTCATTGTCACGTCCGGGATTTCCATGGCCGATTATTGTTGAAATCCGGCCTATGGAACAGAAATGACAGTCTTTGTGCGCTGCACTTGAGAGCAAAAATGCCTCTCGCGCGCGTGGTATGAGCAAAAGATACCCGTTCACCTTCTTCGCAGCTTGGATTTGAATTGTGACAACTTCTGCGCTAAGCCGGAATTGCCGGGTTTCCGGGCTTGTGGTCTACTGGTTTTACGATGATTTCGCAGAAGGCAAAATACGCGCTGAGGGCGCTCCTTTCGCTGGCCAAGGCCGACGGTGCCTGTCCTGTGCAGATTTCCGACATTGCCCGCGAACAGGCCATTCCGAAAAAGTTTCTGGAACAGATCCTTCTCGAAATGAAGAAGGAACGCCTTGTCGAAAGCCGGCGTGGCAAGCAGGGCGGTTATCTGCTGGCGCGCCCGGCTGCGGATATCACCTTCGGCGAGGTGCTGCGCCTCATCGACGGGCCGCTTGCCCCCTTGCCCTGCCTGTCGCAGACCGCCTATCGCCGCTGCGAGGATTGCGACGGTGAAAAGCAGTGCGAAATCCGCCACGTCTTTGCCCGCGTGGCCGATGCGACGCGCAACATCCTTTTCAACACCACCATCGCCGATGCCGTGGCCGGTGTCGAAGTGCCCGAGCTTTTGACGGCCTAGCACCACACCATCCGCGACCTCCACCCACGAACTCCACCGTCATCCTCGGGCTTGACCCGAGGATCCATGGTCAGGCTGGGTTGTGGATCCTCGGGTCAAGCCCGAGGATGACCGGGGGAGAGGGCATACCGGCCTGTCGGCACATGGTCCTGCAACTTGTGACACGAGTTTCGCAGTGGTGGATGCTCAAACAACGAAACAGGCGGCAGAGCCCTTAGCTGTCGCCCTTCTGCGTCCCTCAAACGAAAAAATCGTCTAAAACCCCATAATATTTTTCGCCATCGCGGCAAAAAATCGGCAAAAATGTGAAACGGTTTTGCATTCAGCAAAGTTTTACACGACGCTTGTTGCGCCTTTCGCTTATGCTGCGCTGTATTTGTTGCCCGGGAAAACGCTCTCGGGAAACACTTTTTCGATCGTATTCGGCCTCATTGACCAACTCTACTCAACCGGTAGAGTTAAGCCATCGCAATCAGGAGGGAATACCGATGTCCAAGCTTCTGTCCGGTTTGAGCGTTGTTGCGCTTAGCCTCTCACTGGCACTTGGCGGCGCTGGCTCGGCCGCCGCGCAGACCAAGCTGCTCAACGTGTCCTACGATCCGACCCGTGAGCTCTACAAGGATTTCAACGAGGCCTTCGCCAAGAAGTGGAAGGCCGACACCGGCGAGGATATCACCATCCAGCAGTCGCATGGCGGCTCCGGCAAGCAGGCGCGCTCGGTCATCGACGGTCTGGAAGCGGATGTGGTGACGCTGGCGCTGCAGAGCGACATTGACGCCATCGTCGAAAATTCCGGCAAGATCAACAAGGACTGGCGCACCCGCCTGCCGCACAATTCGTCGCCTTACACCTCGACCATCGTTTTCCTGGTGCGCAAGGGCAACCCCAAGGGCATCCATAATTGGGGCGATCTGGTGAAGGGCGATATCCAGATCGTCACACCGAACCCGAAAACATCCGGCGGTGCCCGCTGGAACTATCTTGCTGCCTGGGCCTGGGCCAATGAAGAATTCAAGGGCGATCAGGAGAAGATCAAGGCCTATGTCGGCGATCTCTACAAGCGCGCCCCGGTTCTCGATACCGGCGCCCGCGGCTCCACGGTGACCTTCGCCCAGCGCCAGATCGGCGATGTGCTGCTGGCCTGGGAAAACGAAGCCTATCTCGCCGGCCAGGAATTCGGCGCTGATGCCTTCGATATCGTCGTGCCGCCGATCTCGATCCTTGCCGAACCGCCGGTCGCCGTGGTTGACGCCAATGTCGACGCCAAGGGCACCCGCAAGGCGGCGGAAGCCTATCTGCAATATCTCTATTCCGACGAAGGACAGAATATTGCGGCCAAGCACTTCTACCGTCCGTCCAACCCCGCCGTTGTCTCCAAGGACCTGCTGAAGCAGCTGCCTGACATCAAGCTCGTCACCATCGATGATCCGATCTTCGGTGGTTGGGCCAAGGCGCAGCCTGAACATTTTGGCGATGGCGGCATCTTCGACCAGATTTACAAGCCCGCAAAGTAAGCGGATGATGGGGTGAAACGCGATCACCCCCGTCCGCAGGGACAAGACGATAAGAGCCTGATCGACCGGACGCCGTGCCGGTCGATACTTTATAATAAACGCCGGGGAACGCCGGCTCCCAGAGGGCATTTCCAGGAAAAGCGGACCCCGGTTTCCTGTCCTGGAAATGTACAAAAACAAAGATTATCCGGAGCCTTGATGAGCAATAATACATCCGGAAACAGGTGGAAATGGCGGCAGTCGAGCGTCATACCCGGCTTCGGCCTGACGTTTGGTTACACCGTCACCTATCTGTTTCTCATCATTCTTATTCCGCTCGGCGGCCTTGTCTGGTCCACGGCGAAACTTGGTTTTGCAGATTTTATCGCGATTGCCACCGATAGCCGCACGCTGAATGCGCTGCGCGTCAGCTTCGGCACCGCCTTCATCGCCGCTCTGGTCAACGCCGTTTTCGGCGTCATCGTCGCCTGGGTGCTGACACGGTATCGTTTCCCCGGTCGCCGTTTCGTTGATGCCATCGTCGATCTGCCCTTTGCCCTGCCAACGGCGGTGGCCGGTATCGCGCTGACCACGCTTTATGCCAATCGCGGCTGGGTCGGCTCGCTGTTCGAACCCTTCGGCATCAAGATCGCGTTCACGCCGACCGGCATCGTCATCGCCCTGATCTTCATCGGCCTGCCCTTTGTGGTGCGCACGGTGCAGCCGGTCATGGAAGAGATCGACCGGCAGGTGGAAGAAGTGGCGGCAACGCTCGGCGCCAACCGTTTCCAGACCATCACCCGCGTTCTGCTGCCAAGCCTCACGCCCGCCATTCTCACCGGTTTTGCGCTCGCCTTCGCGCGCGGTGTCGGCGAATATGGCTCGGTCATCTTCATCGCCGGCAATATCCCTTATGTCTCGGAAATCGCGCCGCTCCTCATCGTCATCCGGCTGGAAGAGTTCAATTATGCGGCCGCGACCGGCATCGCCACCATCATGCTGATCATCTCGTTTGCCATGCTGTTCCTCATCAATCTCATTCAGGCCTGGAGCCGCAAGAGGTACGGTTATGTCTGAGACCGCTTCCCGCACTGCCCCCCGGCCGTTTCGCGATCCCGCCAGCGAAAGCCTTCCCGCCCGGCTGGCGCTGATCGCCATCGCGTTCCTGTTCCTGGCGGCCTTCCTCGTGCTGCCGCTCGTCTCGGTGTTCTTCGAAGCCTTCCGCAAGGGCGGGGAAGCCTTCTGGGAAGCCATCGTCGAGCCGGATGCGCTGTCGGCCATCCGCCTGACTTTGCTTGTCGCCGCCATCTCGGTGCCGCTCAACGTGGTCTTCGGGGTTGCCGCCGCCTGGGCGATTGCCAAGTTCGAATTCAAGGGCAAGGCGTTCCTGATTACGCTGATCGACCTGCCATTCTCGATCTCGCCGGTTATATCAGGTCTGGTCTATGTCATCCTGTTCTCCGCCCACAGCGTGCTTGGCCCATGGCTGAAGAGTTACGGCATTGAAATCCTGTTTGCCGTGCCGGGCATCGTGCTCGCCACCATCTTCGTCACCTTTCCCTTCGTCGCGCGTGAACTGATCCCGCTGATGCAGGATCAGGGCAATGGCGATGAAGAAGCGGCGATTTCGCTTGGCGCTTCCGGCTGGCAGACCTTCTGGTATGTCACGCTGCCCAATATCAAATGGGGCCTGCTTTATGGCGTGCTGCTCTGCAACGCCCGCGCCATGGGCGAGTTCGGCGCCGTCTCCGTCGTGTCAGGCCATATTCGTGGTGAGACCAACACCATGCCGCTGCACGTGGAGATACTCTATAATGAGTACAATATCGGCGCGGCCTTCGCTGTGGCGACGCTGCTGGCCGGTCTGGCACTGGTGACGCTCGTTCTCAAAACCATTCTCGAAATACGCTTTGGCGCGGGCAACGCAGCCGGCAAGCATTGAAAGGCATCTTCATGGAAGTGAAAGTTTCCGGCATCACCAAGCAGTTCGATCGGTTTCCGGCGCTGAACGACGTGTCGCTCGACATTCGTTCCGGTGAGTTGATCGCGCTGCTCGGTCCTTCCGGCTCCGGTAAGACGACGCTGCTGCGTCTGATCGCCGGCCTCGAACAGCCGACGCAGGGTCAAATCTTCTTCGGTGATGAGGATGCGTCGCACCGCACGGTGCAGGAGCGCAATGTCGGTTTCGTGTTCCAACATTACGCCCTGTTCCGTCACATGACGGTGGCCGACAATATCGCCTTTGGCCTCAAGGTGCGCCCCTCCGCCAACCGCCCGCCGAAAGCCGAGATCCGCAAACGCGTATCCGAACTTCTCGACATGGTGCATCTCTCCGGTCTTGAAAAGCGCTATCCAACCCAGCTTTCCGGCGGTCAACGCCAGCGCGTGGCGCTCGCCCGCGCCGTCGCCATCGAGCCGAAGGTTCTGCTTCTCGATGAGCCCTTCGGCGCGCTCGACGCCAAGGTGCGCAAGGAGCTGCGCCGCTGGCTGCGCGAATTCCACGACCGCACCGGCCACACCACCGTTTTCGTCACCCACGATCAGGAAGAAGCGCTGGAACTGGCTGACCGCGTCGTCGTCATGAGCCAGGGCAAGATCGAACAGGTCGGAACGGCCGATGATGTCTATGATACGCCCAACTCCCCCTTCGTCTTCTCCTTCATCGGCGAATCCTCCAGCCTGCCGGTGACGATCCGCGATGGCCATGTGCTGTTCCAGGGCGAAAGCATCGGCATCGATGAGAGCGGCACGGGTGAGGGCGAGCTGTTCTTCCGGCCTGAAGATGTGGCACTGACGGAAGAAAAAGACGCGCTTTACGGCAAGGTCACCACCTGCCGCCGCCTTGCCGGCACCCGCATCGCCGAAATCGACATCGCTAATAACGGCCATGAGCCCTATCACCTCGAAATCGAAGTGCCGCTCAATGCCGCCGTGGCCGTTGGCGCGGAACTGCGCTTTCGCCCGACGCGGTGGAAGGTGTTCGGGAAGAAATAGGGAGAGGTGACCGCAAACGACGGTCGCTGATTTGTCGCTCTCTAACGCGCGTCACGTTTAATCTGATTCCACAGTACACCGCAGTTGAAATCATCGACGGTGCTGGGTGCCGCTACCCCCCTCTGTCCTGCCGGACATCTCCCCCTCAAGGGGGGAGATCGTTCTGTGGCGAGGTCTCGCACCTCTCAACGGTCGAGAATGAAGTGGCGAGAAAGCCTCTTGCCAATCTCCCCCCTTGAGGGGGAGATGTCCGGCAGGACAGAGGGGGGTAACGACACCCACCACCGTCGATGATTTCAACTGTGGTGTACTGTGATCTCATTCATGCGGCGCGCTTTGGATCTTTGTTTTTAAGCATGTCTCCCAAAACCGCTGCACAGTTTTGGGAGACATGCTTTGGTTCTCCGTCATACCGGCCTCGAGCCGGTATCCAGCCAGCCCAAGTCCTTGGGCTGAAAGGAGTTCTTCTCATCGCAAGAGAGCCGCACCGGCATTCGAGGCGCAGATTTCCCCAATCGTTGAAGTACTAGGCAAAAAAAAACGGAAAAGGGCCGCCGAAGCGACCCTTCCATGAGTTTGGTCCTGTTTACAGACCCGGGACTGTTTCTCAACGTTCCGAAGGCAGAAGAGGTTTACAACGAGGGCTGCCCCGTCGAAAACACACCCTTTCCATTGCCTGCACCAGAGACCGAAATCTCACTAGACATTGGATCACCTCCTTCCGATACGTTGAACATAACTAGAAGGTAGTACGATTCGTGAGTAATGCAAGAGGTACCGTCACGACACCCGCATC
Organism: Rhizobium sp. UGM030330-04; assembly: GCF_003208455.1. Classification (NCBI taxonomy): domain Bacteria; kingdom Pseudomonadati; phylum Pseudomonadota; class Alphaproteobacteria; order Hyphomicrobiales; family Rhizobiaceae; genus Rhizobium; species Rhizobium sp. UGM030330-04. Next base: position 148,750 of record NZ_QKML01000005.1, read on the forward strand.
ACGATCTTGCCGATATGATTGCTGCTTTCCATCAGCCGGTGCGCGTCCACAACCTCGTCCAGCGTGAAGACCCGGTTGATGACCGGCGCAACCTGGCCACTTTCGACGAGCGGCCAAACCTGCTGGATGAGGTCGTCGCGGATGGCGCGTTTTTCGTCGGCGGTGCGGGGGCGCATGGTGGAGCCGGTGACGGTGAGGCGTTTGACCATGATCGGGGTGAGATTGACCTTCTCGGCAACCGCGCCGCCCAGAAAGGCGATGATGGACAGGCAGCCATCCTTGGCGAGTGCGGAAAGGTTCTTTTCGAAGTAGGCCGCACCGATCATGTCGAGAACGACATCGACGCCCTTGCCGCCGGTCTCGGTCTTGATCACGGCGGCGAAATCCTCTTCGCGGTAGTTGATCGCGCGTTTGGCGCCAAGCGTTACGCAGGCTTCGCATTTCTCCGCCGAACCGGCCGTGGCATAGACCTCGGCCCCAAAGGCTTTGGCAAGCTGGATCGCCGTCGTGCCGATGCCGCTGGTGCCGCCATGAATGAGGACGGTTTCGCCTTCGGTCAGACCCGCCATCTGGAACAGATTGGCCCAGACGGTGAAGAAGGTTTCCGGCAGCGCTGCCGCCTTGACGGCATCATAACCCTTGGGAAAGGGCAGGGCCTGGCCGGCCGGCACGGTGCAATATTCCGCATAGCCGCCGCCATTGGCGAGCGCGCAGACTTTATCACCCGGTTTGAATTCGGTGACACCTTCACCGAGCGCAACCACCCCTCCGGCGATTTCCAGCCCGAGGATGGGGCTTGCGTCCTTCGGCGGCGGATACGTGCCCTGCCTCTGCGCGACATCGGGACGGTTGACCCCCGCCGCCTCGACCTTCACGAGAATCTCGCCTTTTTCGGGTTTCGGCAAAGGCGCCTGCGAAAGCCGCATGACCTCCGGGCCGCCATGGGAGGGAAGGTCGATGAAGCGCATTGTTTCGGGCAGGATCGTGGGATCGGACATGGGCGAGGGCAACTCCCTGAGGATTGGCGTTCCCTTAAAATGTAGGCCGGATGCGTTCTTTAGGGAAGGCGGCTCTTTGACGCTGGGGCGTGTTGCGCATTTCTGGAGACACGGGCTTGGAGTATGCCGCTCACCCCCCTCTGTCCTGCCGGACATCTCCCCCTCAAGGGGGGAGATCGGCAGGAAGCACTAACGTCACTTCATTCTCAAACGTTGAGATGGCCGAGGCCTTGCCGCTTGCCGATCTCCCCCCTTGAGGGGGAGATGTCCGGCAGGACAGAGGGGGGTGAGCGGCGCGCGCAGAGGCGAACCTATCCCACGCCCCGTGTCCATTTCTCAATGTGCCTCGCCGAACACCCGGATGACCAGCCCGCCTTCGCTTTCCTTCGCGGCGGTTTTCACGCTGGCGATTTCGCTGCCGATGCGCTCGGGATTGGCGATGATCAGCCCTTTCGGCAGGGTAAGAACGCCGATCGAGCAGCGCAGCAGGGCGAAGTCCCGCTCGTTGCCGCGGCGGTCGAGCCCGGCCATGCGGCCGGCCAGCCGGTCCTCCGGCGAATAGAGTTCGGCCACGTCGTCATGGAAATCGCTGAGCAGACGCTCGAGGATTTCCGTCAGTTCCTCCACCGTCCAGTCCCGCACGCCGATGAAGAAATCGTCGCCGCCAATATGGCCGAGAAAGCAGTCGCCGGCGAAAAAGTAACGGCGCATCAGCGCCGAAAACAGGGTGATGGCGTGGTCGCCGGCGTTGAAGCCGTATTTGTCGTTGAAGGGTTTGAAATTGTCGAAGTCGCAATAGCAGAAGAAGCGGGTCTCGTCGCCGTCGCTGCAGCTGTCGGCAATGAAGCCGCCAATCGCACGGTTTCCGGGCAGCGCCGTCAGCGGGTTCTGATCCTGCGCCATCTTCAGCTGCTTTTCATTGATGACCTTGATGAGCGAGGCGGCGGAGACGATGCCGGCGTAACGCATGTTTTCGGTCAGGATGATGCAGGCGCTGCCGCCCATGCTGGCGAACATGTTCATCAGCTGGTCCGCATCGGCATCGAGGCCGACAATCGGGGCGGGATCGACGAAATGGGAGATGGTGCGCTCATAGATCTTGTTCTTGAGCAGGTCGCGGCCGAAAGGCCGGTAGATATATTCCTTGAGGTGATATTCGTTGATGACACCGCGCGGTTCGCCATTGGCGTTGAGAACCGGGAAGAATGCCTGCTGCGGGTTCCTGCGGAACAGTTCGAAGACATTGTCGACGCTGTCATGCTCATAGACTGTGGGAAGACGCTCGATTTCGCGGCGGATCAGGATTTCGTCCAGCGTCTGGCTGCTGCGGCGCGCGGTGCCGATGCGGTTGAGGTGCGGAAAACTCTCGGGAAGTTCGCTGGTGAAGACCGTCGGCTTGGCAATCAGCCAGCCCTGCACCAGGTCGACGCCGAATTCGCGGCAGGTGAGGAATTCCGCTTCGGTCTCGATGCCTTCCGCAATCACCCGCACGCCGAGGACATGGGCGATGTTGACGATGTTGCGCACAAGGTGCTGCTTGCGCGGAAGATGGTCGACACCGTTGATGAAGTGCCGGTCGATCTTCAGGTAATCCAGCGGAAAGTCGCACAGAAGTTTCATTTCGCCGTGGCCGGCGCCGAAATCGTCGATGGCGAGCTTGAAGCCTTCCTTGCGCATCCGGGCAATCAGCGCCGTGAATTCCGGCACGCTGGTATTGTCGAAACGTTCGGAAAGCTCGAAGCAGATGGATGAGGCGGGAATGCCCGCCCGCGCCAGATGGCCGACAAGCTTGTCGAGAATGGCGTCGCCCTGGGAAATCAGCCGCACATCGAGATTGAGGAAAAGCGTGGCGGAGGAAAAATCGGGCAGGGTTGAAAATTTCGCCAGCGCACGGCTGGCCAGCATCTGTTCGAAAGCCTTGAGTTCGCCGCCCTGCGCCGCCTGATCGAGAAGCGCCAGCGGATTGGAAAACCCGAGCCGGTCATGGCCGCGCATCAGCGATTCATAACCGAAGATCGTGCCTGTCGTCGCCTCCACAATCGGCTGGAACGCGGTTTCGAGCACAAGCTTCGCCATGGGAAACATGTGCCCGGAGGCAAAGCGCCTTATGACATCGTTCTCCATCGTGACGGCCTGCATTTCGTTCTCCGCTATTGACCGCTCCCTTGATTGCATGGCGTGAAAAATCCGCCATACGGGGAGCCGTTTGTTTTACGGCGAACAATTGCAGATGACAGGTCAACAAAAGCTTTCACGACTGTGAAGCTTTGATGAACGTTTTGTCACAGACCCCTCAATATAGGGGGTCGCAGGCGAGGGCATCAGGCCCGGCGTGCATGCCCGGTGTGAGCGGCATAGAGTTCCGCAACATTCATGCGTTCCCGGTCCGCTTCGACAGGCGCGGAAGGCTTCGTTTCAGTGCCTTGCTGGGCGGAGGCCGCCCATAGTCTCAGCGCTGCCCTGACGACCTCGCTGCCGGATGCATAAGCGCCGCAATTCACGGCCTCGCGCATTCTTGCTGCCTGTTCCGGGGAAATCGATACTGTTACCATTGGCATGATATCACTCCCTTCTTCAATGACCGCGATAAGCGACCCGATGGATGTCCGCACGGCGGACGGGGCGATGGCGGTCTTTTGCGGACGGTCATTTTTGACGTTTCGTCTGGGCGCCGCTTCCAGCGAAATTGGTATCATCGTTCATCTTACCACAAAACGCGTTCCATACCCAATTTGCAGTATATGGGGGTTTAGTTTTTCCCCGCCCGGCATGGATCCGGTATGGCTTGGCATCCGTGCCGTATTGACCCTTATGAACGCATGGCCATGGCGACGGCAATCATTGCAAAGCCCTGCATGATCAGGTCTATCGCCAGAAACAGACCCAGCACCCAAAGGCTGTTGACGGGCCAGCCGGCGGCGATCACCAGACCGGCGAGGGCGGTCACCGCACCCGCTGCGGCAACCCAGCCCCAACCCGTCGAAGGCTTCAGCCGGAAGCCGACGACGAGACGGAAGACGCCGGCGACAACCAGAGAAATCGCCATCAGCAATGTCAGCACAGCCGCCGTCAGATCGGGGTTCTGGAAGGCGATGACGCCGGCAATGGCGTAAAGCAGGCCGCTCAGCGTCCAGAACAGAACGCTTTCCCATCCCTTCACCTGAAAGGCGTGAAGAAGCTGCAGAATGCCGCCCATCAGCATCATGATGCCGACATAAAAGACGGATGCGACGGTGGCGACGAGAAGATTGCCGAGCGCAATGACGCCGAAGGCCAGAAGAACGAGGCCCAGGGCGAGGAACCAGCCCCACTTTGCTCTCAGTGGTGAAAATCCAGGCGCATTGAGACTTTGGGTCATCTCGCTGTCTCCATGAACGGTCGCGATCAACGCTATCACGATTGCATCCTAGCGCAACGTATATGCCGAAGATTTGATTCAAATCACGGCGGCCTTGGCCGGCAAAACCTCCACTCGCTGCCGCCTGCTGGCCAACAAGCGGATACGCGACATAAAATGGCGCGTTTTTTATTGATTGATCAGTCAATCAAGAATAATTTGCCATCCGTCAAGGAGACCATTATGCCCAAGATCGGAATGGAGCCTCTGCGCCGCAAGGCGCTGGTGGATGCGGCGCTTCGCACCATAGGCCACCATGGTTCGCTGAATGTGACGATGTCGGATATCGCCCGGGAAGCGGGTGTGTCGGCCGCCCTCGCGCATCATTATTTCGGCAGCAAGCAGCAGCTTCTGCTGGAAACCATCCGCAGCCTGCTGCGCGACCTCAGGCGCGATGCCGTGGCGGCTTTGACCCGCGCTTCCGGCCCGCGCGAAAGGTTGAGCGCCATCGTGCATGTCTCCTTCCAGAGCGACCAGTTCACGCCCGAAACGGTGGCGGCATGGCTTGCCTTTTATGTCGAGGCGCAGCGCTCGGAAGAAACCCGGCGCCTGCTCGTGCTTTATTCGCGCCGCCTGCGCTCCAACCTCATGGCCAGCCTCAACCGGCTTTGCCCGCCCGACGATGCGGCACGGATCGCGGAAGGGGCGGCGGCCCTGATCGACGGGCTTTATATCAGGCACAGCCTGCGTTCGGCCCCCCTCGGCATCGCCTCGGCGCCGGCGCTCGTCGAGGATTATTTCGACATGCAGCTCAAATCTTTTCCCGATGGACAGCGCCAAAAGCCGTCCATCCGCGTTCTTTAAGGAGACTTCGACATGACCACGCTCAAGGCGCAGCCGAAAGCCTCGCATTTCATCGACGGGGATTATGTTGAAGATACTGCCGGCACTGTCATCGAAAGCATCTTTCCGGCCACCGGCGAGGTGATCGCGAGGCTGCACGCGGCAACGCCTGCCATCGTCGAGCGCGCCATCGCCTCGGCCAAACGTGCCCAGAAGGAATGGGCGGCGATGAGCCCCATGGCGCGCGGCCGCATCCTCAAACGCGCCGCCGATATCATGCGCGAGCGCAACGATGCGCTTTCGACGCTGGAGACGCTGGATGCCGGCAAGCCCATTCAGGAAACCATCGTCGCCGATCCGACGTCCGGCGCGGATGCCTTCGAATTTTTCGGTGGTATCGCGCCTTCCGCGCTGAACGGCGACTACATCCCCCTCGGTGGCGATTTCGCCTATACCAAGCGCGTGCCGCTCGGCGTCTGCGTCGGCATCGGCGCCTGGAACTATCCGCAGCAGATCGCCTGCTGGAAGGCGGCACCCGCGCTGGTCGCCGGCAACGCCATGGTCTTCAAGCCCTCGGAAAATACCCCGCTTGGCGCCTTGAAGATCGCCGAAATCCTGATCGAGGCCGGTCTGCCCAAGGGCCTGTTCAACGTCATTCAGGGTGATCGCGATACCGGGCCGCTGCTCATCAACCACCCCGATGTCGCCAAGGTCTCGCTCACCGGCTCGGTGCCGACCGGCCGCAAGGTGGCCGCTGCCGCTGCCGGGCATCTGAAGCACGTGACCATGGAACTCGGCGGCAAGTCGCCGCTGATCGTCTTCGACGACGCCGATATCGAAAGCGCTGTCGGCGGGGCCATGCTCGGCAATTTTTATTCCTCCGGTCAGGTCTGCTCCAACGGCACCCGCGTCTTCGTACAGAAAAAGGCCAAGGACCGTTTCCTCGAAAACCTGAAGCGCCGCACCGAGGCGATGATCCTCGGCGATCCGCTCGATTATGCCACCCATCTCGGCCCGCTGGTCTCCAAGGCCCAGCAGGAGAAGGTTCTCGCCTATATCGAAAAGGGCAAGGCGGAGGGCGCGACGCTTATCACCGGCGGCGGCATTCCCAACAATGTGTCGGGTGAGGGGGCTTACGTTCAGCCGACCGTGTTTGCCGATGTGACGGATGCCATGACCATCGCCCGCGAGGAAATCTTCGGGCCCGTCATGTGTGTGCTGGATTTCGAGGATGAGGACGAGGTTCTCGCCCGCGCCAACGCCACCGAATTTGGCCTCGCCGGCGGCGTCTTCACTGCCGACCTCGCCCGCGCCCATCGCGTGGTCGATCAGCTGGAGGCGGGCACGCTTTGGATCAATACCTATAATCTCTGCCCAGTCGAAATCCCCTTCGGCGGCTCGAAACAATCCGGCTTCGGGCGGGAGAATTCGGCGGCGGCGCTGGAGCATTATAGCGAGTTGAAGACGGTTTATGTGAGCACGGGGAAGGTGGACGCGCCTTATTGACGGTTGGTGGGCAGGGCAGAGGGGGGTAAAGCCCCACCCACTGACAGTCAATCAATCGGAACCAACGCTCATCGGAGAGAGCAGATCATGCAAGCAGATTACGTCATCGTCGGCTCCGGCTCCGCAGGTTCCGCCATCGCCTACCGCCTGTCGGAAGACGGTCGTTATTCCGTCATCGTCATCGAGGCCGGCGGGTCGGATTTCGGCCCCTTCATCCAGATGCCGGCCGCACTCGCATGGCCGATGAGCATGAAGCGCTATAATTGGGGCTATCTCTCCGAGCCCGAACCGAACCTCGACAACCGCCGCATCACCGCACCGCGCGGAAAAGTCATCGGCGGTTCGTCCTCCATCAACGGTCTCGTCTACGTGCGTGGCCATGCCGAGGATTTCAACCGCTGGGAGGAGCTTGGCGCGCATGGCTGGGCCTATGCGGATGTGCTGCCTTACTTCAAGCGCATGGAACACAGCCATGGCGGCGAGGAGGGCTGGCGCGGGACGGATGGGCCGCTGCATGTACAGCGCGGCCCGGTCAACAATCCGCTGTTTCACGCCTTCATTCAGGCCGGCGCGCAGGCCGGTTTCGAGCTGACCGACGATTATAACGGCTCCAAGCAGGAGGGTTTCGGGCTGATGGAGCAGACGATCCATCATGGCCGCCGCTGGTCCGCCGCCAATGCCTATCTTCGGCCGGCGCTGAAGCGCGGCAACGTCACGCTGGTCAACGGTTTCGCCCGCAAGGTCGTCATCGAGAACGGCCGTGCGGTCGGTGTCGAGATCGAGCGCAAGGGCGTAGTCGAAACCATCAAGGCCAGTCGCGAGGTCATCGTCTCGGCATCCTCGTTCAATTCGCCGAAACTGCTGATGCTCTCGGGCATCGGCCCCGCTGCGCATCTCAAAGACATGGGCATTGAGGTAAAGGCGGATCGTCCGGGCGTGGGCGCAAATCTTCAGGACCATATGGAGTTTTATTTCCAGCAGGTCTCCACCAAGCCCGTCTCGCTATACTCCTGGCTGCCGTGGTTCTGGCAGGGGGTGGCGGGGGCGCAATGGCTGCTGTCGAAAGGCGGACTTGGCGCTTCCAACCAATTCGAGGCCTGTGCCTTCCTGCGCTCAGCTCCCGGCCTGAAACAGCCTGATATCCAGTATCATTTCCTGCCGGTCGCCATTTCCTATGATGGCAAGGCGGCGGCGAAAAGCCATGGTTTTCAGGTGCATGTCGGCTACAACCTGTCGAAATCGCGCGGCAACGTCACGCTGCGCTCAGCCGATCCGAAAGACGATCCCGTCATTCGTTTCAACTATATGAGCCACCCGGAAGACTGGGAAAAATTCCGCCATTGCGTCCGCCTGACGCGCGAAATCTTCAGCCAGAAGGCCTTCGACGATTTTCGCGGGCCGGAAATCCAGCCGGGTGAAAAAGTGGCGAGCGACGATGAGATCGACGCCTTCTTGCGGGAACATCTGGAAAGCGCCTATCACCCCTGCGGCACCTGCCGGATGGGCGACAGAGACGACCCGATGGCCGTCGTCGATCCCGAATGCCGGGTGATCGGGGTGGAGGGCTTAAGGGTGGCGGACAGCTCGATCTTCCCGCATGTGACCTATGGCAACCTCAACGGCCCGTCGATCATGACCGGCGAAAAGGCGGCGGATCATATTCTCGGCAAGACCCCGTTGCCACGCTCCAATCAGGAGCCGTGGGTAAACCCGCGCGCGGCCGCCAGCGATCGGTGAGGATCAATGATAATCGTCCTCGCGCTGGTGGCGGATCGCGAGGATTGTTACTTTCTCGGCATTCTCTATCTCAAAAAGAATGACATAGCCTGACGATCCAAACGGAACGAGAAATTCCCGTAGAAACGAATTTTGCGCGTCAACTTTTCTGCAGCTCAAGGGAAAATCCGCAAGTGCAGAGATTCCTTTTTCTATTGCCCTGTAAGCTCGCGCCGCCGCGTGTTTGTCTTGGCGCAGGAGATGCGAATAAAGGCGCATCATATTGTCGCGCGCTCTGTCGGCCAGAAAAACCTGATATGTCACTTGTCGTCGTCTTCGGCGAGCTTTGCGTCGAGCATGGCTTTCAGTTCTGCAAGAACATCTTCCGCCCTGTGGTAAATGCCGGTTTTCTTCGACTCTTCACGTGCCGCCAAGCCGCGTGCGATGAAATCCGCCTGCGATTTACGGATTTCAACTTCCCGCCTTACAGAATTCTCAACGAAGGATGATAGCGTCTCACCATCCTTCAGTACGCTTTCTGCTGCTTCACGGAAATCGGCCGTCACACGCAGTGACGGTAATGTCGAAGTTTTCATCTCGTCGCTCCATGCGTCGCATTTGCGATGCACATCATCTCCCACCTCTTGAAAAGAGTCAAATGCAAAACTTGCAAAGCTGGGTATCCAGGCAGATAAAAGGCCGTCCTACCCGCCTGTACCGAAATCACCGATCTGGACCGCCATGCCCGTCGACTACAAAAAGCTGAAGATGCTCCGCCGTTCCCGTGTCGTGTGGGGTTCGTGGCGGGTGTGGAGGCCGAGGGCGGTTTTCTGGATTGGCGCGATTGCGGTCGGCCTTATCAGCGTCGGCTTTGCATGGCTTGCGGATCGATCCCAGCACCTTTTCTTTGCGGCAACCTCATCGGGCGAATGGGCCTTTCTGCTGCCGCTCATCGTCACGCCGCTCGGCTTCACGCTCTGCGCATGGCTGGCGATCACGGTTTTCCCCAATGCCGGCGGCAGCGGCATTCCGCAGGCGATTGCGGCGCGGCACCTGCGTGATGATGTGGACCGTTCACGGCTTCTGTCGCTGAAACTCGCTTTCGGTAAGGTGGTGCTGACGGTCGCCGGCCTTCTCTCCGGCGCTTCCATCGGCCGTGAAGGGCCAACCGTTCAGGTCGGGGCCTCCATCATGCTGCAGGCCGCCCGCTGGGGTGGCATCGCGCAGGCCAGGGGTCTCATTCTTGCCGGCTCGGCGGCAGGCATTGCGGCGGCCTTCAACACGCCGCTCGCGGGCATTGTCTTCGCCATTGAGGAAATGAGCAAGACCTACGAATCCCGTGCCAACGGCCTTGTCCTCACGGCCGTCATCCTCTCCGGTCTTGCGTCGCTCGCCCTGGTTGGCAGCTATACCTATTTCGGCACAAGTTCGGTCATGGCGAAAACCACGATGGACTGGCTGCTGGTGTTGATCTGCGGCGTTGGCGGCGGCGCATTTGGCGCGCTGTTCAGCGCCGGCGCCCTGAGATTGTCCGCGCGTATCCGGCGTTTCGCCCAGACCATGCCATTGAAACGGATGCTGGCGGTGGCGGCCGTCTGCGGCCTTGCCTCCGCTGTCATCGGTATTGCAACGGGCGGCGCGACCTTCGGAACGGGTTACGAACAGGCACGCGCCGCGATCGAGGGAGAAGCCGCTCCGGCATTCTTTTTCCTCGAAAAGCTGGCGGCGACGTTCCTTGCCATGATGTCGGGCATCCCGGGCGGCATCTTCGCACCGTCCTTGTCGGTGGGCGCGGGTTTCGGCAGCACCATGGCAAGCCTGCTCGGCACCAGCATCGGCCTCGGCGCAATCGTCGGCATGGCGGGATATTTCGCCGGCGTGGTGCAGGCGCCGATGACGGCTTTCGTCATCATTCTCGAAATGACCGGTAATCATGAAGGCGTCATTCCCATCATGGCCGCGTCGATGCTGGGGTATCTGACGTCGCGGCTTTTCTCCCGCGAGCCGCTTTATCACGGCCTGTCGCGGGTCTTCATCGCCCAGAGCATCCGCGCCCGGCGCGCAGCTCAGGCCAGCGAAACGTAACGTTTTAAGCGCGGATTCCCGCCACCCCGAAATAACCGAGCCCCGGTATCTTCACGCCGGGCCGGCCAAAATCGAAGCCGGCGACGAGGCCGAGAAAATTGATCTCGAAACCGCTGCGCGCACCCGCCGAAACGCCGAACAACCCACCGAGCGACACGCTTGCATCCTTCCAGTCGTCGGCAATGTGATAGAACGCCCCGTTCGGCAGATAGTCGCGGCCCACCGCGTCGGGCGGCAATACCACGCCCAGTTCCGGCACGCTGCGCAGCACATGGGCAACGAAGGTGTTGGAGTTGGGGCCGGGATAGATGCGATAGCCGCCCGGTCGGCCATAGGGGTAATCGGCAATCGCCTTTTCGATCCTCGGAATAAGTTTTTCCGCTTCCGCGCCGTGAATGGCCACGACCTGGCGCGGCGTGTTGGAATACCAGAAGGCATCCGCCGCATAACCATTGTGGCGGATCGGCGTGCCCCAGCCCACTTTGTCATAACGGTCATAGGTCGTGGCACCCGGCTTTTTCAGCACGACCCACGCATGGCTGGCGACAGAGCCCTTGAAACCGCCGGTCATGGCGGAAAAGACGTAGACGGCGGCTTGCCCGTCATTGGTCGCTGCCGGCAGCATGCCGGAGGAAGACCATTTCGCGGCGCTCCAGCCCTGCGGGTGGTCCTTCATGGCCCATAAACCGGCCGACGCCAGTGCGGGCAGCAGGTAGATAACGGCAATCGCCAGCAGCAGACGTTTTGCAAATTTCACTGATAGCCCCGTGCATCGAAAAATCAATTGCGGTATCAACCACATGAAATCAGAATTTTTTGAGGCTGCGAACATGAACAATTCCGTTACCGTCGAAGTCGTCAGGGGCAACCTTGTCGAAAGCCGCCATCAGGGCCTTGCCGTGGTGGTGGATGGCGATGGCGGCATTCTGTTTTCGGCTGGCGATATCGAGCGCGGCATCTTCCCGCGTTCCGCCTGCAAGGCCATGCAGGCGCTGCCGCTGGTGGAAAGCGGTGCCGCGGATGCCTATGGCTTCGGTAACCGCGAACTGGCACTTGCCTGCTCCTCCCATTCCGGCGAGGACGCGCATGTGGAACTCGCCGCTTCGATGCTGGCGAAAGCGGGCAGGGATGCCGATACGCTGGAATGCGGCGCGCACTGGTCGTCCGACCAGAAAACCATCATCCATCAGGCCCGCACGCTGGAAAAGCCGACGGCGCTTCACAATAATTGCTCCGGCAAGCATTCCGGCTTCATCTGCGCCTGCTGCCACACCGGCACGGATCCCAGAGGTTATGTCGGCTACGATCATCCGCTGCAGCGGGAAATCCGCGCCACGATGGCAAGCCTGACGGGTGCGGCTCTCGGTCAGGACAATTGCGGCGTCGATGGCTGCTCCATCCCCACCTATGCCGTGCCGCTCAAAGGGCTGGCGCATGGTTTCGCGAAAATGACGACGGGCAGGGGGCTGGAAGCGGGCCGTGCGAAAGCGTCGCGCCGTCTCGTCGAGGCCTGCATGGCGGAGCCCTTTTACGTGGCGGGCACCGGCCGCGCCTGCACGAAACTGATGCAGATCGCGCCGGGGAAAATCTTCGCAAAGACCGGCGCTGAAGGCGTTTTTGTCGCCGCCCTGCCGGAAAAGGGCATTGCCATGGCGGTGAAATGCGAGGATGGCACCACGCGCGCGGCCGAAGCCATGGTCTCGGCACTGCTCGCCCGCTATTTCGATGAGGGCAGCGCCGAAAAGCAGGCTCTGACAGGCATGGCCAACCGGCAGATGCGCAACTGGAACGGCATCCATGTCGGCGATGTCAGAGTCGTCGGATTGTAAAATCCGGCATCAAAAACACGATAAAACCTTTGACGCGGCCGGTTGCCGGCACGATGATGGTTCGCCCTGTGCGTGATGGCCGACTCCCGGCCGCCGGCAGGGCCCGGCGTCTGCGACAGGAAGAGGTGGACGCCTTCATTGTCCTGGAGGTCGCATATCCATGTTCACACTGTTTTTCTCCCCCGGTTCCTGCTCGCGCGCCAGCCATATCGTGCTTGAGGAATCGGGCCTGCCCTACACGGCCCACCGCGTCAATTTCGCCGAGGGCGAACAGCGCTCCGAGACATTTCTGAAGATCAATCCGAAAGGCCGCGTACCGGCGCTCGCCACCGCGAGCGGCGTGCTGACCGAGACCCCGGCCATCCTCGCCTTCATCGCCCAGATGGCTCCGGAGAAGAAGCTCGCGCCGCTTGACGATCCCTTCGAATTCGCCGTCATGCAGTCCTTCAACGCCTATATTTCTTCCACCGTGCATGTCGCCCACGCCCATGGCCGGCGCGGCAGCCGCTGGGCGAACGAGGAGAGTTCGTTTGCGGATATGAAGGCAAAGGTGCCGCAGACCATGGGCGAGTGTTTCGAACTGATCGAGCACGGCCTCCTGCACGGCCCGTGGGTTCTGGGCACGGCCTATTCGGTGGCCGATCCCTATCTTTTCGTCATGTCCGGCTGGCTGGAAAGCGACGGTGTGGACATTGCCCGCTTCCCGAAGGTGCATGACCACTTTCGCCGCATGAACGACCGCCCGGCGGTGCAGCGGGCCTTGGCGAGCGAGAGGGGTTAATAGTTACTGCCGTCATCCTCGGGACAAGCCCGAGGATGACGTTGAGTACGGAGGGACGTCTCCAGTCCGCGCCCAAAGCTCGTGTCAAGCCGCCTCGGCCGCGCGCGTATCCCACATGGTCTTGAACGCCGTGCGGGCCTGGCAACGATCCAGCCAGGCCTTCAACGCCGGATGGGTATCGAACAGTGGCTTGTGGCCCTGCGCGTAACGGACGATTTCCGCCGCGTTGAGATCGGCCACGGTGAAACGGTCGCCCACCAGATAGTCGTGGCTGGAAAGATGTTGCTCCAGCACCCGGAAGGGGCGCTTCAGCAGACGGGCGGCGACATCGATCACCGCTTTGCCGCTGTCGCTTTCCGACAGGCCTTCGGCGATGGCGGAGGAAATTTTCAGCGAATTGGTCTCGATTTCGGTCGCGGCAAAGAAAGACCATTGCAGCATCGCCGCATCTTCCTTCAGATCGACCGGGGCGAGCGGCCCGCCATATTTGCGCGCCAGGTAGAGATTGATGGCCATGGATTCGTAAAGCACCATGCCGTCATCCTCGATGCAGGGAATGGTGCCCATCGGGTTGACGGCGAGGAACGTGGGTGACAGCGTGTTGAGCGGCGCGTCCGCTGCCAGCGGATCGGCAAGGCGGCGGGCCTGTATGACCGGCACATGCCTGAATTCTATGCCCAGTTCCCCTGCCAGCCACAGCGTGCGCGTGGCGCGGGAGCGGTAGACACCGTAAATCGTCAACATCGAAATTACCCCTTGACCAGTTCGATGCGCGGCACGTTACGGTTTCGTTGTTTTAAAGTGAAGTTGCAGATCGCCGGGGCAGCTATGATTTTTTCTGATCCGTGAAGAAGTCCGTATCCGGGGAGAGCCGGTATTCGAAACGGTCGATGAACCGCTCGAACAGGCGCGCGAAAGTCTCCACATCGTCGGCCGGCCATCCCTCCATCACATCCTCGATGACGCTCATCTTGGTGCGGCGCATTTCCTGCAGCAGGCTGGTGCCGAGCGGCGTGATCTCGACGATGCTGCGACGGCCATCCTCCTGCGAGACACCGCGCTTCAGCAGGCCGCGCCCGACCATATCCGCGACGACCCGGCTGCCACGGGAAGGATCGATGCGCATGCCCTCGGCAATCGCACCGACGGTGACATCGCCTTCGGCACGGCGCAGAATATCCAGAACGTCAATATGCGAGAGTTCGAGACCCGGAGCGAGCTTGGCAAGTGCCATGCGGCCGATGATGCGGCGGCCGATCATGATGCGCATGCGCGTCATCGTATTGCCGATCCGCTTGATGTCCTCAGGCAGATCCTCGTTCCAGTTTTCCTCACTCACCACGCTTTGCCGTTCCTTTCATTGCCAGTTCGCGATCACATTTAGAGCATTTCCAGTAAAAGTGCGTAGCGGTTTTACATCAGGACAATGCGCAAAAACAAAAACATGGAGCGCGCCCGACGCTTCGATTTAACCGGACGCGCTCGTCCAGTAGCATGGATGTCAAAAACTTGCCATTGACATATATGTGCTGATAGCACACAAATTGTCGCAGCAAAACCGCCGGAACTCAACGAGATTTTCATGGATATGTCCGCAGCCCCCGTGGCGCCGCTTGTGTCGGATCATCGGCGCAGGCTCATCGTCTTTCTGTTTCTGATGCTGGCCATGTTCATGGCGACCCTCGACAACCAGATCGTATCGACAGCACTTCCCACCATCGTCGGCGAGTTCGGCGCGCTGGAGCGCTTCGGCTGGATCGGCTCGGCCTATCTTCTGGCGACCAGCGCGGTCATGCCTGTTTATGGCAAGCTCGGCGATCTGTTCGGGCGCAAATATGTGATGATCGCGGCGGTCATCATCTTCACGCTCGGCTCGCTTGCCTGCGGTCTGGCCTGGTCGATGGATTCGCTGATTGCGGCGCGGGTCCTGCAGGGGCTTGGCGGCGGCGGCATCATGGTGTCGATCTTCTCCGTCAATGCGGATCTGTTCGAGCCGCGTGAACGCGCCCGCTACCAGAGCTATTCCAGCCTCACCATCATGGCGTCGGGCAGTGTAGGCCCGATCCTCGGCGGCACGATGAGCGACCTGTTCGGCTGGCGATCAATCTTCCTCATCAACCTGCCGCTTGGCATCATCGTCATTGCGGGCCTAGCGCTGATGTTGCCTTACCGTCGCCCGGCGCGCCAGCCGAAGATCGATTATCTCGGCGCGGTCCTCCTGGCGGCCACCATTGCCAGCGTGGTCTTCTGGGCCGACAGCAGCGAATTGTTCGGTTCGCTGATCGCGGCCCCAAGCCTCGGTATCATCGCCTTCGCCGTCATTGCCGCTTTCCTCTGGGTGCAGGTGGAGCGGCGTGCGCCGGAACCCGTCGTACCGCTCAGGCTGTTCAAGGATTCGACCTTTCCGTTATTGATGATCGTCTCGCTGACCAGCGGCGGTATCGGTATCGGCATGGTCAATTATTATGCCCTGTTCCTGCAGACCACGACCGGGCTTTCGCCCTCCCATGCCGGCCTGTTCTTCATCGCCGTCACCGGCGGCATCGTCATGGGCTCGCTTTCGGCGGGACGGCTGATTTCGATCACCGGCGTTTACAAGCCCTTCTCGGTGGCGGGTCTTTCCATCAACCTCATCGCCATGCTGCTGTTCACGCAGATGCATGCCGGAACGCCGCTTCCGCTGATCGCCGCGCTGATGTTGGCGCAGGGCTTCGCCGTTGGCCTCGGCCAGCAGGCGCCGATCATCGGTGTGCAGAATTCCGCGCCCAAGGCGGATATCGGTGCCGCGAGCGGCGCGGTGACCCTGACCCGCATGGGGGGCGCCGCCATTGCCATTTCGGTCTATGGCGCCATCGTATCGTCGAGCCTCAAGGGCGTGGCGGTCGATATTCCCGGTGTCGGCAGAATAGAGGAACTGACGCCGAAAATGCTCTCCGAACTGCCCGCCGCCTCACAGGCCGCCGTCGCCTCGCTTTATTCGGATGCGTTTACGCCGCTCTTCTTCGCCGCGGCCGCAACCGCCGCCATCGGCCTTGCGGCGGCGCTGATGCTGAAACCGGTGCGATTGCCGGCGGCGGTGCAGGCAAAGCCGGCCGAAGGGGCGGGGGAGTAGGCAGGTCGACAGGCCGTTGTGAACGCTGGTTTTGTGCTGAAACCTCTCCTCCGTCATACCGGCCTTGAGCCGGTATCCAGTTAGCCCAAGTCCTTGGGCTGAGAGAGCTCTTCCCGCCGCGCAGACGCGCGGCTGCTAGATTCCGGCTCAAGGCCGGAATGACGGGAGATGCTTACAAAACAAAAACGCCCCCACTGGAAATTTAACGCCCGTTCCGCGTTATGCTCGCAGCACTTTACATTCGCGCGGGCGGCCCTATCTCAATGAATATGAAGCCGGAACAGCTGCTGAATTCCACGCCCAAGGGCCTTTATTGCCCGGCGGGCGATTTTTATATCGACCCCGTGCGCCCGGTGGCGCGGGCGCTCATCACCCATGGCCATTCCGATCACGCCCGTGCCGGCCATGGCGCGGTGCTGGCCACGCGCCAGACGCTGGATATCATGCGTATCCGCTATGGGGAGGATTTCTGCGGTAGCGAGCAGGCGGTCGCATTCGGTGAGAGGGTGGAGGTGAACGGCGTCACCGTCGGTTTCCATCCCGCCGGCCATGTGCTGGGTTCGGCGCAAATCTCCGTGGAAATGAACGGCCTGCGCATCGTCGCGTCCGGCGATTACAAGCGGGGTGTCGACCCCACATGCGCGCCCTTCGAGACGGTACCCTGCGATGTCTTCATCACCGAGGCCACCTTCGGTCTGCCGGTGTTTCACCATCCGCTGCCGCGCGTGGAAATCGGCAAGCTGCTGACCTCCATCCGGCAGTTTCCTGAACGCACCCATCTCGTCGGGGCCTATTCGCTCGGCAAGGCGCAGCGCGTTATCAGGCTTTTGCGCGACAATGGTTATGTCGATCCGATCTACATTCACGGCGCACTGGCGCGGCTTTGCGATTATTACGTCTCGCAGGGTATCGATCTCGGCGATCTAAGACCCGCAACGCTCGAAAAAAGCGATCCTTCCGCCTTCAAGGGCGCCATCGTCGTCGGCCCGCCCTCGGCCTTTCAAGAACGCTGGGCGCGGCGCTTCAACGAACCGCTCATCGCCTTCGCCTCCGGCTGGATGATGGTGCGGCAGCGGGCGAAGCAGGGGGGCGTGGAATTGCCGCTGGTCATATCAGACCATTGCGACTGGCCGGAACTCCTGGAAACCATTGGGGAAATCGGTCCGCAGGCCGTCTGGGTCACCCATGGCCGTGAGGAGGCGCTGGTCCGCTGGTGTCAATTGCAGGGCATTGCGGCCAAGCCGCTGCATCTCGTCGGTTACGAGGATGAGGGGGATTGAGATGAAAGCCTTCGCCACCCTTCTCGACCGCCTTGTTCTCACTCCCTCGCGCAACGGCAAGCTGAAGCTTCTCACTGATTATTTCCGCGATACGCCCGATCCCGACCGGGGTTACGGGCTGGCGGCGATTGCCGGCACGCTGGACCTGAAAAGCGTCAAGCCTGCCCTGCTGCGCGATCTGGTGCTGGAGCGCATGGACGAGGTGCTGTTCCGTTATTCCTACGACTATGTCGGCGATCTGGCCGAAACCATTTCGCTGGTCTGGGGCAATATCGGCGGTGCTGACGATTCCGAGGCGCAGGACCCGCGCCTCGGCGAAGTCGTCACATTGATGAATTCTCTGGGGCGTACCGAGGTGCGCGGCGCGGTGCGCGATCTGCTCGACCGGCTCGATACCTCCTCGCGTTTCGCTTTCCTCAAACTCGCAACCGGCAGCCTGCGCATCGGTGTCTCGGCGCGGCTGGCGCGACAGGCGCTGGCGGATTTCGCGGATAAAGACATCACCGAAATCGAGACCCTCTGGCACGGGCTGACACCGCCCTATACGCCGCTTTTCGCATGGCTTGAGGGGAAATCCGGGCGGCCGGTGCTGGCGACGCCCGCCATCTTCCATTCGGTGATGCTGGCGACGCCGGTTTCCGATGGCGACCTCGATGCGCTGGACCCGGCCGATTACGCGGCCGAATGGAAATGGGACGGCATTCGCGTGCAATTGTCCCGTGCCGGTGGAACGCGAAAACTCTATTCCCGCTCCGGCGACGATATTTCCGGCGCTTTCCCTGACGTTCTGGAGGCGATCGATTTCGAAGGCGTGATGGATGGCGAATTGCTGATTGGCGGGACAGCGCGCTCCAACAATCTCACCCGCACCTTCTCGGATTTACAGCAGCGGCTGAACCGCAAGACGGTGACAACGAAGATGCTGGATGATTATCCCGCCTTCATCCGCGCTTACGATCTGCTGTTCGAGGGCGAGAGCGATATTCGCGCGCAGAGCTATCTGGAGCGCCGTGGCAGGCTGTCGGATATCATCGATCACGCACCGCATGACCGTTTCGACCTCTCGCCGCTGATCGGCTTTTCCAGCTGGCAGGAACTGGACGCCCTGCGCGCCGCGCCGCCCGATCCGGTGATCGAAGGCGTGATGATCAAGCGCCGCGACAGCGCCTATCAGGCCGGTCGCGCCAAGGGGCCGTGGTTCAAGTGGAAGCGCGATCCCTACAATATCGATGCCGTCATGATGTATGCGCAGCGCGGCCACGGCAAAAGGTCGAGCTATTATTCCGATTTCACCTTCGGTGTGTGGGCGGAAGGCGAGGATGGCGAACAGCTCGTTCCCGTGGGCAAGGCCTATTTCGGTTTCACCGACGCGGAACTCGAAGTGCTGGACAAGTTCGTGCGCGACAACACCGTCGAGCGTTTCGGCCCGGTGCGGGCGGTGCGGGCCACGCCGGATTTCGGTTTTGTGCTGGAAGTGGCCTTTGAGGGCATCAATCGCTCCACCCGCCACAAATCCGGCGTCGCCATGCGGTTTCCGCGCATTGCGCGGCTGAGAGCCGACAAGCTGCCGGCCGAAGCGGACCGGCTTTCGACGCTGGTTGCGATGATCGATGGTGCGGAAGGGTAAGGTGGCCGTCCAGAAATTGCCATGAATGCTGCGAATACATTGTTGTCATTCGCGAATCCGTGATTGGACAGTCTCTCGCCGCAGTGCTGAACTGCTAATATTACCATCCCCGTCTTCAGGTGTATTCATGGCAGATAAGCGCCTTCTTTCCTCAGCCTTCGGACAGGAAGAAAGCGGCACTATATGCCCGGGCCTGACGCGGCGTGGCCTGCTTGCGGGTGCCATGGGCCTGTCGGCGGCGGCGCTTCTGCCGCAGGGCGCAAAAGCGGGCATTGCCACGCCTCAGGTTCTGCCACTGGAACGGCAGGATTATGCGGTGGCGCGTCAGCACTTCCACACCCGTCTGTTGCGAAAAATGGCGGCGCCGGAGAAATCCTCGGCCCTCGGCACGCCACCCGGGGCGCAGCGCGTCACCTATCCGGGCGGGCCGGATGGTTCCATCGAGCTGGTCGCCTGGCTCTCCCATTACCAGCCATCAAAAACGCTGAAACCCGCGGTCCTGTTTCTCCATGGCGGCAACGCCACCGGTGATGGCCACTGGGCGCTGATGAAGCCCTATTGGGAAGCGGGTTTCGTCGTGCTTCTACCGTCCTTCCGTGGAGAAAATGGCCAGAGTGGCAATTACTCCGGCTTTTATGACGAAACGGCGGATGCGCTGGCGGCGGCAACCTATCTGGAAAACCTGCCGGGCATAGACAGCAGGCGCTTTTTCATTGCCGGTCATTCCAATGGCGGCACACTGACGCTTCTGGCCGCCATGAGCCGCAGGTTCCGTGCCGCAGCCCCCATCTCGGCCGGCGTCAATTCATGGCGTTATTTCAACCGCTATACCGACGAGATCTGTTTCGACGAGACCGACGAGCGCGAATTCATCATGCGTTCCTCCGTCTGTTTCGGCCCCAGCCTCAAATGTCCGGCGCTGTTGCTGCGCGGCGATGAGGAGCGGCCTTTCGACGCCGATCACCAGCTTTTCGTGGATCGTGCCCTGACATCCGGGTTCAAGGTCGACAAAAAGCTTTTGCCCGGCACGCATATCGGTGTGGTGCCGGGCGCGGTGGTGGAAAGCATCCGCTTCTTCAATCAATTCGCCTGAAAAGGGCCGAAAACCGCCGCTGCGGTTTTCGGCCCTTCCGTGAAATCAGGCGCTCTTCTTGAAATAACCGAGCAGCCGCATGGCATTGGCGGTCACCAGAACCGTCGCGCCGGTATCGGCGAAGACGGCGAGCCACAGGCCGGAAAGGCCGGTGACGGTCGTGACCAGAAACACCGCCTTCAGGCCGAGCGCGATGGTCACATTCTGGCGGATGTTGCTCATGGTGGCGCGCGACAGGCCGATGAGGCGGGCGGCATCGCCGACATTGTTGCGCATCAGCGCCGCATCGGCGGCTTCCATAGCCACATCGGTGCCCGAGCCGATGGCGACACCGACGCTGGCGGCGGCAAGGGCGGGCGCATCGTTGATGCCGTCACCCACCATCACCACGGTCTTCTTTGCCGCAAGCTTGCGGATTTCCTCGACCTTGTTCTGCGGCAGGAGTTCGCCGCGCGCTTCAAGGCCCAGCGTGTTGCCGATGGCACGCGCCGTGCGGGCATTGTCGCCCGACAGCATCAGCGAGGAAATGCCCATTTCCTTCAGCGCCCTGACGCCGTCAGCCGCATCCTTGCGCGGTTCGTCGCGCATGGCGAAGAGGCCGCTTGCCGCACCGCCGGCCATGACGACGGCCACCGTCTTGCCTTCGCTCTCAAGCGCAGTGATGCGGTCGGCAAGCTCCTTCGAGACGGTGCCCACCTCGGTCGCAAAGCGCGGCGCGCCGATGAACAGCTTCTTTCCGCCAACGGTGCCCTGCATGCCGCGACCGGAAATCGCCTTGATATCCGAACCGGGCAGGGGCTTCACGCCGGCCTTTTCGGCATGGTTGACGATGGCTCTGGCAAGCGGATGGCTCGATTCATGCTCGATGGTGGCGGCTTCGGCGATCAGCCCGGTCTCGTTGCCGTCAAGCGCCACCACGTCGGTCACCACAGGTTCGCCAAGCGTCAGCGTGCCTGTTTTGTCGAAGGCGACGGTTTCGGTGCGCGCCAGCATCTCGATGACGGCGCCGCCCTTCACCAGCATGCCGTGCCGGGCCGCAGCCGAAAGGCTGGAGGCTATTGCCGCGGGAACGGAGATGACCAGCGCGCAGGGGCAACCGATGAGCAGCAGCGCCAGGCCGCGGTAAATCCACGTATCCCAGTCACCGAGGCCGACAAGCGGTGGCACGATGATGGTGAGCACGGAGATCGCCACGATCAGCGGCATGTAATAACGCGAGAAATTCTGGATGAAGCGCTCGGTCGGCGCGCGCGCATCCTGCGCTTCCTCGACCAGCGTGATGATGCGGGCGATGGTGTTGTCTTCCGGCGCGCGGTCGACGCGGATGCGCAGCGAACCGTCATGGTTGATCGAACCGGCAAAGACGCGGGCGCCTTTTTCCTTGGCGACCGGGATGCTTTCGCCGGTCATCGGCGATTCGTCGACGCTCGATTCGCCCTCCATCACCACGCCATCGGCGGAGATGCGGTCACCGGGCCGCGCCACGACCACCTGGCCGATGCGGACCTGATCGGCCGGCACCTGCCGCAACGTGCCGTTTTCTTCCACCAGCGCTGTCTTCGGCAGCAGCGAGCCAAGCGCCTTGATGCCGGAACGTGCCCGCGCGGCTGCAAAGCCCTCAAGCAGTTCGCCGATCGAAAAGAGCAGCACGACGATGGCGGCTTCCTCCGCCTCGCCGATGAAGATCGCGCCGATGGCGGCAATGGTCATCAGCATCTCGATGGTGAAGATCGCACCGAAGCGGGCGGCGTTGAAGGCATTGCGTGCAATCGGAAACAGCGTCACCAGCGTGGCGATGATGAAGGCATAGCCGCCCCAGGCCGGGAAGGTCAGTTCCGCCGCATAGGCAACCGCGACCAGAATGGTGCCGGTGAAGGTGTTGCGGGCCTTTGCCGTGCGCCACCATGCTCCTTTTTCATCCGCGCCATGGGTGTGTCCGGCCTCACTGCCAGAGGCCACTGCCGCCGGCTGCGCCTTCTCGTGCGAATGCTTGGCGTGATCATGGTCGTGGCCGCCGCAATTGGCGTGGTCGTGATCTGAATGATCATGGCCGGAATGATCATGATCGTGATCGTGATCGTGGTTATGGCCGCCGCAGGATCCATGGTCGTGCGTCTGGTCATCCGTCTTTTCGCGTGCGGCCTTTTCCTGCGGCAGCAGGGCGGGTTTGAAGCCGAGCTTGCGCAGCGTGTCCTCGACCTTGTCGACTGCGGTTTTCCCCTCCGTGAGCGAGAGGTTCAGCCTCTCGCGCGCGACCGAGACCCTGACGTCGGCAACACCGGGCAGGCGCGAGAGTGCCGTCTCGATCTTCGCCGCGCAGCTGCCGCAATCCATGCCGCCGACCGAAAAGGTCAGGGCATTGCTCTTCTCACCGCTTAGCCCCGTGTCGCTTGGCCCAGTGTCGCCTAGCCCGGTGTCGGCATGATGGCCGCCGCAGGTGGAATGGTCGTGATGATCGGCCTCGATTTTTGCCTGCGGAGCCTTTTCCCGCGGCAGCAGGGCGGTTTTGTAACCGAGCTTGCGGACGGTTTCCTCGATCTTTTCAACCGAAGTCTTGCTCTCGTCGAGTGAAAGCTTCAGCCTTTCGCGCGCCACCGAGACCTTGATGTCACCCACACCCGGCAACCGGGTCAGCGCCGTCTCGATTTTGGCCGCGCAGCTGGCGCAATCCATGCCGCCGACCGTGAAGGTCAGCTCCCCGTCGTCGCCGTTCAGATTGCCGCGTGTCGAAATATTCATGGTTTTCGCTCCTGAATTCCAGTCGACAGTCAATCTGGCACCTCTAGCAACTAGAGGTTCAAGGGCAAAAATGCGATTTTCCGATTTTATTTGAAAAAGGCGACGCCAGCTTCGCGCCAGCCGCACGGTTCATCATGCCGGCATATTGGATTCCATGAAGCGGTTCAGATGACAGCACTCCTTTTGAAAACCTGCCGCCGGGCGGCCTCTCTGGCGGGCCTTGCGGCTCTGTCGCTCCTGAGCGGCTGCCTTTTCGTGACGGATACGACCCGCATGGACCCGGATGTCTTCGTGCGGGAGACAGCGCCGGTCTTCAACTTCAATTCCGTAAGCTCCAATCGCCAGCCGGAACTGCCGCCGCAGCCGGGCCAGCTTTCGACGCGCCCGCCGGACCTGTTCCGCACCCGTTTCCATCAGGAATATGGCCCGCCGGTGCGCGGGCAGGGGCTGAACGCGCCGCAGGTTCAGGGGCAGGCGGCACCGCTTGTCCCGGATCGCATGGCGACCTACGGCCTGCCGGTCTCCAATCCGCTGCATCGTGTCATGTATGGCCCGATCCGCGATGATGACCGCTCGCTTCCGGCCATTCCCTATGGTCGCATCGATCCGCGTTATCTGCGGCAGGAAGTCAGCTATCAGACGGCGGAAGCACCCGGCACCATCGTCGTCGATACCAGGCAGCACTTCCTCTATCTGGTGCAGCCGGGCGGCAAGGCGATCCGTTACGGCGTCGGCCTCGGTCGTGACGGTTATGCCTGGTCGGGTCGCGGCAAGATCCAGTGGAAGGCGAAATGGCCGCGCTGGACGCCGCCCGATGAAATGGTCAAACGCCAGCCGGAGCTCGCTTCCATTTCCGCCGCCAATGGCGGCATGACACCGGGTCTCAACAATCCGCTCGGTGCGCGCGCGCTTTATATCTTCAAGGATGGCAAGGACACGCTTTACCGGGTGCACGGCACGCCGGACTGGCAGTCCGTCGGCAAGGCCACCTCGTCCGGCTGCGTGCGCATGCTCAACCAGGATGTCATCGACCTTTACGAGCGCGTGCCGCAAGGGGCGCAGATTGTGGTTATCTGACCACGTTCTAAAAGAAAGCGCGGGGATGGGTGGCTCCTCCAGCGGCTTGTCGCTGGCTTTTAGCGGTTGGTTAACTATTTTCGCAATACGCCTGAAACGTGGAACAAACGACGTACAACGGCGATCCAGGCCGTTCGAAATGTGGGACAATCCGGACTTATGACGAGCACCGACACAGATCTTTCCAGACGTACTTTCCTTTCCCTTCTGGGCATCTCCTCCGCTTCGCTTCTCGCGGGCTGTGCCTCGTCCGGTACGGGGGATGCAATCCGCCAGCAGGCGAGCGCCATCGGCAGCGATTTCCGCCAGATGTTCTCGCCCGGCGTCAGCGATGCGGAACTGGCCGTCATGTACGGCTCGGTTGAGGACGGCGGTTACGTCATTCCCGCCGTACCCTATCAGAAAATCGACCGGCGTTATTATCGCCAGCGGGTCGTCGACCCGACCGGCGAGCGCCCCGGCACCGTCGTCGTCGATACGCGCTCGCGCTTCCTCTACGTCGTGGAGCAGGGCGGCAGCGCCATGCGTTACGGCGTCGGCATCGGCCGCGATGGTTTCGCCTGGTCGGGCGAAGGCGTCATCCAGTGGCGTCAGAAATGGCCGAAATGGACCCCGCCGGACGAAATGGTCGCCCGCCAGCCGGAACTCACCAAATATTCGTCCAAGAATGGCGGCATGCCGCCGGGCCTGAAGAACCCGCTGGGTGCGCGCGCGCTCTATATCTTCCAGAACGGCAAGGACACGCTTTACCGCCTGCACGGCTCGCCGGAATGGAACTCCATCGGCAAGGCCGTCTCTTCCGGCTGCGTGCGCCTGATGAACCAGGACGTCATAGACCTCTACGACCGCGTGCCGCAGAAGGCGCGTGTGGTGGTTTGGCAGTAAGCTGACGGAGCATCCGAGCCGCATTCAGTACATAAGCTGACCGAGCTGACAAATAATGGCTGCAACACGAAACG
Organism: Rhizobium sp. UGM030330-04; assembly: GCF_003208455.1. Lineage (NCBI taxonomy): Bacteria > Pseudomonadati > Pseudomonadota > Alphaproteobacteria > Hyphomicrobiales > Rhizobiaceae > Rhizobium > Rhizobium sp. UGM030330-04. Next base: position 173,732 of record NZ_QKML01000005.1, read on the forward strand.
TGCTGCGGCCATTTTTTATTTATAATAAATGAATGTTCTTTTTAATTATAACAATCAATTCTATAGTATAATTTAAAACTCCGTGACTATTATTGATTTTTTATTATAATAAATATGGGATATTCATTAGTTTTTACTGAAATGAATTTCCTGTATTGCGATCATTCTAATATCTCTGTCGTTAATCGAGGAGTGAATGGCATGACTTATTATCTCGCAGATAGTTGGCAGATAGGCACAAGTTCAGGCGAAACTTTTTATGGTGATCGTTACGGCGCGGTTAGGAACGATACGTTTCAGCTTGGCGGCAGTGCGTTTGGCGGTCTAGCTGGAGTCCAGAACGGGTGGGAGCGGTTTTATGGCGGTGAAGGGGAGGATAGAATTTATGTCTCTCCAACGTCGGGCTACTCGTGGACCGCCATCATGATTGCCGACAATGGCTTGAGCAGTATTGAAAAAATTCAATTCAATCAGTTTAGCCAATGGCCGGTGGAGCCCGTCTACTTTGCAGGAAGAGTTGATTTTTCGAGTGTTAAATACATGGAGTCCAGCGTTACGATCTATGGCAGGGCGAACGATAATACGTTCATCGGCGGCATGCTCGGTGAGACAGTTCAAGGCGATGGCGGGAACGACACGCTTTACGGCAATGGTGGCAATGACAGACTATTCGGCGACTCTACCAGTGCTAATCGCTGGGTTGCGGATTTGAACGCGGCCGGGAACGATAAGCTCTATGGTGGAGATGGAAACGACTACCTTAACGGCCAAGGTGGTAACGACCTTCTGTATGGCGATGCAGGCGACGACAATCTTTATGGTGGGACTGGAACCGACCAGCTTAGCGGTGGGGACAGCGCAGACAAGCTATTTGGTGAAGCTGGAAATGACCAGTTGCGCGGCGGGGCTGGAAACGATGTTCTCGACGGAGGCGCAGGTAGCGATTTGATCGAAGGTGGAGGTGGTGAAAACGTTCTTTGGGGTGGAGCTGACGCTGACACGTTCTATTTTTCCGTCAGGAGCGCGCAAGACACTATCAAAGACTTCCAGTTAGGAAGTGACAAAATACGGTTTGACACTGCGATAGCAGACGATTTTGCGGATATTATGATTGCAGACGGTGTCAACGGACACGCCAATATTAGCGTGGACGGTTTGCAGATTGTGCTTTCTGACGTCTCGGCTGCATCACTTGTCCCTTCTATGTTTGAATTTGGCTTACTTGCGTGAGTTAAAGGGTCGGAGCTCCGTCGGAAAACCGACGGAGCACTCTCAACTTGAATACGACTGGAGTTCCGATTTTTTGTAGGCTTTTACCAAGCTCCCCATTTTGTCGAAGATTTCCAGTTCGCCGGTTTCTTTGTACTCAACCATTTTCTGCCCGTTGCCGTAATATAGCGTACCGGGTGTAACCGACACCTGACCATTTTCACCGAGTTTAAGAACTATGGCGGAACCGAAAAATTCCTTAAGCGCTTTTTCGCTGTCATGCATATACTGTCTCGACACTTCGCAATATGTTCCATCGAGAGAGTTGTTGAGTTCCGCCATCTTGACTTGGCCTTCGTAAACTCGGTCACTGATAAAATACGCGACCTGCTTTTTCACGACCGCCTCATCCTCACCATTCGCGATGCGTTTTGCACCCCACTCAGCGTACTGGGCATCGTACTCTTCGCGCGCTGGCACAATGATTTTTGATACTTGGCGCGGACTGGCTCTCGAAGCCATGGATATTAGCTCCTTTACAATCGCTTCTGCATTCTCCGCTGTCCGTTCGATCGGCTTGATGTAAGAGGACGACATTATATACGTCGCCGCGGCGTCCATCGCGCTTACCGTTGCCTGCGGAATGGCGGCGGAGACTATCTCCTTTGTGGCAACAGTCTCCTGTTTTACTTTGGTAACGCGGGAAGCAAGCGATACGATCGTGTCAATGGCTTGCGCAGTCTTCTGCGGGTTGTCTGCGACAATATTGAGGATCGAGTTAGCGGCGCTATTCTGTGAGATGTCCCGCGTGGAAAAAGTTTGATTAAGAATGGTCAATGCCATCGAATTCGCAGAGATCAAAGTCATCAATATGCCTTTTGAAATCTGCCGCAAAATGCCCTCATCGGCTTTTGGGGCTGGAAATGCAGCGGCAAGTCATTTTAGCTGCATAAAATATAAATGCAACTTTATCGGGAACTAGTTAATAAATCCTTTCCGCCCCCTTGTTTTTCAGGGGTCAACCCCTCGAAAGGCCATCCTTCAACGCATTCACCCGGTCGCGCAGCTGGGCCAGTTCCTCCAGCCCGCAGCCGGTGGCGCCGCCGATGGCCATCATGATCTTCACGCCCTCTTTTTTGAGGTCGGCGCCCTTTGGTGTGAGAGCCACCAGCACCTGCCGCTCGTCCACCGTGCCGCGTTTGCGGGTTATCAGCCCTGCATGTTCGAGCCTTTTCAGCAGTGGTGAGAGCGTGCCTGAATCCAGCCCCAGCATTTCGCCAAGCGCCTTGACGGTGGAGGTCTGCTTTTCCCAAAGCGCCATCATGACCAGATATTGCGGATAGGTAAGCCCGATCGGATCGAGCAGCGGCTTGTAGGCACGTGTGAAAGCGTGCGCTGCGCCATAAAGGGCAAAGCATATCTGCTGGTCCAGCCTCAACAGGCTTTCCATCGTCGTGTCGTTGCCCTCTGCGCCCATAGTCCTGCTCCAAAATAAAACCGGGGAGGGAACAATCGGCCCCCGCTTTCGGTTCCTGCCGCATGGATGCGCGGCGAAATTTCGTGAAAACTATCGCAAAAAACAAATTTTCATTCAACGTGCAAAATCATATTGCGCACAATTTAATTGTTCGCTATAAAACATTCAACACCAACCCGAAGGGAGTAAATGCCATGCCTATTCTCTATACGACCAAAGCATCCGCCACCGGTGGCCGCGCTGGCAACGCCAAGTCGGAAGACGGCGTTCTCGACGTTACGCTGACCGTTCCGAAGGAACTCGGTGGCGATGGTGCCCGTGGCACCAATCCGGAGCAGCTGTTCGCCGCCGGTTATTCCGCCTGCTTCCTGGGCGCACTGAAATTTGTTGCCGGCAAGGAAAAGGTAAAGATTCCTGAAGACACGACTGTGACGGCGACAGTGGGCATCGGCCCGCGTGAGGATGGTGGCGGTTTCGGCATCGAAGTATCGCTGAAGGCGAATATTCCGGGTGTCGAGCGCGAAGTCGCCGAAAAGCTCGTTGCCGCCGCCCATATTGTCTGCCCTTACAGCCACGCCATGCGCACCTCCACGGAAGTGCCGGTCTCGGTTGCCTGATATTGCAGAGATGAAAAGCGAGGCCGGGCTTGTCCCGGCCTTCTTGTTTTCAGAAATAAAAATGCTATATTCTTTCTGAAGAAAGGATATGCGCCATGAATGTTCACGCCAAGACCGCCATGGATTCTCCCGCACAGGGCAGGGTCGTCACCAAGGCCGTCATTGCCGCCGCCGAGCGGCTGGGCCTGAATGCCGCCCGCACGGCGGATATTCTCGGCGTTTCAGCCCCTACGGTGTCGCGCATGAAGCGGCTCGATTTCCTGCTGGAGCCGGGCGCCAAGTCTTTCGAACTGGCGGTGTTGCTGATCCGGGTTTTCCGCTCGCTGGATGCAATCGCCGGCGGTGACGAGGTGGTGGCGAAGAACTGGCTGCGCAACCACAATGTTGCGCTGAACGCCGTGCCTGCCGACAAGCTGACCACCATTACCGGATTGATCGATGTCCTCTCCTATCTGGACGCCCGACGCGCTCCTGTCTGAAAAACGCGCCGTATCGGGAAAATACTGGCGGCTGGTTGAGGCGCAGCATCAGGTATCCACCATGAAGCTGGTGGATACGGTGGATGAGCAATCGCTGCTGGAAGATATTCTGGAGGTGAGCAAGCGGCCGTTTCCGCCCGAATGCGCCGGTTTCGATTATCTTCTCGCCACGCCTTTCCGTTATGGCGCCGCCTATCCGCACGGTTCGCGTTTCCGCCGTGCGGGTTTCACCGAAGGGGTTTATTACGCTGCGGCGAAGGTGGAGACGGCGCTGGCCGAAATGGCCTTTTACCGGCTGCTGTTTTATGCCGAATCGCCGGGTACGCCGCTGCCCGCCAATCCCGCCGAATATTCCGCCTTCGCCGCCCGTGTCGCCACCGGTGCCGCACTTGACCTGACGAAACCGGAGCTGAACCGTGACGAGCGGCTGTGGACCGATCTCACGAATTACGAGCCCTGCCAGGCGCTTGCCGACAAGGCGCGGGAGGCGAAGGTCGAGGCCATCCTTTATCGCTCGGTGCGCGATCCGGCAGGCGGCCTTAACATCGCAATTCTGTCGCCAAAGGCCTTTGCGGCCAAAACGCCTGTAGATCGAATGAGCTGGCGCATTCACCTGTCGAAAACCGGGGTGCAGGCCCTGTGCGAATTTCCGATGCGGCGGGCCGGTTTTTCTGTCTCGGATTTTGCCGGTGATCCGCGTCTGGCCGGCCTCCTGGGGTAACGGCCGCTGGTTAAGCGGACGCTGCCGCCTGTTTCTTCTCCCTACCGGGGAGAAGGCGGCCCGAAGGGTCGGGTGAGGGGGCAACGTTGCCGAATATCTCTAGCCTTGCCCGCTCATCCCGCTGCCGCGGACTTCTCCCCGGCGGGGAGAAGAAACAATCGGCATCCCCTCGGCCTGTTCAGGCCCAGCCGCAAGCCTGAGCCCCGCTATTGCTTGCCCACACGGGCGCGCAGTTCTTCCACATGCGCTGCGATTTCCGGCGTTACGGCATCGCCAAAATCTTCCATTTCGAACAGCGGGCGGATTTCGATTTCGCTGCGCTCCAGCATCGGGTTGGGGCAGCGTTTCACCCACGCCACCGCCTCATCCATGTCCGTGACATTCCACAGCCAGAAGCCGGCGACCAGCTCGTTGGTGTGGGGGAAGGGGCCATCAACCACGGTGCGGCTGTCGCCATCAAAAACAACCCTCTTGCCCTTGGAGGAGGGGTGCAGGCCGTCGCCGGATTGCATGATGCCGGCATTGACCAGTTCCTCGTTGAATTTTCCCATTGCCTCCATGAGTTCAGTCGTGGGCATCACGCCATCTTCGCTGCTCTTGGTGGCTTTTACAAAAACGATTGCACGCATGGTCTTTCCTCCTAGATTGCGTTTTCCGGGTCGTTTCATTCGTAGTTTCGTTTTCCAGCACGACGGCCCGATGACATTCTGGCCGATAAAAGTGGCGTCATGCCGTCATGCTGTCAGCCGAGATCGATAAGATCGCGGCGCAGCCGGTCGGGGTCGCCACTGCCGATTTTCGCTTCGATTTCGGCATGGGTCTGTTCCCAGATGGGAAAGGCCGCCGCAAGCACGGCCATGCCATCCGCTGTCAGCCGCAGCCGCTTGCCGCGCCTGTCCTTCGGGTCCTGTTCGATGCTGACCAGCCCGCGCCGTTCCAGCGGCTTCAACGCCGCCGTCAGCGTCGTGCGGTCCATGGCGAGAAGATGGGCCACCGGCCCCATCGGCGGCGGCTCCGGCCGGTTGAGCGACATCAGCAGGGAAAACTGGCCGTTATTGATGCCAACAGGCTTCAGCGCATTGTCGAACAGCCGCGCCAAGGCCCGCGCAGCGCGTTGCGCATGCAGGCAAAGGCAGGCGTCCCGCACGAAAAGAGTTGTCGAAAAAGGAATCACGCTGGCGTTTGACATGGGATAAATATGTTGATATCAACCTAATTAGTCAAGCGGAACTTGATGCTCCGCTGATGGTTTAACTGACTTTCAATGCAGAAATAGGCGGCGCCCTCCGGTGGAGCGGGGTGGTGCCGTGGTGAAAGACGGATCCAAGGAGGAAAGATCATGTCTCATCCCGTCGTTTCGAAAGAGGAGTGGCTTGCGGCCCGCCGCGATCTGCTGGTGAAGGAAAAGGAACTGACCCGCGCCCGCGACAGGCTGAACGAAGCCCGGCGTGCATTGCCCTGGGAAGAGGTGACGAAGGACTATATTTTCGACGCGCCTTCCGGCCCGAAATCGCTGAAAGAACTGTTCGGCGATTGCAGCCAGCTCATCGTTTATCACTTCATGCTGGCGCCTGACTGGGAGGAGGGCTGCACCGGCTGTTCCTTTTTCGCCGACCATGTCGATGGCGCGATGATCCATCTGAAACATGGCGATGCGGGTTTCGTCGCGGTTTCCCGCGCGCCGCTTGAAAAGATCGAAGCCTATAGAAACCGCATGGGCTGGAAGTTCCCATGGGTTTCCGCAGCGGACAGCGATTTCAATTATGATTATCAGGCTTCCTTCCGTGATGAGGATATCAAGGGCGGGGCCATCACCTATAATTACCGTGAAATCGAACCGATGGGCGATCTGAAGGATCTGCACGGCGTCAGCATTTTCGCCAAGGGCGAAGATGGCAAGATTTATCACACCTACTCGGCCTATGCCCGCGGCATGGAACAGGCGCTCGGCACGTTGATGCTGCTCGATCTGGTGCCAAAAGGCCGTAATGAAGACGGTGTAATGGATTGGGTGCGACGGCACGACCAATATGAGGACGCGCCGAAAGCCGCATCCTGCTGCCACTGAAAACAGACAGACGAGGAGGAGACGACAATGGAAATGGAAAGCGCCAAGCCGCAGAAGGAACACGAGTTCCTGTCGAGGATCGTCGGCGACTGGGTCATGACCGCCAGTTCCGGCCATGATTGTTATGACGCCAACGATCCCTCGCAGCGATTCACCGAGACGGTCCGTTCCATCGGCGGGCTGTGGATCGTCGGTGAAGGTACCGGCAGGATGCCCGATGGCGACCAGATGACGGCCGTGATCACGGTCGGTTTCGATCCGGCCAAGGGCAATTTCGTCGGAACCTGGATAGGGTCGATGATGACCAATCTCTGGGTCTATCGGGGCTGGCTGGAAGAGGACGGCAAGACCCTGACACTGGAAGCCGAAGGCCCGGCCTTCGACGGTTCCGGCCGCATCGACACCTATCACGACGTTCTGGTGCTGCATGACGACAATCACCGCAGCTTTTCCGGCAGCGTCCGCCAGCCGGACGGCACATTCAAGACCTTCATGACATCGGAATTCCGGCGCAAGGCATAAAGCCTGCCGGAAGTTGCCGGAAGCAAAAAGCGCCGCCGCACCCCGCGGCGGGCGATCCCGCAAACACAGACGCCCCATCTCCCAAGGAGAAGACAATGTCGGATACACATGGAAAATTCATCTGGGTCGAACTGATGACGCCTGACATGGAAGCGGCCGCCCGCTTTTATGGCCATGTCATCGGCTGGCAGACCAAGGATTTCGGTTCGCCGGAAATGCCCTATCTCGTGCTGGAGGCTGACGGCAAAGGCATGGGCGGCGTCATGGAGCTGACCGAGGAGCACAAGGGCGCGGGCATTCCGCCGAACTGGACCGCCTATGTCGACGTCGATGACGTGGATGCGACGGCGGAACAATTTGCGGCAAAGGGCGGCGCGATCAGGCGCCCGCCAGAGGATATTCCCGAAATCGGCCGTTTTGCCGTGGTGGCTGATCCCTTCGGCGCGGTCCTGTGCATCATGACGCCGCTGCCGATGGAAACCGGCGGTTTCCCCGAGGATATGCAGGCCAGACAGGGCCATGTCGGCTGGTACGAACTCTTCACCGACAATGTCGATGAAGCCATGGCCTTTTACGCCGACGTGTTCGGCTGGACCAGGGACCATGATTTCGACATGGGTGAGATGGGCCCGTACCGTATCTTCGCCCATAACGGCAAGGGCGTTGGCGGCATGATGAAACGCATGCCGGAAGTCCCGGTCTGCCACTGGGGCTATTATTTCAACGTCGATGGCATCGAGGATGCCGTCACGCGTGTCAGCACCGGCGGCGGCAAGATCGTCAACGGCCCGATGGAGGTTCCCGGCGAAAGCTGGATCGTCAACTGTATGGATCCGCAGGGTGCTTATTTCTCGCTGGTGTCGCAGAAGAAATAAGAATATTGGCCCCTCCCGCCATTCAGGCGGCGGGAGGGGCAATCGTTTCGCAAAACGTCAGGCCGAGGCGAAAAACGCTTCCGGATCATCCACCTCCACCAGCCGGCGTTTGTCGATCAGCCAGAAACGGGTTCCGACCGCCCGCACGAAGCTCCGGTCGTGGGAGACGAGCACGCAGCTCGCCCGCCTGCCGGTGATTTCCGCTTCCAGCGCTTCCTGCCCCTCGATGTCGAGATGGTTGGTCGGCTCGTCCAGCAGATAGAAGTTCGGCTCGGTCAGGCGCAACACCAGCATGGCAAGCCGCGCTTTCTGCCCGCCGGAGAGCGATGCGATGCGTCGTTTCTGCATTTCCATATCGATGCCCGCGCCCGCCAGCAAACCATGCGCGCGCTGGTCGCCAATGTCGAAACGGTGTGTGATGAGCGCAAGCGGCGTGCGCCTGTCGTCGATTTCGGCAAGCGACTGGTCGATATATCCGGCCACCAGCGAGGGCGTGGCCCTGATGCCCTCCACCACCTCGCCGTCGGCGGCCACTGCCGCCTTCAGGAGCGAGATCAGCCGCGTCTTGCCGACGCCGTTACGGCCAAGAATGACGATGCGGTCGCCCTGGCGGATGAACTGCCGGCCGGTGCGCAACAGCAGTGTGCCATCAGGCGTCGAAACGGGAATGTCCTCCAGTGTCACCAGAACCTTGGCATGTGTGCCGCGATTGGCGAGCTGGATCTTTCCGGCGGATCGTTCCTGATGGGCGGGACGCGCTTTTTCCTCAAGCTTCTCGGCGCGCTCGCGCAACTGCCTGGTCTTGACGGTCAGAAGATCGCTGCCCGAATTGATGCCGATATTGTTGAGCTTCGCCGCCTGTCGGCGCAATTGCTGCACCGTCTTCATGTCGCGCTCAAAGCGTCGCTCATTGGCCGCGTCCTCTTCCTCGAGCGCCGCCCGCGCATGGCCATAGGGCAGCCGGAAGAATGAGGAATTGTCCGGCCGCAGGAACAGCGTGGATCTGGTGACGTTGTCGAGAAAGGCGCGGTCATGGCTGACGATGACCACCGCCGTATCGCGCGGCAATTGTTGGAGAAACCCTTCCAGCACCCTGATTTTTTCGAGGTCGAGATGGTTGGTCGGTTCGTCGAGCAGGAGAATATCCGGCTCGGTGATCCATGCTCGCGCCAGCATGGCGAGCCGCTGCCAGCCGCCGCTCAGCGCCTGCAGCGGGCGATGGCGATAGCTTTCCGGCACGGCCATGTCGTCGAGGATGATGTCGGCGCGCCAGCTGTCGCTGTCGATCACATCCGCCGGCAGGGCGGATAGCACCGCGTCGCGCATGGTCTTTTCCAGAAGGGCCGGGGGCAGGTGCTGGTGGACGATGGACTGCGTCAATCCGCGCTGCCGGGTGATATCACCGCTGGTGGCATCCAGTTCGCCAGCAAGGCAATTGAGCAGGGTGGATTTGCCGCAGCCATTCGCGGCCACGATGCCGATGCGGTCTCCCGCATGGATGGTGAGGCTGAGACCGGAAAAAAGCGGTTTGCCCAGAATGATTCCGAGGTTTCGAAGCGTAACAAGGGTCATGATTTATCTCTGGCGGCACGGGCCATCGACGAAGGCTCGCCTGCGCCATGCGGGCAAGGCGACCGGTTCACGGTGATCCGTCGTGAAAATATGCGCGATAGCAGACTAGCTGCGTTCCGCGCGGCCTTTAGGGCAAACCAGAGATGTCGTCCGTCCGGTCAGCCCTGCAAACGCATCTGCAGGGCAGAAAGGTGGCGAATCTGGCGATAGCGCCAAAAGCAGGAAATATCCATGCGAAGCCTCCTTTCCGATACGGGTTGAACTGTTTGATGATTAGCAGCGGCGGCGATGGGAGGCAATGGGTTTTGCCGTCGGCCGCAATGATGGGGCGGGGCGGCAGAGAAATCCTCGGAACAATCCGCTGGCCACCCAAAAAGATATTCAACTGGTCAGATTGTCGCCGTTGGCAGATAAATTGACAGCCCATAAGAGGGACGCGGGTGAAGCCGCGACTACATGTTTTCTAAATAATTGCTTTGTCAAATTGAACCTTATACGGTACAAGGATTTCAAATGAAGCGCATCGTGGCGACATTCTTCGCGACGGACGAGGGAGCGGAGCCTGTTAAAGACTGGCTTATGTCACTCGATAAGGACGACCGCCGCATGATCGGGTCTGACATTGCGACCGTTGAGTTCGGTTGGCCAATTGGAATGCCTATTTGCAGGCCCATTAGGGATGGTGTTCGTGAAGTCCGTTCCAGCGTCAAAAATGGAAAGGTTGAAGCCAGAACCTATTTTGGAGTTGATGGCGGGATAATGCTCCTGCTTCACGGGGAAGAAGGCAAGGATGGCCAACAGGATGCGATCAAACTGGCGATCAAGCGTTGGAAAGAGCATCAGGAGCGATCCAGGCGACTGAAAAAGATCGATAAAGGGAAAAAGAAATGAGCGATGCGAAACCTTCTGTCGGCGGTACCCTTGAAGATTTCCTTGATGGGCTTGGCGAAAAAGAAGAAATCTATGGTGAGGCGATCAAGCGAGTTTTGGCATGGCAGATCGAAGAGGCCAGAAAGAAGCAATCGCTCACCAAGTCAGAAATGGCTGCGAGAATGGGTACCAGCCGTACCCAGGTCGAAAGAATACTTGATCCTCACAATGTCGCCGTCTCGCTCGATACGCTCGAGCGAGCGGCCCGTTCAGTGGGTAAAAAGCTGAGGATCGAGCTTGTCGACGCCTAGCCGCTTTAGCCGTTACCGCTTCAAACTACCCAAAATCCCGCGCACGATCGCGCGTCCCACTGAGGTCGCGACCGAGCGGGCGGCACTTTTCATCGCCGCCTCGATCACCGTTTCGCGCTGGTAGCCGGTCTTGCGTGTGCCGCCATTGCGCGAGCCGGTGGAGGCCGGTGCGGGCTCTTCGTCGCCGAAGCCGGGCAGGCGCCAGCGTCCGGAGGCGTTGTCGGACTGGTTGGCGGCATTTTCCTCTTCCGCGCGCTTGGCCGCCTCGGCTTCCGCCACCTTCTGGGCGCGGGCGGCGAGGATTTCGAAGGCGGATTCCCGGTCGATATCCTTGTCATATTGGCCGGCGACGGGGCTCACATCGATCAGAGACTTGCGCTCCGTATCGGTGAGCGGCCCGACGCGGCCCGATGGCGGGCGCACGAGGGTGCGTTCCACGATGGAAGGCGCGCCCTTGTCATGCAGGGTGGAAATCAGCGCCTCGCCCGTGCCGAGCGTGGTGATGGTGTCGGCGGTGTTGAAGGCCGGGTTCTGGCGGAAGGTGTCGGCGGCGGTGCGCACGGCCTTCTGCTCGCGCGGCGTATAGGCGCGCAGCGCATGCTGCACGCGGTTGCCGAGCTGGGCAAGAACGGTTTCCGGCACGTCGAGCGGGTTCTGCGTCACGAAATAAACGCCCACGCCCTTGGAGCGGATAAGCCGCACAACCTGTTCCACGCGTTCCACCAGCACCTTCGGCGCATCGTTGAACAGCAGATGCGCCTCGTCGAAGAAGAACACCAGGCGCGGCTTTTCCGGGTCGCCGACTTCAGGCAGTTCCTCGAACAGTTCCGAGAGCATCCAGAGCAGGAAGGTGGCGTAAAGGCGCGGGTTCATCATCAGCCGGTCGGCGGCGAGAACTGAAATGGTGCCGCGACCATCGGTGCCCACACGCATGATGTCGGCGATCTTCAGCGCCGGTTCGCCGAAGAAATTGGCGGCACCCTGCTGTTCGAGAACCAGCAGCCCGCGCTGCAGCGAGCCGACCGAGGACTTGGAAATCAGGCCGAACTGGTTGGAGAGCTCAGTTGCATTTTCGCCCATATAGTTCAGGAGCGATTGCAGGTCTTTGAGATCGAGCAGCGGCAGCCCGCCCTGATCGGCGATCTTGAAGGCGATGTTGAGCACGCCTTCCTGCGCTTCCGAGGCATCCATCAGCCGGGCGAGCAGCAGCGGCCCCATTTCGGCGATGGTGGCGCGCACGCGATGGCCTTTTTCACCGTAGAGATCCCAGAAGATGACGGGCGACTTGCCGTAAGAAAAATCGGTGAAGCCGATCTGTTCGGCGCGTTTCTGCACCCAGTCTTTCGCTTCGCCCTCGGCCGCGATGCCGGAAAGGTCACCCTTGATATCGGCGCAGAAGACAGGAACGCCGGCCTTGGAAAAACCTTCGGCGAGAACCTGCAGGGTCACGGTCTTGCCCGTGCCCGTCGCGCCGGTGATGAGGCCATGGCGGTTGCCGAATTTCAGTTCCAGATATTCGCCCTTGTTCAGGCTGTCGTCCGGATTGCGGCTGGTGCCGATATAGAGCTGTCCGTCCTGCAACATCGACCATTTTCTCCTGCGGCTGATGCATGACCCTTAAATCGCAGTGGATTTTGCAAAAGTCATGTCCGAATTAAAAGCGTAACTGGCATTCCGTGGCCTTTCCTCGCGGAAGCGGCCTTTTCATAGTTTGGTTGTGATGATCTTATAAGGACAGTTTCGAGGCGCAACAACTGCTTGATGGCGATGAATAAAAAGCGCTTGATGAAAGTTGCCGCACCTATCCGTGGCCGCTTGAATGCGGCATGAGATTGTTTTACGTTGACGTTAACGTCAGTTATTCGATGTTGGCGTCGTTTTTCAACAGGAGGCAAGAATGAACGAAATCATTGATCAGATCGCCGCGAAGGCAGGTATCGACCCTCAGCTGGCCGAAAAGGCCGTTGGCATGATTCTCGGTTTTCTCCAGCGCGAAGCGGCCGACGGCCCGATCGCCAAGATGATCGAAGCCATCCCGGGCGCCAGTGATCTCGTGGCGCAATATAACGGCGAGGGCACCGGCAATGGCGGCGGCGGTCTGCTGGGCGGACTGATGAGCGCGATCGGCGGCGGCGGCATCATGGGTCTCGGCCAGCAGTTGATGAGCCAGGGCATCGGCATGAGCGAGATTTCCACGCTCGCCAAGGAAACCATCGCCGTTGCCCGCCAGCACGCCGGTGACGAGACCGTTGACCAGGTGATCGCCTCGGTTCCGGGCCTCAGCCAGTTCGCATAAAGCGACATTAATCCATTGCGGGGCGCGGTGGCTGTTCTTTGAACCGCCGCCGCGCCTCTTCTATGTCCGCATGGTGCGTTTCCGCCCAGATCCAGACGCCGCAAAAAGCGCTGCCGAGCGTGCGGCCGAGATGGGTGAGATCATAATCCACATGCGGCGGAATGACGGGATGCACGGTACGGCGCACCAGCCCGTCGCTTTCCATCTGTCTCAGCGTTTTTGTCAACATCTTCTGGCTGATGCTGCCCACATGTTTGCCGATCTGCGTGAAACGCAGCGTGCCGTGCTCTTCCAGCACTTCCAGAATGAGCATCGTCCATTTGTCCGCCACCTTGGCGATGATGTCCTGAACCAGCGCCTCGATGACCGGATCGGTTTCCGTGGGCGGCGGAACCTTGCGCCGGCTCTCGATGGCCGGGTCGGCGGCGTGCCGTTTCATTTTACACTCTCCTTTGGGTAAGTATAAATCTTTTGGGTGCCTACTTTCGATTGGAGAGTATCATAGCTAACTTCCTTTCAGCCAACAAGCAAAGGATGCTGCAATGAAAATCACCGGCAACACCATTCTCATCACCGGCGGCGGTTCCGGCATCGGCCGGGCGCTGGCGGAAGCGTTCCATCAGGCTGGCAACAGGGTCATCATTTCCGGCCGCCGCAAGGCCATGCTCGGCGAGGTGACGGCTGCCAATCCCGGCATGGCCTCGGTGGTGATGGACGCGACGGACGCCGCAGGCATCCGCGCGTTTGCCGAAGCTCTGGTGAAGGCCCATCCGAGCCTCAACGCCGTCATCAACAATGCCGGCATCATGCGGCCGGAAGAGATCGCCGCCGCGCCGGATTATCTGGAGACGGCCGAAGAAACCATCGCCACCAATCTTCTCGCGCCCATCCGCCTGACGGCGGCGCTTTTGCCGCATTTCCTCAAGCAGCCCGCCGCCACCGTGCTCACGGTGTCCTCCGGCTTGGCCTTCGTGCCCATGGTGCTGACCCCCACCTACAGCGCCACCAAATCGGCCATCCACGCCTATTCGGTCGCGCTTCGGGAGCAGCTGAAGGAGACGCCGGTGGAGGTCATCGAAATCGTGCCGCCCTATGTGCAGACGACGCTGATGGGCGAGGGGCAGGCCAGTGACGAAAGGGCCATGCCGCTCGACGCCTTCATTTCCGAGGTGATGGATATCCTCAAGAACCGCCCGGATGAGAAGGAAGTCGTGGTGGAACGCTGCAAGCCGCTGCGTTTTGCGGCGCAGAACGGCAATTTCGATCAGGTCTTCGCCATGATCAACCATATGCATCCTTGAGTGCAGGTGTCTGTCGCACAAGGACATCCTGTGATAGCGTCGCGCTCTTTCCCGTGGAGCGCGCGTTTTCATGGCCCAAGGCCGGTTCCTGATGCCGAAAACCAGCATGCCCGGTGTCGCCGCCGTGGTGGCGGATAGCGATCGTTGCTTTCCGCGCCATATGCATGATCAATTCGGCATCGGCCTCATCGAGCGCGGCGCGCAGAAATCGCTCTCCGGCCGTGGCATGGTGGAGGCGGGCGCCGGCCATGTCATCACCGTCAATCCGGGCGAGGTGCATGACGGCATTCCGCTTGGAGAGGGTGGCCGCGCCTGGCGGATGCTCTATCTCGACATCGATATCGTTCGCGACGCCATTGCCGATGTCTGCGAGAAGGATCATGGCTCTTTCGAATTTGCCTATCCCGTTGATGCAAGGCCTTTGGCGCAGCGGTTCAACGCTGTCTTTTCCGCCGTCACTGCGAAGGAACGGCCGGGCGCAACCCTGCATGGCGATGAGACCTTGCTGATGCTTCTGGCGGCCGCGATGGAGACGGCGGCGAAGCCGGGCGAAATCGCCGCACCCGAGAATATAAAGCGGGCGAAAAGCCGCATCGATGACGACCCTTCCCACCCGTTCCGCCTTGCCGATCTGGCCGGGGAGGCCGGCATGAGCCAGTTCCGCTTCCTGCGGGCCTTCGCCAAAGCAACCGGCCTGACACCGCACAGCTATCTTCTCCAGCGGCGTGTCCATGTGGCCCGGCATGCGCTGGCCAGAGGCACACCGCCCGCCGAAGCGGCCTTCATCGCCGGTTTTGCCGATCAGAGTCATCTGAACCGGTTCTTCGTGCGGCAATTCGGGGTGACGCCGGCGGTTTATCGGGCGGCGACGGGCGGCTGAACGTCGTTCTCTTCCGTCATGCCGGACTGGATCCGGCATCCAGCCACGGCGCGTCTGCGCCGTGAAAAGAGTCTTTTGTGGTCAAGGACTTGACCACGCTGGACCCCGGCTCGGGGGCCGGGGTGACGGTGTGCGGACGTGGCGCTGCAATTTCATCCAAGACACCCACCCCACGCACCCTCATGCTCCCGTCCTCCACCCACAGGACACACCCACACCATGACACCCGAATTCCTCATCACATCCTTCATCGTCGCAGCCTCTCCCGGAACCGGCGTGGTCTACACGCTGGCCGCCGGTCTTTCGCAGGGGGCGAGGGCGAGCGTCATTGCGGCTTTCGGCTGCACGCTCGGCATCGTGCCGCATCTGCTCGCCGCCATCACCGGGCTTGCCGCCATTCTGCACACCAGTGCGCTGGCCTTCGGCATCGTCAAATATCTGGGAGTCGCCTATCTCCTCTACATGGCGTGGAACACGCTGCGGGAAGATGGTGCGCTGAAGATCGACGATACGAGGGAGCCTCAGAAGGCCGCCCGCGTTATCGGCGAGGCGATCCTCATCAATCTGCTGAACCCGAAACTGTCGATCTTCTTTTTCGCCTTCCTGCCGCAATTCATCGCGCCGGATGAGGCTTTGCCGACATGGCGCATGGTCGATCTCGGGCTGATCTTCATGGCCATGACGTTTCTGGTCTTTGCGCTTTATGGCTGCTTTGCCGCCTCGGTCCGGCGCCAGGTGATATCACGCCCGGCGGTCCTCGCCTGGCTGAGGCGCAGCTTCGCGGCCGCTTTCGTGGCGCTGGGTGCGAAGCTGGCCCTGACCGAGCGATAAACGGGACCGAATGGCCCGTCGCCTCAGTCGTCCCAGTCGGGCGCGAGGTGGCCGGGGCTGACGATGCGGCCATTCGGCTTGGCAAGCGCGTGGATCGCCCGCATTTCCTCTTCCGTCAGCGCGAAATCGAAAACATCGAAATTCTCTTTCAGGCGGCTTTCCGTCGCCGTCTTGGAAAGCGCCACGATATCCGGCTGCTGCACCGCCCAGCGCAGGGTCACCTGCGCAGCGGTCTTGCCGTGTTTCGCGCCGATATCCTTCAGAACGGGATCGTTAGGCACCTTGCCATCGGCCATCAGATAATAGGCCGTCACCGACATTCCGTGCTTGCGTGCGGCCGAAATCACCTTCGTCTGGTCGAGATAGGGGTGATATTCGATCTGGTTGGTGGCAAGCGGCGTATCGGACAGTTTCACCGCTTCGTCAGTCAGCGCCACGTTGAAGTTGGAAATGCCGATATTGCGCGCCTTTCCGGCCTTGCGCACCGCGTTCAGCGCGCCCATGCGCTCGGCAAGCGGCACGTCACTCTTCGGCCAGTGCAGCAGCAGCAGATCGACATAGTCGGTCTTCAGTTTCGCAAGGCTTTCATCGACGGAAGCGAGAAAATCGTCGTGGCGGAAGCGGTCCACCCAGACCTTGGTGGTCAGGAAAATATCGTGGCGTGAAATGCCTGACTGAGCGATGACTTCCCCGACCGCGCCTTCGTTCTTGTAAATCTGCGCGGTATCGACATGGCGGAAGCCGAGCTTCAGCGCCTCCGGCAGAATGCGTCTTATATCGTCTTCCGGAATGCGGAAGGTGCCGAAACCGAGGGCGGGAATATTCGCGCCATTCGCGCTGACGTCATACATGGGATGTCTCTCCTGTTTGCTGAAAACATGGCCAGCGGCGGACGCCGGGCGGGAAGCCGTCTTTCATTAACTGGTGTCCGCGCAATCGGTTTCAACCCGGCGGGACGATATCACATCAGCACATAATCCACCGGGCGGGGATCGGCCGGCAGATCGGTCTCGCCCATCGCCTCGCGCAGATTGATCTCGATGGTGGTGGCAAGCGCATTGATCGGAAGCGCGTTGAAGCCGGTGCCGAAGGGGTCTTCCAGCTCGTCGGACAGGGCATCGAGACCGAAAAACGTATAGGCGATAAGCGTGCTGGTGAAAGGCGTGGCCCAGCCGAGCAGATCCGTGAAACCGAACGGCAGCAGCAGGCAGAAGAGATGCGCAGTGCGGTGAAGCAGCAGCGAATACCCGAAGGGAACCGGCGTATGGCGAATACGCTCGCACGATGCCTGTGCGGCCGTCATCTGCTGCACGGTGGCATCCAGCATCTGCAGCTGGATATCGCTGATCTGCCCCTTCGCATTGGCGGAAACCAAAGCACCGGATATTTCGCGCAGCAGCATATCCGGCTTGTTGCGGCTGCGGGCATAGGCTTCCGAAATGTCCTCGGGAATGAGACGGGCTGCGGTGGCGGTCGCTTCACCGGGGCGCAGATGCGAGACCAGCGCGTGGCAGAAGGCGATTGCAAGATCGATGATCCGCCGGCGGGCAACGGGATTGGCCACATCCTGCCGGCTCTCGAGCATGGTGCTCTGGCGTGCCAGCGTGCGCGCCACGGTCATCAGCGCGCCCCATTGCTTGCGGGCTTCCCACCAGCGGTCGTAACAGGCATTGGCGCGAAAGCCGAGGAACACCGAAAGCGCAATACCGAGCAGCGAAAATGGCGCGCCATTCAGCGCCGGTACCAGATCCGGCCGGTCCTTGTGCGCCCAGACCACCACCGTCGACAGCAGGAAAACGGCAAGCACCTGCGGAAAGATGCGGACGATGATGGAGCCGCGCAGGATGGTGAAAAGTTGCAGCAGGTTCGGTTTTGGACGAACGATCATGGTGGAGACTCAAGATGCCTGTGATGGTGGCGGGGACGCGAAAATCCCCGCGCATATTTACATGATGGCAGGTCGGGCTTGTCCACTCCTTTTTGCGCGGTTGCGCCCGGCAGCAGGCGGAGTTACGCCTCGGAGGACGTCGGCGAAATGTCGGCGACACGATCAAAATGGGCGGATGGAAGGAAATGTCGCATGTCACGCTCACAGCGGTTGCTTGATCTGTTGCAGATCCTTCGCTCCCACCGCATGCCGGTCAGCGGTGCGGCCCTTGCCGCGCAGACCGGCGTCAGCCTGCGCACGCTCTACCGCGATATAGCGACGCTTCAGGCGCAGGGCGCGGATATCGAGGGTGAGGCGGGCGTGGGTTATGTGCTGCGCCCCGGCTTTCTTCTGCCGCCGCTGATGTTTTCCGGGCAGGAAATCGAGGCGCTGGTGCTGGGTTCGCGCTGGGTGGCGGGCCGTGCCGATGCGGGGCTGGCCGAGGCCGCCCGCGCCGCGCTCGTCAAGATCGCCGCCGTGCTTCCCGATGCCCTGCGCGAAGAACTCGACAATTCCACGCTTCTCATCGGCCCCGGGCAAGCCATGGCAACCATCCGCATCGATCTCGCCGAAATTCGCGATACGATTCGCAAGGAGAGCAAGGTTGTGATGACCTATCGTGACGAAAAGGGAGAGTTGACGGAGCGGGTGATCTGGCCCTTCGCGCTCGCTTTTTTCGATCTGGTGCGGGTGGTGCTGGCATGGTGCGAAACGCGGCAGGATTTTCGCAGTTTCCGGGCCGATCGCATCGAAACTTTCCGGCTGATGGACAGTCGTTATCCCCGCCGCCGGCAGGCATTGCTGAAAGAATGGCGCGAGCGCGAAAAACAGCGGCGACGGCAGGATCATGCTGACAAAAACTGACAGCAGGCGGGTCTAGACATCGTTCATCCGCAACACAGGAGAACGACCATGACCCACCCCGATTTCACCATCCTTTACGTCGACAATCCGCCAGCAAGCACGGAGTTTTACAAGGCTCTGCTGGGCACGGACCCGGTCGAATCCTCGCCGACATTCTCCCTCTTCGTTCTTCAGAACGGCATGAAGCTCGGCCTCTGGTCGCGCCACACGGTGGAGCCGAAGGCATCGGTGACGGGCGGCGGCGGCGAGCTTGCCTTCCGTGTCGAAAACGATGCGCAGGTGGATGAGACTTTCGCCGGATGGCAGGCAAAAGGTGTCCCCATGCTGCAGCAGCCCGCGAAAATGGAATTCGGCTACACTTTCACGGCCACAGACCCCGACAACCACCGCCTCAGGGTCTATGCCTTCGCGGGCTGACGCTACTTCTTCACCGCTACCACAAACAGGCGTGGAAAGCGCAGCAGCAGGCGGCCGTCCGCCATCGGCGGATAGGCCGCCTTGATGCGCTGCGTATAATCGCTGAGGAAGGCTTCGCGGTTTTCCTCACCGGCGGCTGCGAGATAGGGGCGCAGCCCCGTGCCCTTCACCCATTCGACAATGCTTTCCGCATCCTTCATCGGGTGATTGTAGATGGTGTGCCACACATCCACACGGGCGGATTTCGGCGCCAGCGCGTTGAAATAGTCGGATGGCGCGGGCAGGGGTTTGCGCCGCAGCCTGCCATCGGCAAAGGTGTCCTTCCAGGAGCCGTTGGCGCCGGTGTCTTCCATGGCGCGATGTGTCGGTTCCTGCAGATTGTCAGGCATCTGCACCGCCAGAACCCCGCCGCTTTCCAGCTGATCCATCAACTGCGAAAGAACGGCAAGATGATCGGGCACCCACTGGAAAACCGCGTTCGCGTAAAGCAGGTCGGCCTTCTGGGCCGGCCGCCACTGTGAAAGATCGGCCTTGCCGAAATTGGTATTCGGCAGCCGGTCCGCCGCCTTGGCCAGCATGTCGTCATCGCTGTCGATGCCGGTGATGACGTTGACGCCGTAGCGGTCGGTCAGAAGCTCGGTGGAATTGCCCGGCCCGCAGCCGAGATCATAGCCGTTCAGCACCCGTTCCAGCGGCACCTGCGCCAGAAGGTCCCGGGCGGGACGTGTCCGCTCATCTTCGAATTTCAGATATTGCTGGGCGGACCATGCCATGATTTCCTCCTGCCAGAGAGCTGTAAGACCGGGAGCATCGCACGGGCGAAATGCCCCCGCCATCATCCGATGCATGAATTATTGTGATGAACCTATTCATCAACCTTTTGTTTCGCCTCATAAAACATCTTTATCGGGGCGTCGCTTTGTTATTTTCCATCAAAATCTGAAATCGCGGCAATTAAAACTTGACCTCATCAGGCGAGAGGCATTCACTCCGGCCGATTTCCAGCACATGCCCGACTGAGAGCTTGCAGCGCTCTTCATCCGGCAATGCATCAGAACAAAAAAGACGGAGCGTTTTTACCGAACGAAAACGCTTGAAACAGGAGCCTACCATGAGCGTCGATACAGCACCCCGATCAACCACCTGGACCTATGTTGACGGTCAATGGCTGCCCGGCAACCCGCCGCTCATCGGCCCGACCTCGCATGCCATGTGGCTGGCCTCGACGGTGTTTGACGGCGCGCGCTGGTTCGATGGCGTGGCGCCCGACCTCGATTTGCATTGCCAGCGCATCAACCGCTCGGCCGTTAATATGGGCATGAAACCGACCATGACGGCGGAAGAGATCGAGACCCTGGCGCTGGAAGGCGTCAAGAAATTCGACGGCAAGATGGCGATCTATATCAAGCCGATGTACTGGGCCGAACACGGCATGCCCGGCAGCGTCGTGGCGCCGGATGCCAGCTCCACGCGTTTTGCGCTCTGCCTGTTCGAAGCGCCGATGGATGCCGGCAAGCCGCTGACACTCACCGTCTCGCCGCTGCGCCGTCCTTCGCCGGAAACCGCGATGACCGACGCCAAGGCCGGCAGCCTTTACCCCAATAGCGGCCGCGCCATTCTGGAAGCCCGTTCGCGCGGTTTCGACAATGCCCTGATGCGCGACATGAACGGCAATGTCGCCGAATCGGCCTCCGCCAACATCTTCATGGTCAAGGATGGCGTTGTCCTCACGCCGGTGCCGAACCGCACCTTCCTTGCCGGCATCACCCGTTCGCGGGTGATCGGCCTGTTGCGCCAGGCCGGCTTCGATGTTCGCGAGGCGACCTTGTCGGTCGAGGATTTCCGTGAGGCCGATGAAATCTTCTGCTCGGGCAATTATTCGAAAGTATCGCCGGTCGTGAAGCTCGATGACCGCGAGCTGCAGGCCGGTCCCGTGGCGCGCAAGGCGCTGGATCTCTACATGGATTGGGCGCGTCTCGGCGCGGACGTCTGAGCCTTCAATAACTCTGTTTTCAGAAGCCGAGACGGGGGCGTCCTCGTCGCGGCTTTTATTTTGAACTGCTTGCCTGAGCGGCCTCACCGTTTCCGCGCATCCGGCAGGGCAGCGGCAAGCGCCCGCAACGGCGCGGTCATATGTTTGTCGCGCCTGAGCGCCAGCGCGATCCGGCGTTCCAGCGGCGGGTCGAGTGAGCGCCACTCAAGCTCGGATACCGCAGCTTCATGCTCCATGGCCATGCGTGGCACGATGGCAAGGCCGAGACCTGCACCCGCCAGTTTCTTGATGGCCTCGACACTGCCCAGCTCCATGGCGGGCTGCACGGCGCGGCCGCTCGCTGCAAACCATTGATCCACCAGCCTGCGCGTATTGCCGCCCTCATAAAGCAGCAGCGGCTGCCTCGATAATGTTTCGGCATTCAGTGTCTTTTCGCCGGTGCCCCGTGGAAAAACCGCGACCAGTTCGTCGAGATGGATGTCGCTGATATCAAGGCTACGGCCGCTGGCGGGCAGGGCCACCACGGCGGCATCGATGGTATTGGCCTCCAGCAGCCGCAAAATATCGTGGGTATTGCCGGTCTGCACGACGATGTCGATACCCGGCATGGCCTGGCGGATTTTGCCCAGCACTGGCGGCAGCAGGTAGATGCAGGCGGTGGCGCCCGTGCCGATGCGCAGCCGCCCCGTCACCCCGCTGCGATGTGGCGCAACCGTCTCGATGGCATGCGCCACCTCTTCCGCGATCCGCCTTGCATGGATGAGAAAATCCCGGCCGGCAGCCGTCGGCTGTGCCCGCCTGCCGACCCTTTCGATCAGTCGCACGCCGAGCTGCTTTTCCAGCAACCTGATATGCAGGCTGATGGCCGGCTGCGTCAGCCCCGCCTTGTCGGCGGCGGCGGAAAAACTGCCGAGATCGGCCACATCCATGAAGCTGCGCACCTGCCGCAGATCGAGGTCCATCATCAAAGAAAACCTTATCGTTTGTATAAGATAGATAATCTTTATTTTGATTGCGCCGCAATGCACAATGATGGCGTGAATGATCCGCAGGACAGCAAGAATGACCCCTTCCACCGTTTCCAGCCCTTTGATCCGCCCCTGTGAAGAGGCGGATATTCCAGCCATTACCGAAATTTACCGGGATGCCGTGCTCCATGGCCGCGCCAGCTTCGAGATCGATCCGCCGGCCGCCGAGACGATGGCCGAGCGCCGCCGCCTTTTGGTGGAAGGCAATTATCCCTATCTCGTCGCCGAAGCCGGCGGAAAGGTAGCCGGATATGCCTATGCCGGCGCATATCGTGCGCGCCCGGCCTATGGTGCGGCGGTTGAGAATTCCGTCTATATCGATCCGGCCATGAAAGGCATGGGTATCGGCCGCAAGCTTCTCGATGCGCTGATTGAGGACGCGACCGCGCGCGGCTTCCGCCAGATGATTGCCGTCATCGGTGACAGCGCCAATGCCGCCTCGATCGGCGTGCACCGCGCCGCCGGTTTCGAGCATGTCGGCACTTTCAAATCCATCGGCTGGAAACATGGCCAATGGCTCGATACGGTGCTGATGCAACGATCACTGGGCGAGGGTGACACCACGCCCCGTTTCTGACCGATCAGGGTTTGGTGGAGCCGGGAATTTCCACCTTCAGCGTATCGCCGGCAAGTTCGCTGCCAAGCTCCACGGCCTTGGTCTTCTTGTCATAGACGCAGATGTGGCTGACCGTCGCATCCGCGCCCTTCGCCTTGCCGGTGAGGATGGCAAGACCGTAATTCTCGCTGCCGACAGGATCGACCACCGCCTTGGCATCCTCGATCATGTCCCTGGCGCCCGCAAGGCAGGCGGTCTGCACATCGGCCACGAATTCCTTCCACGCCTCATCGGAGGATGCGGCGGCGGGGAGTGCAAGCGATGAAAAGGCGCTGACGAGGAGGACGGAGCGGATCATGGGACGTGGGAAGCGGCGGGTCATGGAATTTCCTTCCTGCAATCTCGCTCAAGAGCGAACCGATAGGGTGGAAAACGGTACGCCAGGGTTGTGAAACAAATATGGTGGCGGCTGGGTTGAGAGGAATTTTCTCTTTTGTCGGAACATTTTGATATTTCGCAGGTTGCCCAAACACAGCTTCGCTCCTATGGTCCGCTCACACGGTTTCTAGGAGCGGTAACCCGCTGCAAAAAGGAGTAAAAACCATGGCCTTCGAACTTCCTGAACTCCCCTACGACTACGACGCGCTTGCACCTTACATGTCGCGCGAGACGCTCGAGTTCCATCACGACAAGCACCACAAGGCATATGTCGACAACGGCAACAAGCTGGCTGCCGAAGCCGGTCTTTCCGACCTGTCGCTCGAAGAAGTCGTGAAGAAGTCCTTTGGCACCAATGCCGGTCTCTTCAACAACGCTGCCCAGCACTACAACCACGTTCATTTCTGGAAGTGGATGAAGAAGGGCGGCGGCGGCAACAAGCTGCCGGGCAAGCTCGAGCAGGCGATTGCTTCCGATCTCGGTGGCTACGACAAGTTCAAGGCTGATTTCATCGCCGCCGGCACCACCCAGTTCGGCTCCGGCTGGGCATGGGTTTCCGTCAAGAACGGTAAGCTCGAAATCTCCAAGACCGCAAACGGCGAAAACCCGCTGGTTCATGGTGCAGAGCCGATCCTCGGTGTCGACGTCTGGGAACACTCCTACTACATCGACTACCGCAACCTGCGTCCGAAATACCTCGAAGCCTTCGTTGATAACCTCATCAACTGGGACTACGTCCTGGAGCGTTACGAAGCCGCTGCCAAGTAAGCTTGGCGAACGGAATTTTTTGAACACCCGGCCTTTGTGCCGGGTGTTCTGCTTTTGGGGCATGCCGTTCCGGCCGCTTGTCACAAGCCTGTCATCAGCCGGGTTTATCGCGGCGCATCATGACTGAAAAAAGCAAGCCTCTCTTCTCCTTCGGCATCGTCGCCGATCCCCAATATGCCGATGCCGATCCCCGCCCGGACATGGGGCGCTATTATGCCGAAAGCGTCAAAAAGCTCTCCGAAGCGGTGGCCGCCTTCAACGAAGAGGACCTCGCCTTCGTGGTGACGCTTGGCGACATCATCGACCGCGGCTTCGACAATTTCGATGCGATCCTCGGCGTTTATGACGGGCTTCGCCATCCCTCGGTCCTGTTGCCGGGTAATCATGATTTTTCAGTTGCGCCTGAACATCTGACCGCCATCCATGCCCGCCTTGGCATGCCCGCCCCCTGGCATGACTTCGCCATCGGCAATGTCCGCTTCGCCGTGCTCGATGGCAACGAGGTCAGTCTCTTCGCCCCGCCGCCCGGCGATCCGCGTCGCGCACTTGCACAGGAGCGGCTGAAGCACCTGCAGGAAGCGGGCGCGATCAATGCGCAGGACTGGAATGCATCGCTGAGCGACGAGCAGTTCGAATGGCTGCGAAACGTCCTGCAAACGGCGGATGCGGCGGACGAAAAAGTGATCGTGCTGTGCCACTATCCGCTTTATCCGCAAAACGCTCATAACATGTGGGATGCGCCGCGCATTCTCGACCTTCTCGGCGCCCATGCGTCGGCCGTCGCATGGTTCAATGGCCATAATCACGAAGGCAATTACGGTGTGCTGGGCAACACCCACTTCGTCAATTTCAAGGGCATGGTGGACACGCCCGACCAGAACACTTTCGCCATCGCCGATGTTTTCGAAGACCGGATCGTCATTCGCGGTTTCGGCCGCGAGGAAGATCGCCTCTTACGGCTGTGAGGATGGACTGCCCGGCTGGTTGTTCTGCCAGCCGCTCATCCACAATTGCCGCAGCTTTTCCCCTTCCAGCTTGAAAAAGCTGCCGGTGTTTTCGCAGCTCAGCACCCGGTCCGAGCGGAAGTTACGGATCGCCTGCCGTAATTCGCACCAGCCGACGATGTTCACCGTTTCCGAATAATAGATCACGGCAATCGGCCGAATCCGCCGTTCCGTCTGCGCGCCGCTTTCATCCCGATAGCGGATTTCCAGTCTTTCCTCGTCGCGCACCGCGCGCCTGACTGTGGCAAGGTCGATGCCGACAGGTGCTGGCGCGATGCTGCCCCAGGCATGCAGGGCATTGGCCGACAGGGTTTTGGACAGGGGTTCGGGCAGGGAAGCGGCGATCTTGTCGCTGGCCTTTTTCGCTGCCTGCCGCAATTCGGTATCACTGGAGCGGCCGACCATGGCGAGTGCGAGCACGATCGCCTCGGTCTCTTCGATGGAAAACATCAGCGGCGGCAGGCTGAAGCCGGGGCGCAGAATATAACCGACGCCGCGCTCGCCTTCGATGGGCACGCGCATGGTCTGGAGGGCGGCTATGTCGCGATAGACCGAACGGGCCGTCACCTCCAGCTTTTCGGCAATCGTCTGGGCGGTAACGGGCCGACGCGCCAGTCGCAGGATCTGGATGATCTCGAACAGTCTCGAAGCCTTGCGCATTGCCGCTTTTCCCTGTGGCTCCCCACGCAACTGACATAACGTTGTCAGTTGGCTTTTCCTATAAAGGACAAAACACATTGAGAAACATGCACTTTCCCGAATGTGCCATGAACCGTCCTGGGAGATACTGACATGAGTTACGCCGAAAATCTCTGGCTTTTCTTTCTCGTCCTGTTCGGCATCATCATCCTGCCGGGCATGGACATGCTGTTTGTGCTGGCAAGCGCGCTGACGGGCGGCAAGAGAACCGGCCTTTCCGCCGCAAGCGGCATGAGCGCCGGCGGCATCGTGCATTCGCTTTATGGCGCGGCCGGCGTTGGTCTGCTCGCCGCCTGGATGCCGTCGCTGTTCCTGCCGCTTCTCATTGCCGGCGCTGCCTATATGGTCTGGATCGGCATCGGCCTGATGCGCAGCGCCATCGTGGTGAATGGCGAGGAGGCGCAGGCGAGTGCCTCTGTGAGAAAGGCGTTCTGGCGGGCGGTGCTGACCTGCCTTTCCAACCCGAAGGCCTATCTGTTCATGATGGCCATCTATCCGCAATTCTTAAAACCGGCCTATGGCCCGATCTGGATGCAGGGGATGGTCATGGGCGCGATGGTGGCGGTGACGCAGTTTACCGTCTATGGCGCGCTGGCGCTGACGGCGGATAAAAGCCGGCAATGGCTGGTGTCCTCGCCCGGCGCCACGATCTTCATCGGCCGCGCCGCCGGTTTCATGCTGATTGCCGCGGCCCTGCTGACACTTTGGGAAGCCCTGTCCTAGACTTCTGTTTTCACGATAAAATTCACCGCAATGTGACTTCTTTTCGCCATCCGGAAAGGGCATCCTCCCGCCGTTCCATCAAGCGTCCGGCACCCGGCCGGAATCAAGGAGAGAGTGTATGAAACTGAAAACCATCGCGGCGGCCATGCTTTTCGGCTGTCTTTGCGCCGGAGCGGTCTATGCTGCCGGCGAAGTCGAAAAACGTGAAGGCATGATGAAGCAGATAGGTGGTTCCATGGGGGCGCTTGCCGCTATCTCCAAGGGTCAGAAGCCGTTCGATGCCGAAGCCGTCAAGGCTGCCGTGACGACCATCAGCACCAATGCCAAGGCTTTCCCCGAACAGTTCCCCGCCGGCACCGAGACCGGCAGCGCGGCTGCTCCCGCCATCTGGGAAAACTTCGAAGACTTCAAGGCCAAGGCGGCCAAGCTCGGTGCTGATGCCGATACGGTTCTTGCCAATCTCCCCACCGATCAGGCGGGCGTCACCACCGCCATGCAGACGCTCGGCGCCGATTGCGGCACCTGCCACCAGACCTATCGTCTGAAGAAGTAAGTCTCGAATTTCAAAACGCCGCTTCCCGGCGGCGTTTTTTCACTTTGAAAGACACCTGACCAGCTCGGGTGAGAATGGGGAGAGGGGTATGTCTTCCATCTGGACGAAGCTTGTGGGCGGGGCCGTGATCGCAGCCATTGCCGGCTATGGCATTTTCGCCTGGGTCACCGCGCCGGAACGTCAGGCGCCCAGCCATTGGGTCAGCCTCGGCGAACCGGATCTGGCCAATGGCGAAACGCTGTTCTGGGCGGGTGGTTGCGCAAGCTGTCACGCCGCACCGGATGCCACCGGCGATGCGCTGTTGACGCTCGCCGGTGGACAGGCGTTGAAAAGTCCCTTCGGCACCTTCCACGTTCCCAATATTTCCTCTGATCCGCAGCATGGTATCGGCGGCTGGACGCTGGCGGAATTCGGCGATGCCATGACGCGCGGGGTGGGAAAGAACGGCGAACATCTGTACCCGTCCTTCCCTTACGCCTCCTATGCGCGCATGACGCAGAAGGATGTCAACGACCTCTTCGGTTATCTGAAAACCCTGCCGGCCAGCCAGAATGATGCGCCGGATCACGACCTGCCGTTTCCCTTCAACCTGCGCATGGCGCTCGGCGGCTGGAAGTTCCTGTATTTCGACACCTCCGCCCCGCCGCGCGTCGAGCTTGCCAATGCCAATGCCGAATTGCTGCGCGGCCAATATCTGGTCGAAGGGCCGGGCCATTGCGGCGAATGCCACACCCCGCGCGATGCTCTCGGCGGTTTCCTGAAAGACAAATGGCTGGCCGGCGGTCCCAATCCCGAAGGTGAGGGCCGTATCCCCGATATCACGCCCGGTTCTGCGAGCATCGGCGCCTGGACGACGGCCGATATTGCCGGCTATCTGGAAACCGGCTTCACCCCGGAATTCGACAGCGTCGGCGGCTCCATGGTCAAGGTGCAGCAGAACATGGCGCATCTGACCGCCGAAGACCGCAATGCGATTGCCGCCTATCTGAAGGCGATCCCGTCTCGGTAGGGAGTTTGAAGCTCCCCTCCGTCATGCCGGCCTTGAGCCGGTATGCAGCCAGACCAAGTTCTTGGGATAAAAGAGCTTTTTCGCCGTGCGGACGCACGTCGGCTGGATTCCGGCTCAGGGCCGGAATGACGGGAGAGTGTTTTTTCGTTCCGGTTTCTCTTTCCAATCTAAAGCGCACAGCAACGGGCTAAACTCCAGGATGACGTTGACTGAGGTGCGTTGCCGGCAGTGCCAAAATCTCGCCGCCATTGACTCCCGCACCCACCCGGCAGATAACATCTGCGTGATGGTTCCTTCCGGGCGTTCCGGAAGGTGAAAAGGGAACACGATAGGGAGCAATCCTCATTCGTGGCTGCCCCCGCAACTGTGAGCGGAGAGCCTGAAACGAAATGCCACTGGCAAGCCATCTCGCCCCCATTCAAGGCGAGGGCGATGCCGGGAAGGTGTTTCAGGTTTTGACCCGCAAGCCAGGAGACCTGCCATCACGGAAATGTCCATGCCGGCGGGGTGTCCGGAAGAGCGGAATGTCAGGGTCGTCGGTTCGATACCCCTGTTTCAGTCTCGTATCCCCGTGGTGAAGTGTATCGTATGCGGCTGCGCGGTTTTTTGCCGTTCGGCCGCGTCTTATGGCGCGGGGTCGCGCCGGGAGAGGGGTCACCATGTCCATCCAGCAGAATACGGCCAATGCTGCCGTTTCAGCAAAAACGGGCAGCTTCGCGCAATCGCTGACGGCGATCGTGCTGGGCCTGTTCGTAGTCGGTTTTGTCGGCTTTTCGCATGTGGAAGCCGTTCACAATGCTGCGCATGACACGCGTCATGCCAATGCCTTCCCCTGCCATTGAGGGGAAACGGCATGTCATTTTTTCGCAATATCGTCTTTACCGCCGTTCTGGTCGGCATCGTCGGCGGTTTGGCCGTCTCGGCCATGCAGGCTTTCGGCACCACGCCGCTCATCCTTCAGGCGGAAACCTTTGAAAGCGCCGGCGGCGAAGCGGCCCACAGCCATGATGCGGTAGCACCCGGCGCTGCGGTTCCCGCCCATGAGTATAATGACGAGGCCTGGGCTCCGGCCGATGGCTTCGAGCGCACGGCCTATACCGTTGCCGCCAATGTGCTGACGGCCATCGGTTACGCGCTTGTTCTGACCGGTCTTATCTCGCTGCGCGGCACCGATGCCGGCTGGCGCGAAGGTCTTCTGTGGGGCGTTGCCGGTTTTGCCGCCGTCATGCTCGCACCGATGATCGGCCTGCCGCCGGAATTGCCGGGAAGCCCGGCCGCAGCACTTGAGGTACGGCAGATCTGGTGGCTCTCGACGGTTGCCGCAACCGCGGGCGGCATTGCGCTGATCGCGTTTCGCCGCGAACCCTGGGCCATCGTTCTGGCTCTCGTGCTGATCGTCGCACCGCATGTGGTGGGCGCACCGCTGCCGCCGGAAGGCGAACATGCGCTGGCGCCGCTGCCGCTTGAACGGCAGTTCATCGTTGCCGCCACCATCACCAGCTTCGTTTTCTGGGCGCTGCTTGGTACATTGAGCGCGTTTTTCCTGAAACGCTTCCAGTCGGCGTAAATGCATGCAGGACGCAGCGGAGTGGAGTGACGAACTCGATGCGCTGCGTTTTGCCGTTCCAGGTCACGGCGCTTTCTGCGCCGTGCACCGCCTTGCCTTCAAGGCCGCTCTGGGCCCAAGCCCTGATCGTGATGCGGCGCTTGCCTATTTTTACGACCACGAGGCTGCCTTTGCCGCTGCGGCACTCGCCAAGATAAGACGCTCAAACTTGCCCGCCGGCCGCAGCCTGCATTTGAACAGCCGCGATATCCGCCGCGCGATTGCCGGCGAGGGACCGGAGTTTGCGGCGCGTGTGTGCCGGGTGCTTGATCGAGAATAGCGCAGGATGATTTGCGAGAGGCGTCTTCTCCTTGACCGTCATGCCGGACTTGATCCGGCATCCAGCCGACGCGCGTCTGCGCGGCGGGAGAAGTCTTTTCAGCCCAAGGACTTGGGCTGGCTGGATACCGGCTCAGGGCCGGTATGACGGAGAGAGGGCGGAATAAGGCTCTGCGCCTTACCGATGCTCCGCCGCGAAAATTCCAAGTTCCGCCTCGGCTTCCGGACCAAAGAGGCCGAGGGTTTTCAGAATTTCCACCGCGAAGCTCACCGGTGCGCTGCCGGCGGCCGTGATGACGCCGCCATCGCTGACCGCCTTCGGCTGGTCGCGATAAAGACCGTCGCCACGATAGGTCGGATAGGCCTTGTGCGAGGCGAGCGAATTGCCGGTATGGGCGACATGGTTCAGGATACCCGTGCCGGCCAGCGCGCTTGCCGCCGCACAGATACCGGCAACCAGCCGGTCCTTTTCGCGAAAGCGCTGCACCAGCCCGCCAAGATCGGCCGCCGTGCCCTTTTCCCAGCTGAGGCCGCCGGGAATGACGAGCGCATCGATGTTATCAGGATCAAGCGCGTCATAGGAGGTTTCGGGCGTTACATTCAGCCCGCCCATCGACGTTACCGGCCGCCCGTCCGGGGTGGCATGAACGATCTCGACGCCGAGATAGCTGCGTGCCGCCGCCGCAAGCAGCGCCGGTTCCCAGTCCGCAAAATCCTGCGCCAGCGCAATGGCGATCCGTGTCATGGCCGTCTCCGTCGGTTTTGATCAGGCGATGGACTGCATGTAGCGCATGCCGGTAACCGGACGCGGCGCGAAATCCATGTTTTCGTAGAAACGATGTGCCGCCACATTGCCGGTCGTGGCGCTGACGGAAAGATAGTCGCAACCCAGCCGCTTGGCGATATCGCGGGCGCGGGAAACCAGATGCTGGCCCGTGCCGTGGCCGCGATGGCCGTCACGCACGAAGAGATGGTGCAGCTCAAGCCCGCGCCGGCCTTCCTGCGCCCTGTAGAGCGGCAGAAGCAGCGCGTAGCCGATCAGCGCGCCATCGGCTTCGGCAACAAGACCATGCACCCAGGGCAGGGGGCCGAACAGGTCGCGCTCAAGCTTGGCCGGCGTGATCGCCGCCGCATCGCCATGGTAGGAGGCAAGCAGCGTGATCATCTCGTTAAGCTCGGGCAAATCCGTCTTGCGGGCGCCGCGAATGATGACGACGGGCGGTCTTTCCAGTGTAAGGGAGCTATCTTCGGTCATTTTTTCGGTCCTTTGGTCTTATCTGTGCCGTCAGGACGTTTGAAAACAACAAAGCCGCCTGACGGCGGCTTGTTGACAATATGATCTGTCGAGCCGCCCTTAAAGGTAGGCCCAAAAGTACGAGCAGGAGATGGGTGCGCGTTCGTTGATCATGGCGAATGCAATGCGCCCGAATCCTTAATCTGTCAAGCGGCTTCAATTTGCAAATCGTGCGATTGCTGAAACAATCGCATCTTCCATCCCGGTATCACCGGTGGAATGCCCGGCTCCACCTATGGCAATCAACTCGCTTCCCGGCCATGCGGCGGCAAGGTCGTAAGCGGTGACGGGCGGTCCCTGCAGGTCGCGCATGCCCTGGATGAGCACGCCGGGAATGCCGGCAAGCAGGCCGGCATTGCGCAAAAGCACGCCGTCTTCCAGCCAGGCCGCATGGTGGAAATAATGGGCGCAGAGACGGGCACGGGTCAGGATATAATCGCCGTCGCGCCATTTTTCCGGAAAGGCCGAGCTGGCCTCCGCACTGATCGAGCCCGCCTCCCACAAATGCCACTCAAGCGCCGCCATCTGGCGGATGGCCGGGTCAGGATCGTTTAAAAGCTGCAGATACGCGCCGACGGGATCTTCCTTCGGCAGATGATCCGGGATAGCCGCGATGAAACGCTGCCATTGTTGCGGCAGAAACATCGCCAGCCCCTTGTAAAGCCAGTCGATCTCCTTTTGCCGCGTGGTGGTGACGCCGGCCAGCACCATCGCGCGCACCCGCTCCGGGTGGCGCTGGGCATAGGCCAGTGCGAGCGTGGCGCCCCAGGAGCTGCCGTAAACCAGCCAGTCATCCACCGAAAGCGCGCAGCGGATAGCCTCCATGTCGTCGATCAGGTGGTGTGTGGTGTTGTGCGCAAGGCTCTCGCTAGCATTCGGCGTGCTTTTGCCACAGCCGCGCTGGTCGAACTGGATGATGCGGTAATGGGCGGGATCGAAATAGCGTCTGGCCGTCGCCGAAAGCCCCGAACCGGGGCCGCCATGCAGCAGGATCGCCGGCCGCCCCGCCGGATTGCCGGTAATCGTCACATGCAGCCGGTGGCCTTCTGAAACCTCGAGAAAAACAGTCTCGAACGGGGTGATTTCGGGAAATATTTCGGCCATCCGGCATCCCTTCTTCAAGCAGGAGAGAGCGCATACAGGGCGCGGATGACAGTGGAATGTCAGCCCTGTTCCGGGTTGGCCCTAGTGTTCGCCGCCGCACATGCCATGGTCGGAAAGCGCGCGGATGACGTAACAATCCTCGATGGAATGGCCATCGCAATGGGCGACGATGCGTTCCAGCTCGTGTTCCAGTTTCCTGAGCTTGGCGATTTTTTCGCGCACATCGGCCAGATGTTCGGCGGCGATGCGATCCGCGCCCTCGCACGGCATCTGCCGGTGCTGGCTAAGCGCGATCAGCTCACGGATGGCCTCGATATTCAGCCCGAGATCGCGCGCGTGGCGGATGAAGGCCAGCCTTTCGAGGTCGGACTTTTCATAACGGCGCTGGTTGCCATCGGAACGATCGGCTTCGCGGATGAGGCCCATCTGCTCGTAATAACGGATCGTCGGCACCTTCACGCCGGTGCGTTTCGACAATTCACCGATGGACAGCATGGCTTTCTCCATATCCCGGACGCGGCAGAGGGGCGGAATGGTTCCGCCGCTCATCATCCGATGCTCTAGTCTCTAGAGATATGGTGTTTTCGCCCGCTGTTCAATGGGCCTCAGGCGGCGTCTTCCACACCCAGAGCCTCAGCCAGCGCCTTGAGAACCTCATTCTCGATGGTGGATGCGGCTTCGGGCCGAGCGGAGGCAGTCATTTGAAGGGCAGGCCTGATGGAGGTGGCACCGCTATCGAGGTTCCACAGTGCGGCGGCAAGACCGGCGGAAATGCTGGCGGCGGCCGGCGCAACGGCCGGTGCGACGCTCTCGGCGCTGGAAATGGCGCGGTGCGCCGCCCGGGTCAGCTCCAGCAGGGTCTCTGTGGTGGAGTGGATTTCCCTGCTTTTTGCCGGTTCGAGGCCACGGACCGAAGTGCCGTAATAGCTGCTGGTGGTTGCTGCAATAGTCGTCATGACTGAGTCCCCCTGAGTTCTGATGGGTAGTTTTAGGAACCGAAACATTCGCGAAGATTGCGTCTTGCGGGGCTTGAAGGCAAAATCGTCCTCATATAGTATACCCCCCTATACTATATGAGGTGCTCATGTCCCATACGATCCGCAACAAGGAAAAGCTGCTCGCCCGCATCCGCCGCCTGAAAGGGCAGATGGAGGCAGTGGAGCGTGCGCTTGATGATGCCAAGCCCTGCGGCGAGGTGCTGCAATTGCTGGCTTCGGTGCGCGGCGCGCTTTCCGGCCTGACGGGGGAGGTGATGCAGGAGCATCTGCACGAACATGTGGTGCATGCCGAAAATGAAGACGAGCGGGCGCGGGCAGCGGAAGAACTGGCCCAGGTGCTGAAGACTTACATCCGCTAGCACGCCCCCCCAAAAAAGTGTCCGCGACTTTGGGAAAAGCCATGCGTGGAACGACTAGCTTGAAGATCGAACAGGATTAGCGACATGACGACGACATCCGAATTCCCTGCCACGACCGGCCACGACCATGTTTTTCTCGGCCAGAACCATGAGCGCAATGAAAAGCGCGTGTGGATGGTGATTGCGCTGACCACCGTGATGATGGTGGCCGAGATTGTCGCCGGCCACTGGTTCGGCTCCATGGCACTGACAGCGGACGGATGGCACATGTCCACCCATGCGGGCGCGATGCTGATTTCGGCGCTGGCCTATCTTTATGCCCGGCGTGAGGCGCGCAACCCGCGCTTCACTTTCGGCACCGGCAAGTTCGGTGATCTCGCAGGTTTTGCCAGCGCCATCGTACTGGCGGTGGTGGCGCTGCTGATCGCCGTCGAAAGCGCCATGCGCCTCGTCAGCCCGGTCGAGATCGACTTCAACCAGGCGATCCTCGTCGCCGTCATCGGCCTTGCCGTCAATCTCGTCAGCGCCCTGCTTTTGAAGGATGACCATCATCATGACCACGGGCATGGACACGGCTCGCATGCCCATCACGATCACGGCAGCCACGCGCACCATGGCGACCATGGCGCGGCAAAGGGCGGCAGGGACAATAATCTGCGTGCCGCCTATCTGCATGTGCTGGCGGATGCGCTGACCTCGGTTCTCGCCATCGTCGCGCTGCTGCTCGGCAAATGGAACGGCTGGTTCTTCCTCGACCCGCTGATGGGCATTGTCGGCGGTCTGGTCATCGCCCGCTGGTCATGGGGGCTGGTGCGCTCCACGGCGGCAACCCTGCTCGATGCCGTGCCGCAGACGGAATATCTGCCGCAGGAAATCCGTGAAAGCGTCGAGACGGAAGAAGATCGCATCACCGACCTGCATGTCTGGCAGGTGGGGCCGGGGCACCATGCGGCCATCGTGGCGATCCAGTCGCAGGCACCGAAGGCACCTGATTTCTACAAGCGGAAACTTGCAGCCATACATGAACTGTCGCATGTGACGGTGGAGGTCAGCCCGGCAAGGGCCTGAGAAGAATCGCCTATTCGTATTCGGAATAGGCGCTGCGCACCCACTCGGCCTGTGCTTCCGCCTTGTCCTCGGCGGAAGCCACTGCGGGCGTATCCTGATAGGCCGGCGCGCTGCCATTGCCCACGGCCCACAATACGTTGGCCAGCGAATGCGAAAGAATGGTGCTGGAAACGGTCGGGTTGCCGGGGCCGCGTTTGACGGCCTGCTCCTCCGGCGCGCTTTGCGTGCTGCCGGCTTTTTCGATCTCGCGGATACGTCCCTGATAATTGTATCCGCCGATATTGCTTTCGATCTGCATGTCGGTGATTCCGCGTTCAAAAGTTAACGAAGGGTTAACGGCGGCGACTTGTCTGAAACTTGCGCTTGCTGCGTTGCAGCGACTGTCGAGGGTTGACAGCCGACGAAGTAGTGCTTCGTTTTTGCATAGTGAAGACGGGGCAGGAGGTGATTGCCAGCTTTGTCCCTCGCGGCATTGCAGTCCGGTTTAAATTTCTGGCGCCGTGAATACCTCACTCCCGTCATTCCGGCCTTGAGCCGGAATCCAGCCGACGCGCGTCTGCGCGGCGAGAGAGTCCTTTCAGCCCAAGGACTTGGGCTGGCTGGATACCGGCTCAAGGCCGGTATGACGGAAAGAGGAAATCTCGCGGACGCGGCCAATCCGTCCGGTGCCGGATTACGCCGTTTCCTTCTCCACCGGCATAACCGTTTCCTGGAGCTTCTCCGGCTTCTCCGCCGCTTCCGCCTCCGCCTCAACCTCCTGCGGCGCTGGTGTCACCATCGCCGCCACCAGCGTATCGAGGCCGATCGAGCCGACAGCTTTGCCGTCCTCATCCACCACATGCGCCTGTGTCTCGTTGGCTTCCGACATATCGCGGGCAATGGTCTCCAGCGTCGCGCTTTCCGGCACGGACATGCCCTGCGGTTTGCTGTCCAGCGGCTCCATGACGGTGGTGGCCTGCAGCACGCGGCCGCGATTGACGTCGCGCACGAAGTCGGTGACGTAGCCATCGGCAGGGGAGAGAATGATGCTCTGGCCGTCGCCCTGCTGCACCACTTCGCCGTCCTTCAGAATGGCGATATGGTCGCCCAGCCGCAAAGCCTCGTCCAGATCGTGGGTGATGAAGACAACGGTCTTCTTCAGCTCCTGCTGCAGATCGAGCAGCATGGTCTGCATGTCGACACGGATCAGCGGATCGAGCGCCGAATAGGCTTCATCCATCAGGAGGATATCGGCGTCATTGGCAAGCGCCCGGGCAAGGCCCACACGTTGCTGCATGCCGCCGGAAAGCTGGTTCGGATAATAATCCTCGTAACCGGCAAGGCCGACGCGCTCCAGCCAGTAACGGCCCTTTTCCTCGCTCTTGCTGCGCGGCACGCCCTGGATGTCGAGGCCGTAGACGCTGTTTTCCAGCACCGTGCGGTGTGGCAAGAGGCCGAATTTCTGGAACACCATCGCCGTCTTGTGGCGGCGGAATTGCCTGAGTGCCGAGGTGCTCATGCCGCAGATATCCTCGCCGTCATAAAGAACCTCACCCGCTGTCGGGTCGATCAGCCGGTTGATGTGGCGGATGAGCGTCGACTTGCCGGAGCCGGAAAGACCCATGACGACGGTGATCTTGCCGCCCGGCATGGTGATGTTGATGTTGTTGAGGCCGAGAACGTGGTTGTGTTTGTCGTTCAGCTCGGCCTTGTCCATGCCCGACCGCACCGCTTCGAGATATTTCTCGGGATGCTTGCCGAAGATCTTGTAAAGATTCTTGATTTCGATGCTTTTAGCCATGGGAGACCTCGCGGTACTTCTGCAGGCGCTTGCCAAAAGCCTGGCTCGCCCGGTCGAACATGATGGCGATGGCGACCAGAGCGAAACCGTTCAGGAAGCCCACCGTGAAGAACTGGTTGTTGATGGCCTGCAGCACGTTCTTGCCGAGCCCGCCGACACCGACCATGGAGGCGACGACGACCATGGCGAGCGCCATCATGATGGTCTGGTTGATGCCGGTCATGATGGTGGGCAGTGCCAGCGGCAGCTGCACGTTGAATAGCTTCTGGCCATTGGAGGAGCCGAAGGCATCGGCCGCTTCCAGCACTTCGCGATCAACCAGGCGAATGCCGAGGCTGGTCAGGCGAATGACGGGCGGAATGGCATAGATCACCACTGCGATCAGGCCCGGAACCTTGCCGATGCCGAAAATCACCACCACGGGGATGAGATAAACGAAGCTGGGCAGGGTCTGCATCACGTCGAGCACGGGATTGATGAGGCGTTGCAGGCGTTCGGAACGACCCATCAGGATGCCGAGCGGCAGGCCGATGACGATGGCGATCAGGGTGGCGATGGCGACGATGGACAGTGTCGTCATGGCGTCTCGCCAGAGGCCGACCGCGCCGATCATCAGCAGGGAAATGGCGGTGCCGCCGGTGATCTTGATGCTGCGCCCGGCCAGATGCACGATGGCGAGAATGACCAGCATGGTGATGATCCACGGCGTCTGGATGAACAGCCGCTCCGAGGAATTGAGGAACAGTTGCAGCGGATGCACGACGACATCGATCGCATCGCCGTAATTGCGCACGATGTCGCGAAACCCGTCATCGATGGTCTTGCGTGCCACACGCATCGTGGAGTTGTCGATGGCCGGGAACTTGCAGAGCAGGTCCGGCAGGTAATTGCAGAGGGCCATTATTGTTGTTTTCCCTTTGGGTTTTGGGGATGGGGGGAGGTTGGAGTGCGCGGGCACCCCCCTCTGTCCTGCCGGACATCTCCCCCACAAGGGGGGAGATCGACCTGCGGCAAAGTCTCACCCATCTTGATGGTTGAGGATGAAGCGGTGAAAGCGCGCCCAGCCGATCTCCCTCCTTGTGGGGGAGATGCCCGGCAGGGCAGAGGGGGGTAAGCGGCTTGCGCCGACTCCCCCATCAACCAATCACATCGAAGCCTTGATCTTCTCCGCCACCTCGGCCGGAACCCACTTCGTCCAGATGTCCTCGTGGTTTTCGAGGAAATATTCCGCGCCATCCTCGTTGGTGCCCTGGTTCTCATCCATCCAGGCGAGGATTTCGGCGACCACCTTGTTGTCCCAGTTGCGGGCCTTGATGTAGTCCATCGTCACGCCGGCCTTGCCTTCGAAATCCTTGGTGATGACGGTGTAGACATCGGCCACCGGATAGGCGTTGACCTTGGGATCGGCGCAATCGACCTTGGCGGTGCATTCGTCGAAATGGGCGCGGTCGAGTTCGACGCCGTCATCCAGCTTCACCATCTCGTATTTGCCGAGAATGGCGGTGGGCGACCAGTAATAGCCGAGCCAGCCCTGCTTCTTTTCGAATGCATTGGCGATGGAGCCATCGAGGCCGGCGGCGGAGCCGGTATCGACCAGCGTGAAGCCCTTTTTGTCGCCTTCGCGTGCCTTG
Source organism: Rhizobium sp. UGM030330-04 (assembly GCF_003208455.1). Classification (NCBI taxonomy): domain Bacteria; kingdom Pseudomonadati; phylum Pseudomonadota; class Alphaproteobacteria; order Hyphomicrobiales; family Rhizobiaceae; genus Rhizobium; species Rhizobium sp. UGM030330-04. Next base: position 211,859 of record NZ_QKML01000005.1, read on the forward strand.
TAGAGATTGGTGGTTGTCACCTGGCAGTTCCAGCCGGAGGGGCAATTGTGCACGGCGCCCTTGCTGGCGTCCTCCGGGGCGGGGAAGAGTTCGGGATGCTTCAGCGCATCCTCGACGGTCTTGATGTCGGGGTGTTCATCGGCGATGAATTTCGGGATCCACCAGCCTTCGATACCGCCTTCGGAAAGAATTTTCGATGCCTCGATCATGCGGCCGTCCTTGACGGCGGCATCGAGCGGCTCGCGCACGGCATTCACCCACAATTCGGGCGCCATGTCCGGCTGGCCCTTTTCGTTCATGGAGGCGAAGGTCGGCATGGTATCGCCGCTGACGACGTTGACCGTGCAGTCATAGCCGTTTTCCATGATGAACTTGTCGACGTAAGCCGCGACACCGGCGGATGCCCAGTTCATTTCGGCGATGGAGATGCTGCCGCACGCTTCGGCGGCATTGGCGGAATGTGCTGCACCGGCAGCGATGGTAAAGCCCGTTACGAGAATGGTCGAGGCCAGGAGTTTCTTCATGGTGTAAGACCCCCAAGTCTGATGCAGTGTTTTCAGTTGGCAAAGCGGGAGCACTGCAAAGCCCGGATTGCCAAGGGCGAACTGACATGGCGCATGGAAAAGCCGAAAAATCCCGGCAAGAAGAATATCCGCAGAACACGCTACGGAATTGCCGCAAGAAGAGCGGCGAAAAGGCGCATGAATATGTCAATGACCGGCATAATACGGCCAAAAAGTGATATTGCAACGCGAAATGGCGCATCGCAGCCATGCGTTCGATTTTTGGAACGTTTTCTCATTTGATGTAATACATGAAATATATTCTGATTTTACAGAAATATATTATAAATTTCAGTAAGATGAAATAAAAATCCTGCTGCAGTCAAGTTGGGATTCAAGGAAAAAATAAAGTCGCGATTTTGTGGAAAAAATATTCGAAAAGAGGTTTTGCGAAGGTATTTTTATGCTGTTTCGGTGCGGGCGGCGGCTCTGTCGCCGCCCGTTCCACGGTCAGGATGTCAAACGGCGTCCTTGCCAGCCACCTTCAGCGCGAAGGCATATTCGAAGGCGATTTCTTCCAGCCGCTGGAAACGGCCGGACTTGCCGCCATGGCCTGCCGCCATGTTGGTCTTGAGCAGAATCGGCGCTTCTCCCGTCGTCTTTTCGCGCAGCTTCGCCACCCATTTGGTCGGCTCCCAATAGGTCACCCGCGGGTCGGTCAGGCCGGATAGCGCCAGAATCGGCGGGTAAGGCTTCGCACCGACATTGTCATAGGGACTATAGGCAGCGATCCAGCCATATTCCTCCGCCGATTCCAGCGGATTGCCCCATTCGGGCCATTCCGGCGGGGTCAGCGGCAGGGTGTCGTCCAGCATGGTGGTCAGCACGTCCACGAAGGGAACGGCGGCGATGATGCCGGCGAATTTTTCCGGCGCCATATTGGCGACGGCCCCCATCAGCATGCCGCCGGCCGAGCCGCCTTCTGCGATGATGCGGTCATAGGAGGTGAAACCCTCCTGAACCAGATGATCGGCAGCGGCGATGAAGTCCTTGAAGGTGTTCTGTTTGTCTTCCATCTTGCCGGTTTCGTACCATTCGAAGCCCTTGTCCTTGCCGCCGCGAATATGGGCGATGGCATAGATGAAACCACGGTCGGCGAGCGACAGTGTGGTGGTGGAGAAGGAGGCGGGAATGGTGATGCCGTAAGCGCCATAACCATAAAGCAGGCAGGGGGCGGAACCGTCAAGCGCCACATCCTTGCGGTAAAGCAGCGAGACCGGCACCAGTTCGCCATCATGGGCGGGCGCCATGATGCGGCGCGTGATGTAATCATCAGGATTGTGGCCCGAGGGTACTTCCTGCGTCTTCAGAAGGGTCCGCTCCCGCGTCACCATGTCGTAATCGAACAGCTGGCTCGGCGTCGTCATCGAGGAATAGGAGAAGCGGATGACATCGGTGTCATATTCCGCGGCGCCATGCAGGCCAAGCGAATAGGCCTCCTCGGCAAAGGCGATGGAATGTTCCTCGCCCGTGCGACGATCGCGGATGACGATGCGCGGCAGGCCGTCGCGGCGTTCCAGCCAGACCAGGTGGCGGGCATAGGCATCGACGGAGAGAATGAGACGGCCCGGCTCATGCGGGACGATCTCTTTCCAGTTCTCTTTGCCGGGCGCAGTGACCGACGCTTCCACGATACGGAAATCCTTGGCATCGCCGTCATTGGTGAGGATGAAGAAGACATCGCCGCCTTCGCACATCGAATATTCGATGCCTTCCTCGCGCTCCGCCACCACGGCAGGTTCGGCGGTCAGGTCGCTGGTGGAGAGAAGGCGGTATTCGCTGGTTTCATGGTCGTGAATGTCGATGAAGATGAAATCGTCGAGAACCGACGCGCCGACGCCCATGAAGAAGCCGGGGTCCTTTTCCTCATAGACCAGCCGGTCGGACGATTGCGGCTCGCCGATGATGTGATGGAAAACCTTGGAGGGGCGATGGTTTTCGTCCTGCAGCGTATAGAAGAAGCTCTTGCCGTCAGGCGCCCAGGCCCCGCCGCCGCCGGTGTTTTCCACGACGTCGGCAAGGTCCTCGCCGTTTTCGAGGTTGCGGATGCGCAGGGTGAAATATTCCGAGCCCTTGTCATCGTAACCCCAGATGCCGTAGCTGTGATCTGAAGACTGGTCGAGGCCGGACAGGCGGAAATAATCCTTGCCTTCGGCCTCCTTGTCGCCGTTCAGAAGCACGTGTTTTTCGCCGCCATCGCGCGGTGTGCGGAAATAATGCGGCTGCTCGCCGCCGGTCACGAACAACGTGCCATAGGCATAGGGGCCGTCCCTTACCGGAACGGAGGAATCATCCTGCTTGATGCGGCCCTTCATCTCCGTAAACAGCTTTTCCTGAAGTGCGCCGGTGTCGCCCATCGCCGCTTCCATATAGGCGTTTTCCGCCTCCAGATGGGCGCGGATCGCGGGGTCGAGAATGGATGTGTCCTTGAACATGGCCTGCCAGTTATCGGCCCGGAACCATGCGTAGTCGTCGGTGCGGGTAATGCCGTGATGCGTATCCTGAACAGGCCGTTTTTCGGCGGTCGGGGCGGCGGGCAGGTTCTTGAAAATCGGCAAGGGAAACTCGCTTTCCTGTAAAAATTCTTGGGCGGCACCAAGATGTAGAGCGGGCCTTGCGGCCGATCAAGTTTCAAATCTCCACAGGCGGAATGCAGCTCGGGCACAATTTCGTCAGCTTTCGATCACATTTTGGCAATATCCGGCAAATCAGCGATGATGCGCTCAGGTCGCCCGGCCTGCCGCAATCACCAAGAACAAACGAAAAAACTGACAGGATCCCATGCGAAAGCTTCTTCCCGCTGCCCTTTCTGCCTTTTTCCTCGGCTTGCAGGCCTTTACCCCCGCTTTCGCGATCGACGCCAGCGTCATGCGGCAGCTGAATGCGCTCGCCCCCGAAGAGCGTCTGGAACAGCGCTGCGATATCGAGGCGATGGAGAGGATAGCGACGGAGCAGAAGGGCATGCGGCCGGACAAGGTCATCGCCTATACCTTCGGCGATCCGGAAGTTGGCAAGAACTCCATCAAGGCGCCGGGCGCGGTCTTCAGAAGTTCCGGCGAATGGTACAAGCTCAAATACAAGTGCCAGCTGAAGAGCGACAGCCTCAGCATCCAGTCCTTCGATTACCGCGTTGGCGACCGGATTCCCGAGGAGCAGTGGAAGAAGTTGTATCTTTATGACTAAGCAAGGATTTTTTCGGTTGTCGGCAGGGGTTTAGCCGCCGCTTTTCTTGCCGCTCCGCCACCGGCTCTGTAACCCTGCCTGCCGATCAAAGCGAGGGAGACGGGCATGGCGACACGATTCAAGGGACTTTCGGCTTTTCCGATCACGCCGGCCGATGAGGCCGGGCGGGTGGACACGCAGGCCTTTTCCGCGCTGATCGAGCGGCTGGATGTGGCGGATGTCGATTCCGTCGGCATTCTCGGCAGCACCGGCATCTACATGTATCTCACGCGGGAAGAAAGACGCCGCGCCATCGAGGCGGCAGCGGCGATCCTCAGGGGCAAGCGCATATTGATGGCCGGCGTCGGCGCATTGCGCACCGATGAGGCGGTGGCGCTGGCGAAGGATGCGGAAGCGGCCGGCGCCGATGCGCTGCTGCTCGCACCCGTCTCCTACACGCCGCTGACGCAGGAAGAGGCCTATCACCATTTCGCCGCCGTGGCCGGCGCGACGGCCCTGCCGCTTGCCATCTACAACAACCCGACGACAACCCGCTTTACCTTCAGCGACGAGCTTCTGGTGCGGCTTGCCTATATCCCCAATATCCGCGCCATAAAGATGCCGCTGCCGGCCGATTCCGATTATGCGGGTGAGCTTGCGCGGCTGAGACCGAAGCTGACAGATGATTTCGCCATCGGTTACAGCGGTGACTGGGGCTGCGCCGAGGCCACGCTTGCCGGCGGCGACACCTGGTACAGCGTGGTTGCCGGCCTGCTGCCGGTTCCGGCCCTGCAATTGATGCGGGCGGCTCAGGCCAAGAATGCGGAAGAGGCAAAGAGGATCGATGCGGCCTTCCAGCCGCTCTGGGCGCTGTTCAAGGAATTCGGCAGCATCCGCGTGGTTTACGCCGCCGCCAACATCCTGCAACTGACGGCGTGCGAACCGCCCCGGCCGATCCTGCCGCTCACCAGCGCGGAACGCCAGCGGGTGGAAGAGGTGCTGGAGGCACTTTCCGGGCTGGAAAGCGCGCCATAATTCGGGCGCTTTGCGGGCGGATTGCCACGTCCTTACACTTCGGAAAGCCAAAAATGCTGCGTCGCCTCTTCATTGCCGCCCTGTTAGTCTCTGCTTCATCCGCCGCGTTCGCGGGCACCGGCCTTGTCGAGCCGACGCTGAAGATGACGCCGCAGCATGACGGCAAGGTGCGGGTGGCGATGACGCTGGATGCCTGCATGGGCAAGACCGATCACCGCATTCTCGATACGCTGGTGAAGGAGCGCATTCCGGCAACGATCTTCGTTACCGCCCGCTGGCTGAAACACAATGGCGAAGCGCTCGCCGTGCTCATGGCGCATCCGGACCTGTTCGAGATTGAAAACCACGGCGAAAACCATGTACCGGCGGTGGACAGGCCGGTTTCCATCTACGGCATCGCCGCCGCCGGCTCTGAAGCGGCGGTCGAGCAGGAAGTGGAGGGCGGCCGCCAGGCGATCGTTGCCGCCACCGGTCTCCAGCCGCAATGGTTCCGTGGTGCGACGGCCAAATACACCAGATCCTCCATGGCCACCATCAACCGGCTCGGCATGCGGGTGGCCGGTTATTCCGTCAATGGCGATGGCGGCTCGCTGCTGGGGGCGGCGATGACGGCAAAACACATCGCCTCGGCAAAAGATGGCGACGTCATCATCTCCCACATCAACCAGCCCACCCATGAGGCGGGCGAAGGCGTGGTGAAAGGCCTTCTGGCGCTGAAGGCGCGCGGCGTCATCTTCGCCCGGCTGGACGACCCATCCTTCGCGCCGCCGGGGAACTGACCCGCAAGGTTGCCGCCCATTTCTTCTCCCCCCTCGGGGAGAAGAAATATGCCGTACTCGCTCGGTCCTGAAGCGACGCGGGCGAAAAGAACCGGCGGCATCCCCACATCCATGCCTGTTTTTCGGCGGCGCGGAACAAAAAATTGGGCTAGCATCCTCCCATGATGCTGTTCAAACGCCCCGACACCGAAACGTTATATTCCGCCCTTGTGAACAAGGACCCCGCCTATGAAGGCGTGGCCTATGTCTGCGTGACCTCGACCAAGATTTTCTGCCGCTTCACCTGCACGGCCAGAAAACCGAAGATCGAAAACTGCCGGTTCCGCGAAACCATTGCCGAATGCCTGGAGGCCGGTTTCCGTCCCTGCAAGCGCTGCAAGCCGATGTTGTCCTACGGCACCGCCGACGAGACCGTCTCTTCGCTTCTGACGGCGCTGGAAAACGAGCCGGCGCGCCGCTGGCGAGAGGAGGATGTGGTGGCGCTCGGCCATGATCCCTCCACCGTGCGCCGCAGCTTCAAGCGTCGTTTTGGCATGAGCTTTCTGGAAATCGCCCGGCTGCGGCGGCTGGGTGATGCGGTCACGGGCCTTGCCTCCGGCGAAGCGGTGATCGGTGCGCAGATCGATGCCGGTTACGAATCCGGCAGCGGCTTCCGCGCCGCCATCAACCAGTTCTTCGGAGCCTCGCCCGCCGCCATGAAGGGCAGGGGCTTCCTGAGGGGCGACTGGATCGACACGCCGATCGGGCCGATGCTGGCCGTTGCCGATGACCATGCCCTGCATCTCCTCGAATTTGCCGACCGGCCGGCGCTCCCGGCCGAGTTGAAACGGCTGAAGGCCCGCACGGGCGCCGACATGGTGCTGGGCAGGACGGCGGTGACCGGCCAGATCGCGGCGGAACTTGCCGCCTATTTCGCCGGCAGTTCGGCCATATTCGAAACCCGGCTTGCCGGTCACGGCACGCCTTTCGAACGCGATGTCTGGCGCAACCTGCGGGAAATCCCGGCGGGAGAGATCGTCAGCTACTCCTCCCTCGCAACCGCCATGGAACGACCGTCGGCCGTGCGTGCGGTCGCCCGCGCCAATGGTGCCAACCAGATCGCCATCGTCGTTCCCTGCCATCGGGTGCTGGGTGCGGATGGCAGCCTCACCGGCTATGGTGGAGGCCTGTGGCGGAAGAAATGGCTGATCGAGCACGAGCGCCGCATGGTGAGCGCGCAGGGGAAGGTGCAGGGACTGCCGCTCGCTTCCTGAGCAGCCGGGGGCTGGCTTTAGGGAGGTTGTCCGTTGATGGTGGCGCGTGGGGTTTACCCCCCTCTGCCCTGCCGGGCATCTCCCCCTCAAGGGGGGAGATCGGCAGGAGGCCCTACCATTGCTCCATTCGCAACTGTCGTGATGGGCGAAACCCAACCGCTTGTCGATCTCCCCCCTTGAGGGGGAGATGCCCGGCAGGGCAGAGGGGGGTAAGCTCCACGCGCTGCCGTCAACGGACAACCTCCCGAAAGCCCACCCCCCGGAGCGGTTTCGCCTTCCTTCAAGTCACGAAAACACTCCAATTCCCTGTTTGTCGCATTTCCTGCCGGAAAGCCGGTGTTTAATCCGGCAGTTTGGGCGTGACCCGGCGCGACGGAAACAGTTCCCGTGTCGCCGTCATGGCGATCAGCGACAGCGGCAGGGCCAGCATGGCGCCGGCCGCCCCCCACATCCACGTCCAGAAGATGATCATCACGAAGACGAGGAACGGGTTGATTTCCATGTTGCGGCCCACGACAGCCGGGAAGGCGAGGTTTTCCATCAGCAGGTGAATGGTGAAGAAGATCGCCGCCGGCAGAAGAGCCAGAATGATGTTGTCATGGGTGATGATGCCCGCCACCGTCAGCGCTATCGTCATGGCGGTGATGCCGAGAAACGGCACGAAACTGGAGAGGAAGGCGAAGAGCCCCCACAGGAGCGGCATGGCCAGCCCGCCGAAATAGGCGATCACCACCATCGTCACGCCGAGCCCGGCATAGATCAGCGCCGCCGTGGCGAAATAGGTCCCGAGCACCTCTTCCACCGAACCGATGATGCGGATGGTTCTGAGCCGCTGATGGCGGGCCGGGAAGGCCATGATGATCGCCTTGCGCAGCCGCAGCCGGCTATAGAGAAACATCAGCAGGGCTGCGAGGAAGATCAGGCCCTGAATGACCGCAGGGGTGACGTTGGAGCCGAGCAGCGAGATGATCTCGCCGCTGCGGGAAATCAGCGATTCCATCGACATCGACCCCATGCTGAAACTGGCCGCCGAAATATTCAGCCATCTGAGACTTTGCAGATAGGGCAGGAAGCGGTCGATGCTGCGCTCCACCAGCGCCGGGCCTTCCGAAGCGAGGAGCGAGAGCGGCTCGGTGAGCGAATTGATGACGAAAAACATCACCGCCGCCACGAGGCTTGAAAGAATGAGCGCGACGCCGAAACCGGGAATGCCGTAGGAGCCGAGTTTTTCGGCGGCGATGCCGAGGATCATGCCCACAACGATCGCCATCACCACCGGGATGAGGATGAGCGACAATTCGTGGATGACGGCCATCAGCATGATGAGGAAGATGCCGATCACCGACCAGGCGACAACCACATCCAGGGCTTCGCGGCCAAGCGGCTGCTGGCTGCGGGCATCGTCGCGGTGGGAACCGGACGCAGGCGGCTCCAGCGGATCGCCTTTTGATGCCGGAGCGGCTGCGGTGCCGGCGCCATTGTGGTTCAAAGTGCCGGTCTTGTCCGGTCTGGCATTTTCATTCATCGAGCGGTCCCCCAATAAGGTGACAAACGTTCGAAAAATATGGCGGTTCCGGGGCGGCACAAATTTCTGCCGCCCCTTTTTGCGTTTATGCGGAAAGCTTTAGCCCGATGCCCCACGGATCTTTCAGGGCAATGCCGTCAGCCTGCCGTTCGGTGGCGATTTCCAGCCGGTCGAGTGCGGCAACCGCCCTGTCTAGCGCTTCGGGCTCATTGAATTTCAGCGAATAACCGGAAAGGCCGGTCATATTGTCCTTGCGGGCGGCGGCACCCCGGCTGTTCCAGATATTGGCGGCCACATGGTGGTGATAGGCGCCGGAGCCGAAGAAGCTCGCGCCCGGATAACGCGCCATGATCTTCAGGCCCAGCACATCCTGATAAAATTCATCCGCCTGCGGAATATTGCCGACCTGCAGATGGATATGGCCGATGGCCGTTCCTTCCGCCGCACCGGTAAAGGCCGTCTTCGGCGCGCTGTCGTAAAGCGCCTGAAGGTTGAGGCCGAGTGTGGCCATCTCCACCGTGCCATCCGGCTGGTAGGTCCATTCCGATGGCTGCCGGTCGCGATAGACCTCGATGCCGTTGCCTTCGGGGTCGGCAAGGTAGATCGCCTCGCTGACCAGATGATCGGATGCGCCCTGAAACTGCACGTTGTTATGGGCGGCATGGGCCAGCCATTGCGCCAGATCATCACGGCTCGGCAGCAGGAAGGCGGTGTGGAACAGGCCGGCGGCATTGCGCGGCGCGCGTTCCGCCGTGTTGGAGGTGGAAAGCGTCAGGAGCGGCTGGCCATTCACGCCCAGAACCTCGCCGCTCTGGCTCTTTTCAAGGACCGAAAGGCCGATGATCTTCTGGTAGAAATCCGAAACGCGCGGCAGATCGTGAACGATGAGATGCGCCTGGCCGACATAGGCCGGTCGCGTCAGGGCGAATTGTTTGATTTCACTCATCATAATCTCCATATTGAATATGACGCGCCGGAAAGCGGATCGGCGGTCGCCGGCATCGGCCGACGCCGCTTCGCGGCGTTTGTCTGTCGTGAATATGGGCGGATTTCGTCGTTCAGCAAAGATCGTCGTCTGGCGATTGACCGTCCACTATTTGTTGACAACGCCCTGCGGCGGGACCGACGCGGCCTTGACTTCGATCAAGGCGAAGGCCGCTGCGGCGGGGAAATATGGGTTTAGCCTGATACGCGAACGGCGGATAACGCCAAAGGAGACAGCCATGTACAAGAAGATCATCGTACCGGTAGACCTCAGCGCCACCGACAAGGGGGAAAAGATCCTTGAAAAGGCCAAGACGCTGCTGGACCCCAACGGCGAGATCGTCCTCATCAATGTTGTTGAGGAATTGCCCGGCTACATGGCGATCGACCTGCCCGTCGACCTCATCGAAAACGCCATCAAGGACGCCAAGGCGAAACTTGCGGAATTGAAGGCAAAGAGCGGCTTTAACGGCAGCCAGGAAATCAGAAGCGGCGCGCCGGCGCGCGAGATCATCGCGGCGGCGGAGGAACACAAGGCCGATCTGATCATCATCGCGTCGCATACGCCGGACTTTACCAATTATTTCATCGGCGCCACCGCCGACCGCGTGGTGCGCCACGCCAAGTGCTCGGTGCTGATCGACCGGTAAAGGGCGGTCACAAAAGGGTTGCGGGCGAATGCCCGCCCGCACCGGCTGGAGGAAAGACCATGAATGTCGAAAGCTATGAGAAAATCCTGCGCGACCGCCAGCGTGAGCTTTATCGCCGCCTGCACCGGATCGAGGCCGATTTTGAACAGCCGCGCAATCCCGACGACGAGGACCGCGCCACTGAGCGCAACAATGACGAGGTGCTGGACGAGATGGGGCAGGTGGGGCAGGACGAGCTGCGCGCCATCGACGCCGCGCTCGACCGCATCGCCGAGGGCACCTTCGGCATCTGTGTCAAATGCGGCAAGAGGATTTCCGACGATCGGTTGAAGGCCGTGCCCTATACGCCGTTCTGTCAGGAATGCGCTGCGGCTTTGTGATACGCGACTGAAAAGGGCCGCGAGGTCGCCGCGAGTTTCTTCTCCCCGCCGGGGAGAAGAAGCAGACGGCAACCGCTCGCTCCAAAGGCGTTCGTTGGCTCAAACAAAACGCCACCTCTCCTTTCGCAACAGCATCGAACGCAATTTGATCGCCGTTAACCGGCCGCTGTCTTGTTCCTGTCTAATATTGTCTCCATGCTTTGGTGAAAGCACGCAGACAGGATTGGACTATGAGTGATTTATGGCGGTTCGGGCGCCAGTATGATTTTCACGAGATCGTCGCCGATGGCATCGTCCATGGCGTTGGCATCGTTTTTGCGCTGGTCGGCGCCACGGCGCTGATTTTTTACGCGACCGCCTGGGGGACGCTGAGCGCGATTGCGGCCGCATGGATCTACGGTCTCGGTCTGGTCGCCTGTCTTTCCGTGTCCTTCACCTACAATATCTGGCCGCACTCCAAGGTGAAATGGTTCCTGCGCCGGCTGGATCATTCGGCGATCTTCATCCTCATTGCCGCCACCTATACCCCCTTTCTGATGCGTGGCATAAACGATCCGCTGATCGCCACCATGCTGGGGTTGATCTGGCTCGCCGCCCTCTGCGGCATCCTCCTCAAATGCCTGTTTCCCGGCCGCTACGACCGGGTGGCCATCGGCCTTTATCTCGCCATGGGCTGGAGCGGCATCATGGTGGTCGAGCCCTTGTCGTCTCACCTCGCCCCCCTCACGCTCTGGCTGATCGTCGCCGGCGGCATCATCTATTCGCTTGGCGTGATTTTCCACGTCTGGGAAAAGCTGCGTTTCCAGAACGCCATCTGGCACGCTTTCGTCGTCGCCGCCGCCGCCGTTCATTATTTCGCCGTGGTCACCGCGTTCAGCCTGGTTCCGCTGACATCCTGAAGCCGGTTTCGAGGCTCGCCACAGACGCCGGACAATGCCACGGCACCGGCAGACGGCCGATGCCGGCGCTTGTCGACCATGCCGCCGCCAATGAGGTGCATGTGCCGGTCGTCGCCATCGAGGCGGAAAACATCGCTTCCATTCGCCCGCAAGAAAGCTTCGGTTTCAGGGGCGTCGGGAGATTTTCGGAGGTTCGGCACCAAGTTCGAGCGGTGGCTGGACCTGACGTGCATGGCGCTGAAGGCCACCCATGAATCGGGCGAGTGCCGCACAGTTCCTCTCCCCGCCGGGGGGAAGAAACAGGCGGCATCGTTTTGCCACACGCGGCCAATTGAGGGGGGGCTAAACCCGTCTTAAACCGGCTCGAACACCATTGAATGGCCGTTGATGCAGTAACGCAGGCCGGTCGGCTTCGGGCCGTCGGGGAAGACGTGGCCGAGATGGCCGCCGCAATTGGCACAGCGGATTTCGGTGCGCACCATGCCGTAGCTCGCGTCACGATGTTCCGTCACCGCACCCGGCTTCACCGGCTCGAAATAGCTCGGCCAGCCGCAGCCCGCATCGAATTTCGTGTCGGAGAGGAACAGCGGCTCGTCGCAGGCCGCGCAGCGATAGAGGCCCTTTTCGAAACTGTCCCAGTAGGGTCCGGTAAAGGCGCGCTCGGTGCCGTGCTCGCGCAGGATGCGATATTGCTCCGGGGTCAGCTGCTCACGCCAGTCGGCATCGCTCTTGTTGACTTTGGGGGGTGTCAGATCGCTCATGGAATGATCCTTTCTGTTCCTGCCAGAAATAGTCATCGCCGTTACGGATTGAAAGAGGACACATCTCAATAACGAGTCCGTTATGCTGCGGATCGGGAGTCGATTTGGGTTGAGATGATGTTGCCTATGCCTTAACTGAAAATTCGATTTGAAAAAGAGAACGCCAGTCATTGGCGCGCGGGGTTGGGGACACCCCAGGCAGATGTGTGGGGGACACCCCGGGAGATGTGAATGACATCAGATGTCACGCAGCTGACATTCCTGTCGCTGTTTTTGCCGTTTATGGCGGCGCTCGCCGCGCCGGCGCTGGTGAAGAGGTTGGGGCACAATGCCGCCTGGCTGCTGGCGCTTGCGCCGGGGCTTGCCTTTGTCCATTTCGCGCTGATGCTGCCTGGCATCGCGGCGGGCGGGATCGTGACCGGCGGTTATGCCTGGGTGCCGAGCTTCAATCTCAGCTTCTCCTGGTTCATCGATGGCCTGTCGCTCACCTTCGCGCTGCTGATCACCGGCATCGGCCTGCTGATCGTGCTTTACGCCGGCGGTTATATGAAGGGACATCCGCAGCAGGGCCGGTTCCTGTCCTTCCTGCTGCTGTTCATGGGGGCGATGCTGGGCGTCGTGGTCTCCGACAGCCTGCTGATGCTGTTCGTTTTCTGGGAACTGACCTCCATCACCTCTTTCCTGCTGATCGGCTTCGATCACGAGCGTGCCGCCTCGCGCCGCGCCGCCTTGCAGGCGCTGGTGGTGACGGGTGGCGGCGGCCTGCTGCTGCTTGCCGGGCTGATCTTCATCTGGGACATGAGCGGCATGACGCAACTGTCGATGCTGGTGCGCGGCGGCGATATATTGCGCGACAGCCCGTTTTACCTGGCCGCGCTGCTGCTGGTCCTCGGTGGCGCCTTCACCAAATCGGCGCAGTTTCCCTTCCATTTCTGGCTGCCAAACGCCATGGAAGCACCGACGCCGGTTTCGGCCTATCTGCATTCGGCAACCATGGTGAAGGCCGGCGTCTATCTGCTGATGCGCCTCAATCCGGTGCTTGGCGATACCGCCGCATGGCAGATCCTGCTGCCCTTCTTCGGCGGGCTGACCATGCTCACCGGCGCGCTGCTGGCGGTGCGCCAGACCGACCTGAAGCTGATGCTCGCTTATACCACCGTATCGTCGCTCGGCCTTCTGGTGATGCTGACCGGCTTCGGTTCGGACCACGCCATCGAGGCCGCGGTGCTTTATCTGGTGGCGCATTCGCTGTTCAAGGGTGCCCTGTTCATGGTCGCCGGCATCATCGACCACGAGACCGGCACGCGTGACGTCACGAAGCTCGGCGGCTTGCGCAAGGCCATGCCCATCACCTTTGCGGCGGCGCTGGCCGCCGCGATTTCCATGGCCGGCCTGCCGCCGTTTTTCGGCTTTCTCGCCAAGGAAGAGATTTATTACGCGCTGGCGCATGGCAATCCGCGCGCCGTGCTGTTTACCGGCATCGCCATTCTCGGCAACGGGCTGATGTTCGCCGTCGCCTTCGCCGTGGCGCTGAAACCCTTCCTCGGCAAGCCGGTGAAAACCCCGAAACACGCGCATGAAGGCCCGCTGCTGCTCTGGCTCGGCCCGGCGCTGCTGGCGCTGAAGGGGCTCACCATCGCCCTCTTTTCGGGCATCGCGCATTTCTACATCTCCACGCCCATGGCAAGCGCCATTGCCGGCGAGCCGCGCCCGGTGGAAATCTCGCTCATTCCCCATATCGGCGTGCCGCTCGGCCTGTCGCTGCTCACCGTTGCGCTCGGCATTGTCCTCTATACGCAGCTTGCTCCCCTCCGCAGCCTGATGGACCGCACGTTCAAGGCGTTGGGGGCAGGGCCGGACAGGGGGTTCGATGTCTTCATCGAAGCGCTGGTGAAAATCTCCTTCCACGTCACACGGATCATCCAGCCCGGCCGGCTGGAGTTTTATGTCACCGCCACCTTCGCCGTCATCGCCGCCGTGCTGCTTGCACCGCTGTTTCTTTATGGTGAACTTCCGGCGGTGCCCTCGTGGCCGCGCGATATGCAGATCCATGAGCTGACCTTCATCGCCATCGCAGTCGCAGGCCTTGTCGCTGTCCTGACGGCGTCGAGCCGGTTGACCGCCATCATCGCGCTCGGCATTCAGGGCTTTGCCGTGGCGGTGATTTTCCTGCTGTTCGGCGCGCCTGATCTGTCGTTTACGCAATTCATGGTCGAGACCCTGTCGGTGGTCATTCTGACGCTGGTCATGACGCGGCTTCGCCTGTCGCCGTCGGACCATCGCGGGTTTGGCCAGAAGCTGCTGGACAGCACCATCGCCATTGCCTGCGGCACCGGCTTTGCCCTGTTCCTGATGCGGGCGACGCAAACGAGCTTCGATAACCGCCTGACGGACTTCTACAACACCTATTCCAAGGTCATCGCCCATGGCGCCAATGTGGTGAACGTCATCATCGTTGATTTCCGCGGCACGGATACGCTGGGCGAAATCGCCGTGGTAATGATCACCGGTCTCGCCATCCTAGCGCTCATCCGCATCCGCCCGGCCGCCGCCGTCAAGGGGCCGGCAAAGGCGGTAAAGAAGAAGGGAGCGCGGGCATGAATACGCTCATTCTGCGCACCGTCGCCCCCGTCATCACCAGCCTCATGGTGCTCTTCTCGATCTTCGTGCTGCTGCGCGGCCATAACGAGCCGGGTGGCGGTTTCATCGGCGGGCTGATCGCGGTTTCGGCGCTGGCGATCTATGGCATCGCTTATGGTGTCGCTGCGGTCAGGCGGGCCATCGTGTTTCACCCGCTGTCGATCGCAGGCGCGGGGCTGCTGATGGCGATGCTCTCCGGCCTCATTTCGATTGCCGCCGGCGTGCCCTTCATGACCGGGCTCTGGGTCTATCCCGGCCTGTTCGGCGTCGAGGTGCCGCTTTCCACCGTCATGTCCTTCGATATCGGTGTTTACCTCGTCGTGGTCGGCGCCATCACCTCCATTGCGCTTGCGCTGGAAGAAAGGGAAAGCGACTGATGGAAGCGGTCTTCTCCATTCTCGTCGGCATCTTCTTTTCGGTGGCGATCTATCTCATGCTGTCGCGCCACAGCATCCGCATGCTGCTCGGCATCGCCATCCTCGGCAATGCCGTAAACCTCCTGCTGTTTACGGCGGGCAGGCTGACGCGCGAAGTGCCGCCGATCATCCCGGCCGGCATGGACGCCCTGCCGGCTGGCACCGCAAACCCGCTGCCGCAGGCGCTGATCCTGACGGCAATCGTCATTTCCTTTTCCTTCTTCTGTTTCCTTCTGGTGCTGACCTGGCGTGCGTTCCAGGAGTTGCAGACCGACGACACGGACGAAATGCGCACCGCAGAACCGGCCGGCGAGCCAATGCCGCCGCTCGGTTACTGAGCGGGCGGAGCATAGACAGACATGGCCTCATCTACCCCTTCCGCGGTTACCGATCTTTCTGCAGCGCTCGTCATGACGCCTGTGCCGCTGTCCGACTGGCTGATCATCCTGCCGGTTGCGCTCTGCATTGGTGCCGGCGCCGTGCTGATGATGATGCGTCACGCCATCCGCCACCATGCGGCCGTCGCCATTGTGGCGCTCTTCCTGCTTGTGCTGCTCGATGCAGCACTTTTGTGGAAGGTCGCGACGCAGGGCCCGTTCACCATGGTCATGGGCCGCTGGCTGCCGCCTTTCGGTATCGCATTCACCGCCGATCTGACCGGAGCGCTGCTGTCGCTTGCCGCTGCCATCGTTGCGCTTGCCGGCGCCATCCATGCCGCCGGCGATATCGACGCCAGCGGCAGGCGCTACGGCTTTTATCCGTTCCTGATGCTCCTGATGGCGGGCGTTAGCGGCGCTTTCCTGACGGGTGATCTGTTCAACCTCTATGTCTGGTTCGAGGTGCTGCTGATCTCATCCTTCGGCCTGATCGTGCTCGGCTCGACGCGCGAACAGATCGACGGGGCGCTGAAATACGCCATATTGAACCTCATCGGCACCACGCTGTTCCTGATCACGGTCGGTTATCTCTACGCCATCTTCGGCACGCTCAACATGGCCGATATCGCGCTGAAGGCGAACGGGCTGCGCGCAACCGCGCCGCTGATGACGCTTGCCAGCCTGTTCGCGCTCGCCTTCGCCATGAAGGCCGCCGCCTTTCCGGTGAATTTCTGGCTGCCCGCTTCCTATCACACGCCGCGCATCGTCGTGTCCGCCCTGTTCGGCGGCCTGCTCACCAAGGTCGGTATCTATTCGCTGCTGCGCGTCATGGTCATGCTGTTTCCGGTCGAGAGAGAGGAACTCAGCATGGTCATCGCCGTTTCGGCCGCGCTGACCATGGTGCTTGGCGCGATGGGCGCGCTCGCCCAGAACGACATCCGCCGCATGCTCGGTTATATCGTCATATCGGGCATCGGCTACATGATGGCGGGTATCGCCATCGGCACGCCGTCGGGTGTGTCAGGCGCGATCTTTTACGCGCTGCATTCCATGGTGCTGATGACGGCGCTTTATCTTGCCGCCGGCCATGCCGCCCGGCTTGGCGGCGACTTCAGCCTGACGGCGCTGAGCGGTCTTTACCGGCAGGCCCCATGGTTTTCGGCACTGGCACTGGCGCTGTTTTTCGCCGGCTCCGGGCTGCCGCCGTTTTCCGGCTTCTGGCCGAAGGCGGTGCTGGTCAAGTCGGCGATCGATATCGGCGCCTGGTGGCTTGCCGCCGCCATTCTTGCCTCCGGCTTCATCGCCACCATCGCCTTCGGGCGGATATTCCTGCTGTGTTTCTGGCGCCCGGCGGCACCGGCGGGCCGGCCGCCATCACAGGCATCGTCCTCTCCGGCGATCCCGTCCGTCGCGCCGCTGCTCGGGCTGACCCTGCTGGTGGTGGTTTTCGGCCTGTTTCCCGAAAGCCTGCTCAATCTCAGCCAGCAGGCGGCGGCGGGGCTCGCTGATCCCCAGACCTATATCCAGTCGGTGTTTTCCGAGGGGGGCAAACCATGAGCCTCTATATCGTGCTGTCGATGTTCCTCGCCATCTGGCTTGCCATAACCGGCAGCGTCACGCCGGCGAATATCGTCTTCGGCCTCATCATCTCGGCGCTGGCGCTCGGGCTTATCCGTCATCAGATACCCAGGGGCAACAATCACCGGCTGCGGCCGATGCGGGTGCTGTCGCTCGTGCTGCTGTTCTTCAAGGAACTGGCGCTGTCGGCCTGGAAGGTGGCCATGCTGGTGACGCGGCCGAAGCTTGACGTGAAGCCCGGCATCTTCGCCTATCCGCTGACGGTGACGACGGATTTCGAGATCACCCTGCTTGCCAATCTCATTACCCTCACCCCGGGCACGCTTTCGGTCGATGTCTCCGCCGACAGAAAGACGCTCTACGTCCATGCGATTGACTGCAGCGATATCGATGCCGCCAGAAGCGACATCCGCAACGGCTTTGAAAGAAAGATCATGGAGGCGTTTCAGAAATGACTCCGGAACAAATAGTTTCATTTGCAACTATACTTGCGTCGGTTGTTCTGTCAGTGGCCTTTCTGCTGACAGTATATCGCGTGGTCGTCGGGCCGACCCTGCCGGACCGGATCGTCGCTCTCGACATGCTGGTCGGCATCGCCATCGGCTTTATCGCGGTCATCGCCATCCGCACCGGCTTCAATCTTTATGTCGATATCGCGATTGCGCTCGGGCTGGTCGGCTTTCTGGCGACGGTGGCCTTCGCCCGTTTCGTGCTGTCGCGCGGCCCGGATGCCGGACGGAGTTCGAAGGCGGTGCTGGACGGCGGTCGTGCATCGGAAGCCATTGAGAAAACATCAAAAAATCCGCATCGTGGCGGAAAAGGAAAGGGCGGACGATGACCGGCTGGTTCGTTGCCATTCTCGTTGCGGCACTCACGGTCTCGGGAGCTGCCTTTTCACTGATCGCCGCAATCGGGCTCAATCGCCTGCCTGATCTCTATACCCGCATGCATGCCGCCTCCAAGGCGGGAACGGTGGGGTCGGGGCTTCTGCTTCTGGCGGTGGGCATTCATTCCATGGACATGCCGACACTGGCGCGGGCGCTTGCCGGTTTCTTCTTCTTCATTCTGACGGCGCCGGTCTCCGCACATCTTCTGGCGATGGCCGCGCACAAGGCAGGTTATCCGCTTGACGATAAATCGGTAGTTGATGACCTGAAGAAAATTTGAAGTTGAATTCCCCCTAATAATAAGGGGTACGCATTTTCAATTACTACTTGGCATAGTATTTTATTACCCGTGATTTTTTGTATTCCGATTAGACTGTTTTGAACTGAAAAAACGACACTAGGAATTTGACTTTTGCTGTTTTGCTGTTATCCAAATTAAGTGTAAAGTTGCTACTCGCGATTTGCATCTAGCCTCTTCATAGTCGGCATAGGCATTTTATTAATGTCTAATCTATGGTCGGTCAGGCCATTGCTGCCCATGTTGCGGGCCGTAAGTTGAATCTCGGACCAATACGTTTCCGGTTTTCGCTTGAAATCTAGGGGTAGATTTCACGTTGGTTTCAACAGGGCGAAGGTGGGGCACCGGGTAACTTCACATCGCTCGATGCGGCGTTCGCCCGCTTCAGGGGATCAATAAACAGGAGATACTTAAATGACGGAAACTGCATACGGTAACGCCCAGGATCTGCTGGTCGAACTGACGGCGGATATTGTGGCTGCCTATGTTAGCAACCACGTCGTTCCGGTAACAGACCTTCCCGGCCTTATTTCGGATGTTCACACGGCACTCAGCGGCACCTCGGCACCGGCATCGGTGGCGGTCAATGTCGAAAAGCAGAAGCCTGCCGTCTCGGTTCGCAAGTCGGTTCAGGACGATCATATCGTCTGTTTGGAATGCGGCGGTTCGTTCAAGTCGCTGAAGCGCCATCTCACGACGCATCACAGCATGACGCCGGAAGAATATCGCGAAAAATGGGACCTGCCGGTCGACTATCCGATGGTTGCGCCCGCCTATGCCGAAGCCCGTTCGCGGCTCGCCAAGGAAATGGGTCTCGGCCAGCGCCGCAAGGCCAGCCGCTAATCGGATCTGCCTGTTCTTCTCCCCGCCGGGGAGAAGATGGCCCGGAGGGTCAGATGAGGGGGCAAGCTCTCCGCATATCGCCGACATGGCCCCTCAACGCGCTGTCGCGACCTTCTCCCCGGCGGGGAGAAGGCGGCAAGCGGAACCCGTCCGCTTCACATGTTTCCTTTGAAACTGTCTTTACCGTCACATGAATGTCCAGCCGGTCCATCGACCGGCTTTTTTATTGCCGCGTCGAATCTTGTGTGAGGAAAAAAATCCTTTATCGCGCGCATCGCCTCTGCAAAAGTAAAACCATATCAAGCGCATATTCTTTCCCGCCAAATTCGCGCTTCCCCATATTTGCTTCCGGGTGTATGAATTAATTCCTATTCGTAAAGGAGTTGCATATGCCGTCGGATATATTGCCCCTGCCTGTCACCGCCCGGCCATGCGTGCCGGTCTCCGATCGTCATTTTCGCCGTTTTCCGCCGGCCGCGGGACGGGAGGAGATTTCGCGCATCTGCAGGCTGGTCCGGCAGCTGACCGCTGAAATGCTGCTGCTGACCGGCGAGCGCCCGGCGGTGCGCCGCGACCGTCGGCGCAGCGAATGCCATATCCGCCAGATCGCCATGTATGTGTGCCATGTGCAGCTTGGCATTCCCATGTCGGATATCGGCCCCTGTTTCGGCAGGGACAGAACCACGGTCGGCCATGCCTGCCAGGTG
This sequence comes from Rhizobium sp. UGM030330-04, assembly GCF_003208455.1. Taxonomy (NCBI): domain Bacteria; kingdom Pseudomonadati; phylum Pseudomonadota; class Alphaproteobacteria; order Hyphomicrobiales; family Rhizobiaceae; genus Rhizobium; species Rhizobium sp. UGM030330-04. The sequence continues at coordinate 231,596 of NZ_QKML01000005.1, forward strand.
GTCGAGGACCGCCGTGACGAGCCCGCCTTTGACGAGTTCGTCGCCGCGCTGGAACGGCTGGCCGGCAGCATTTTCAACGTGGTGAAAGGTGTGCGGGATGAGTGAGGTAAAAAGCACTCCTGCCGCTCCCCACGACCCGGCGCTGCTGCGGCTCCTGCGCTGCGTCGCAGCCGGTCCGGCGGACATTCGTGAGGATGGCGGGGATATCCTCCTGCATCGGGCGCGGGCAGGGCATTCGGCGTTGCGGTTTCCGGCGGCTCTGGTGCAGCTCGCGCTCTCTTCGGGGCTGGTCGAGAGACGGGACGACATCCTCAGTGCCGCGCCGCCGCTTGCCTCCTGTCTGAGACGGGCGATGGCGAAGGACCGGGACGAGATTTTTCAGGAACAGCACCGGGATTTGCAGACCGTGGTCGTTGAGGTCGAAGGCGACAGGCAATCGGCCCGGCGTAACCTCAATACCTCGCCTCTGACCGGTCTCGCGCGCCTGAAGGACCGGGACGGCTCGGCCTTTTTTCCGGCGGAAGCCCTGCAGGCGGGCGAACGTCTCGCGGCTGATTTCCATCGTGGCCACCTCAACCCCAGGGTGACGGCAACATGGGAACCGCGCACAGCAAACCGGACGAAGGGAGAGGCGGGAGGCGCGCTCGATCTCACCGAGGCGGCGATGGCGGCACGGACCCGGTTTACCCGCGCGGTCGATGCCATGGGGCCTGAACTCTCGGGCGTCGCGATCGATGTCTGCTGTTTCGAAAAGGGGCTGGAGGTGGTGGAGCGGGAACGGCAATGGCCGGCGCGCTCCGCGAAACTCTTGCTCAGGGCGGCGCTTCTGTCGCTTGCCCGGCACTACGCGCCGCCGCCCGGCGGCGCCAGAAGGACGAACCACCATTGGGGCGACGAAGATTATCGTCCTTCGATGGCGTGACGATGGGGATGCGGTGACGGATCAGGCGGCGAGCAGCCGTGCTTCCTCGCGAATCCGCTTGATCATGGAACGCAGGCCGTTAGCGCGCTGCGACGAGAGATGTTCCACCAGCCCGATCTTGTCGAATACCTCGATGGCGTCAAGATTTGTGATCTCGGAGGCCTTTTTGCCGGAATAGACGGCGAGAACGATGGCGACGAGCCCGCGCACGATATGCGCGTCCGAATCGCCCTCGAAGGTCAGGAGAGGGTCTTCGGCGCCGTCGCTGTGGCTGACGAGCCAGACCTGGCTTGCGCAACCCTGCACCTTGTTCTCGGCGGTGCGCTTCTCTTCCGGCAGATCGGGAAGCGCCTTGCCAAGTTCGATGACATAACGGTAGCGGTCTTCCCAGTCGTCGAGGAAAGCGAAATCGTCAAGGATCGTGTCGAGAGAGGCCATCTTGTACGCCGTATCGTCCATTATTGCATGTCTTTGCTACGATATAGGGCAAGTGCAGGCGCTTTTGAACCATGCCCGCAACGAAAAAGCCCACGGAAAACAGGTTTCCGTGGGCAAGTCAGGCAGGCAGTCGGCAGCCGGACGATCCGGCTGCGAGAAAGATGCGGCGCGCGACGACGCGCGGCCGGCGGCGATCAGGGGGCAGGGCGCTTCTGCGGCAGGGGAATGACGGTGCCGGTCTTCAGCATGTCGGTATTGCCGGGAAATTCGACGCTGACGGTCGGGGCTTCCGCCATTTTTCCCGTCTCGGCGGCCACTTCAGCGGCAGGGGCGGTCTTGTCGCCGGCGGCAAGCTGCCTGTCGAGCAGTTCATAGGCGACCTTTGCGCCTTCCTTCGCCCGCTCACCCAGCGCATGGAAGGTTTCCGCGCCCTTGACGCAGACATCGGGCTTTTCGATGCAGATGGCGCTGACATAACGATAGGCCTCGCCCGCTGCCGAAACGGCGCTGGGAATATCGAAGGCCGAAGGTTCCTTGGCCGGATCGTTGCTGCTGCCGAAATAGGACAGCGCCACCAGTACCAGCGAAAACCAGAATGTTCCTTTGATCAGAAACCACATTGTCAGACACCCTGCCAGATGATCTTTGTTTTGAAGCCCCGCCCGGTTTCGGGTCATCGGCCTTTGTCCCGTTTTTCGGGCTTGTGAAGAAGCTACAGGCGACCGGCGAACAGCCGATTGCAAAAAGCGGCGCAATTTAATTCAAATTGTATCTATTCTCCTCGTATCGGGACGCCTGCCATCAATTCATTCGCATTTTAACAGTCCATGTTAAGCATAATTGCGACAGAGGCCGCGCGTTCCGGGCGAAAGCGGCGGCATGCTTTGCCACAAAAGTTAACACGATGGCAAAAATGAAGCGAAATCCGTCGCTTACCCGTCATTAACCATGATTGGCAAAGCTTCGGGGAAATGCCCCGTATTGGGACTGCGGGGCGTTTGAAGGCCGTTTGAGGCCATTCTTTTTATCCATTCCTTAAGCCGCCGCCTTCTATTGTCGGAGCCGTTAAATCCGTCTCAGGGATTCGGTATTGGTATTGCGTAATATGAGAGAAAAAGCGGTCGCACTGGTCGACCATGCCGCGGGCAGATGGCTTGCGCGCATGGAGGAGGACGCCGAAAGGCGCGCCGGAACCGTTGCGCGCCTGCGCCGCCTGATTGCCTTCAGCGCGGTTGGCCTTGTCGTTGTGCCCGCCCTTTTCAGCCTCGTCTTCAGCCCGGCCATCGCGCTGCCCATCGGCGCAGCCCTGGTGCTGGCGCTGTTTCTGTCCGCCGCCGCCCTGTCGATCGCCTTTTCCCACCCCGCGCGCGGTGCGGCATCCTTGTCCGAGCGGGCCGGAGACGATGATCTCGTGGCGGCCTCGCAGGTGCCGGGCCTCGTTCTCACCATCAATGAGAACGGCATCGTCGAACGGGTTTCCGGTCGTGACCGTGAGACATTCCCGACCGAGCTTCAGGCGAGCAGGGGCCATGTCTTTGCCGAATTTGTCTATGTCTCCGACCGTATCGAACTGATGCAGGCCTTTGATCTGCTGCGGCAGGGCGAGGACATGGCCAGCGCCGAGCTTCGCTTCGAAACCGGCGCAAAATCGCGCCAGGCACAATTCATGCACGCCCGCATGGAGATGACCGCCATCCGTGGCGCGACCGGCCGCCTGCGCCGCATCGTCGCCCAGCTTTCCGACGTTACGGAAATGGAGCGTCTGCGCCGCGATGTCGCCCGCAAGGCGGCGGAAGCGGAATCGGCCAATGACGCCAAGTCACGTTTCCTTGCCGCCGTCAGCCACGAGCTGCGCACGCCGCTCAACGCCGTCCTCGGTTTTTCCGATATTCTGGCGGGCGAATATTTCGGCCGGCTGGAAAACGACCGTCAGCGGGAATATGTCGGCCTGATCCGCCAGTCCGGCGCGCATCTGCTGTCCGTCGTCAACACGATGCTGGATATGAGCAAGCTGGAAGCCGGCCGTTACGAGCTGATCATGGAAAGCTTCCCGATTGCCGAAACCATCGAATCCTGCGAGGCCATGCTCGGCTTGCAGGCGAAGGAAAAAGGCCTGACATTGACCAGCCGCATCCAGCGCGGTATCGGCGAAATCTCGGCCGACCAGCGCGCCATCCGGCAGGTTCTCATCAATCTGGCCGGCAATGCCATAAAATTCACCGATGCGGGTGGTGTAGTGTCGATTGACGCCGCGCGTGAAGGCAGGCTGCTGAAGCTGACGGTCAGCGATACCGGCATCGGCATCGCTTCCGACAAGATCGACCTGCTGGGCCAGCCCTTCATGCAGGTTCAGAATGAATATACCCGTCGCTATGAGGGCACGGGTCTTGGACTGTCCCTGGTCAAGGGTCTCGTGGCACTGCATGGCGGCACTTTCGCCATCGCCAGCCAGCCCGGCGAGGGAACAGTCGTAACGATCATGCTGCCTGCCGACGGTTCCGGCATGGCGGCTGGCGAAGGTGCTGAAACCGAATGCATGGTGGAGTTTCCGCCGCGCATCCGGCAGCTCGGCGATATCGCCGCAATGATGAAGAAGGATGGTGACGATGGCCCCGCGAAAGCGAAAATCGCCTAAGAAAACAACGGCCCAGATTGGCGCCGGGTTTGTTTCCTTGGTGGTTGCGGCCATCGGGCGCGAAATCCTGCGCCATCCGAAACTGGTCGGCGGCTGCGGCGCCTTCGCGGTTGTCTTCGGGTTTGTCGCCGCCAATGCGCTCTGGTACCAGCCGGGCGTTCATCCGTCTCCTTTCCTGCGCACGCGTGATGCGGAAAACCCGAACGGTATTGCCGGCTATCGCCCGGCCGAACCGCTCGGCACCCAGGGCAATGTCACCACCTTCCGCATAGAGCGACCGGCAGAGACGGAAACGGCACAGCCGCCGGCGGCTGAGACCGCGGCACTGCCGGCCGCCGAAAGCCAGAAACCGCAGCAGATCGTTGCCGATATTCAGGCCGAACTGAAGAAGCGCGGGCTCTACGAGGGCGAGGCCGATGGGCGCATGGGGCCGAAGACGGCCGCCGCCATCATGTTCTTCGAAGAGACGCTCGGCATGGAGCAGACCGGCGAGCCGACGACCCGGGTGCTGGCGGCCCTCAGGATCGACGGCGCCACCGTTGCCGCGATCCCCAGGGACCGGCCTTCCGACACCAGCGGCGGCGTCGAGATCGACCCGGTCGCGGCTGCCATCCGCAAGGCGGAAGCACCGCGTCCCAGGGCTGAACCCGTTTCACTCAACAGTGCGGCCGCCACCGCCAAGCCCGCAAGCCGGGATCTGATCGCCAAGATCCAGCAGGGGCTGATCAATATCGCCTATGCCGACGTGAAGGTGGACGGTGTGGCCGGCCAGCAGACCCGCAACGCCATCCGCGCTTTCGAAAAACATTATCGCCTGCCGGAAACCGGCGAGCCGAGCGAGGCCGTGCTGAAGAAGCTGAAGTCGATCGGGGCGATTTGAGGTTTCAGCTTCAGGAGGTTGTCCATTAACAGTGGGCCGAAGATGCGTGTGGTTTTACCCCCCCTCTGCCCTGCCGGGCATCTCCCCCTCAAGGGGGGAGATCGATCTGCGGCAAGGTCTCGCCTCTCTCAACGTTTGCGCGTGAAGCGGTGTCAGTGCCTCTTGCCGATCTCCCCCCTTGAGGGGGAGATGCCCGGCAGGGCAGAGGGGGTAAAGCCCCGCGCACCTTTGGCAGCGTAAAATCGAAAGCACATCCATGCGCCTCAAATCCGAAATGTTCGTTTCCGCTCTCATCCGCCGCGTCTTCGCCGCCGGCGGATTTGCCGCCGTCGAAAAGAAGGGTGCTGAAGAGGCGGGTGCGATTTTCATCCGTCAGCGTCTGCGCGATGGCCGCGAAAACCTCTACGGACCCGCGCCGCAAAGTTTCGCGGATGACGAGGAAATCCGCGCGGAGCGCCGTTTCGAAACACGTCTTGCCGGTGCGGAAGGCGAGGAAAGCACAGCTCTTCTGGAAAGGGAGCGTCGTTTCGACAGCGATCTGTGGGTCGTGGAGATCGAAACCGACGAGATCGGAACATTGCTGACACTGGTGGATCAGCCCAGGGCCTAGAACCGGGAAAGGTGGGCTCCGGTTCTCCGTCCGGGAATGGCCTCGCGCTACCGAAGACGCAAGGCCAGCCGCGCTTAACCCTGCGTCCCGGTCCGCTGCGCAGCCGGTGTGCTGCGGCCCGGCCGTTCGCGGCCATGTGTATAGCTGTCGGCCCGCCGCCAGCTTTCCAGCCGCTCTTCGCATTCGACGATGTCGAGACGGTCGAGCAGGGCTTCGGCACGGCTCATGTCGCCTTCGGCGGCGGAAAGATGCGGATAGAAGCACTGCAGGACGAAGGCCGCCTCGGAAAACTCCATTCCAAGGCCGCTCAGGGTCGTTGCAAGCTGCGCGCCTGATATATCGAGCATGATGCGCTCCGACAGCCAGTAGCTGGACGAGAGCGAATCCGCCAGCGCAATGGCGAATTGCCGGGCATTGCGCTCACGGGCAAAACGCACGAGCAGCGCTTCCTGCACTTCACTCAGGCGGCGAAGGCCGAGCACGTCGCTTTCCGGGCGGTTGAGATGGTGCGCCATCTGCTTGATGCGCTGGCGCATTTCCTCTTCCAGCGCCGATGCGGCGGCAATTTTTACTGTTGTCGCAAGGGGGGCGGCTGCTTCGGGTGTTTCCGTCGCTGTCGCCGCCGCCTGCGGTTCGGCTGCATTCGTCTCTTCATCCGGCCGCTTCAGGTCTTCGGCATGGCGAAGCCCCACGAGCGCATCGATGACGGTGGGAGAAAGGTCCTCGCGCCGGACGATCGCACGCGCATGTGCGGCACCCTGCGTGCGGGCAACGGTGATCAGCGTATCGTCATCAAGGCACTTCGATGCCGTGAGGAAGGGGGCGGCGAGCGAAATCGGCTGGCAGGCGATGAAGAAGGCGACGGCCGAAGGCACGCTCGGATGCTGGGAGAGCGCGGCAATCGCCTCCCGCTTGGCTTCCTCCGTGGAGGCGTTGAAAAGCGGCATGAAGAGTTCGGCGAACTGCCTGAGGTCCGTTTTTGACGGATGGGAAACATTCTCGAAATTCGTCACGGTGGCCATCAGCACCACATCTTTCTTCCTCACGGCTCTTGGCCTCTCAAGTTCTCGAAACCGGTCGGTCAACGCACTACCCAACAAACGCAAACACAATATCGGATCAAATTAGAGCAAATCCGTTGACGTCCTGTTAACTATGGGGGGTGGCAAGAGAGATTCCGCATCTATCAACAAGGAAATTTTAAAACCTTCATGACGGAAAAAATGCCATGGAACTTTGCCGCATCGCCTTGGTTTTCAACGGGTGCAGCCTTGTCGGCGATAAATCGGCGTCCGGTGATTAGGGTTAACGGATCATTAACCTCTGTCTGTTTGTAATTTCATGGGCAGTATTAGGATTCCATGTTATTCTGGCGTTCGGAATAAAAGCCAAATTGGCGGCGAGATGCCTGAATGTCCGCATAGTCCCGGGTTAAACCCTTCGCGGTTTCCAGGACGTGCGAGAACCAGCCTGTGGGCTGGGTTGTGCGCAATGTGATGGTGATGAAATTCCCGACGCAAGACGAGGCTTGCGCGGTTCCCATGGGCAACATTGACTCCCGAAGAGGAGACGAGCATGGCAGACATTATTCCAATCGGCGACGCCCGACGAAGCCTGCGCCCCGCCGGAATGCCCGGCACGGTGATCGGCCCGGCAAAGGTGGTGCTGTTTACCGGCGTGCGTTATGAAAAGCGCGATCAGGAGCCGTCCGGCAAGGTGGCGCGCAAGGGCAAGCCCGCGCCGGAGACCGCGCTGAAATCCTGACTACCCGTGATGAACCGGCGTTATTTCCACGGCGTCGGCTGGCATTTCGCCTCGTTCAAGAAACGTTCCGCTTCTTCCCCGAAGCTTGGCTGCGGCACCAGCGTCCGCAATACCACATATCCTTCCGTCTGATCCGATTCCGCCAGAATGGCCTGCGACAGCGAGGGCGGCTGCGCCTTTCGGATGGCGGCGATCTGCACCGCATCGGCCACCAGAATGTCCATGACGCCGGCGGCCGAGGTGCGGTCGTTCATGCTGAACACCTCGTTCGAAGCCTTGTCGTAAACCGCGACCGACCAGAAGGGCACGGCGCCGATGGCGGTCAGCCGGATCGGCTTTTCCTCGATATCGAAGGTGCAGACGGCAACCCGCATGAAGGGATCGCCGCTGCCAAGCGTCTTTTTCTCCGTCGTTTCCTCGAGCAGGTGGAAAAGATGCGGCTTTCCCTCCGCCACCGCGCGCGTATAGGCATCGCGATTGCTGAAATGCGGTATCGCCAGAAGAATGATGACATGCAGCACGGCGGCGGCGACAAGGCCGGTGAGGATGGCGAGCAGGACCCTAAGCATTGCCACACCCCAGCTTGCGGATCTGCGGCATGGCGATGTCGATCAGGCCGGAACTGCCGGCAACCGGCGTGTCGAGCAGCGTCATGACGAGCTTGAATGTCTGGCCCTGTGGCACAGCCAGCCAGTTATAGGTCTGGGCATCAGGGGCGATGGTGATGTCGACGCCGCCATCGGCGCTGCGCAGAAGCGTGCGGGAATTCAGCGCGAAGGGTCGCCCGGCATCTTCGGCCAGCACATTGCCCTGCTGGTCGGCGGTGTAGATCGTCCAGAAACGCGCGGGCGGCACGGCGCCCGCCAGCCGGTAGCGGCACTCGCCGCTCAGCCGTTGCCCGTCGCTGTCGACGGAGGCGGTAAAAGCCAGCCCTTCCGCGGTTCCGTAAAGCAGCTTGCCGGCATCGGCGCGGTGCGATTTGGCGTAAGGGTCGGCCTCGATCGTCTGCGCTTCGGGAAACGCATCCCAGGAGCCGATGCGGATCGAGCCGAAGCCGGATGTTGCCTCAAGTGCTGCCAGCGTCGCGGCAATACCGCCGCCAAAGGCGATCAGAAGGGCGATGCCGACTAGGAATGGAACTCGAAACACGCTGTTTTCCCGTTTTTGAACAGGTCGAGGACTATCACTGATTCCCTGTTTGGAAAATGGCGCGGCTTGTTTAGTCTTCGTGAAAATGATCACAACCGGGGATATTCCATCATGTCGCGACAATCCGCAATCGACCGTGTCGCCGCCTGTTTCGACGATGGCAGCTTCGAGCGGGATCTGTCGCAACGCGTTTTACGACGGACCGAAAGCCAGAATGACGGGCAGAGTGAGGAACTGACGCTCTATCTGGAACAGGAAATGCTGCCCGCTTTCGCCGCCATGGGTTTTGCCTGCACCATCCTGCGTGATCCGGCGGCGGATCTGCCGTTTCTGATCGCCGAACGTCTTGAAGGCGATACTTTGCCGACCGTGCTCGGCTATGGCCACGGGGATGTGGTGCGTGGTCAGGATGAAGGCTGGGCGGAGGGCCTTTCGCCCTTCGTGATGTCTGAGCGCAATGGCAGATGGTACGGGCGCGGCACAGCCGACAATAAGGGCCAGCATTCGGTCAATATGGCGGCCCTGAAGGCCGTGCTCGAGACACGCGGCAGGCTCGGCTTCAACGCCAAATATCTGATCGAGATGGGGGAGGAGAGGGGCTCTCCCGGTCTGAGGGAGATTTGCCGCGACCATGGCGAGCGGTTGAAAGCCGATCTTCTGATCGCCTCCGACGGCCCGCGCCTGAATGCGGAGCGGCCGACGGTCTTTCTCGGTGCGCGCGGCGGCATCACCTTCGATCTGGTGATCGAGGCGCGCAAGGGCGGCCATCACTCCGGCAATTGGGGCGGGGCGCTCTCCAATCCCGGCGTGCAGCTGGCCCATGCCGTCGCAAGCCTTGTCGGCCCGACCGGCCAGATCCGCGTGCCGGAACTGGTGCCGGATGCGTTGCCGAAAGCGGTGCGTGAGGCCCTTGCCGATTGTGAAATCGATGGCGGGCCGGACGGCCCGAAGATCGACCCCGACTGGGGTGAGCCCGGCCTTTCCACCGCCGAGCGGGTTTTCGGTTGGTGCGCGCTGGAGGTGCTGGCTTTCGAGACCGGCAATCCGCGTGCGCCCGTCAACGCCATTCCGCCACGGGCGTGGGCGCGGCTGCAATTGCGCTTCGTCGTCGGCATCGATCCGCAAGCGGTGCTGCCCGCCGTGCGGCGTCACCTCGACCGGCAGGGTTTCGCCATGGTGGAAATCGCGCCTGCCGGCGACGAGATTTTCCGCGCCACCCGGCTTGATCCGCGGGATCCATGGGTGGATTTCACGCTGCGCTCCATCGCCCGCACGACGGGCAGGAAGCCGGCGCTTCTGCCTAATCTCGGCGGTTCGCTGCCGAATGATATCTTTGCCGATATCCTCAAGCTGCGCACCATCTGGGTGCCGCATTCCTATCCCGGCTGCTCGCAGCATGCGCCGAACGAACATCTGCCGAAGGAGATCGCCCGCGAGGCGCTTGCCCTCATGGCCGGGCTCTATTGGGATATCGGAGAGGGGGATACGCCGCCGCTTTAGGCGCCCATGACGAGCTTGAAGGCAATGGCCCACATGGTGACGGCGATGACGCCTTCGAGAATGCGCCAGGCGGACGGTTTTTCGAAGATCGGCCGCAGCCAGCGCGCGCCGTAACCCAGTGAAAAGAAGAACAGCAGGGAGCCGGTGGCCGCGCCCGCCGCGAAGGTTTTTTCGAAGCCGGGAAACTGCGTGGAAATGGTGCCGAGCAGCACGACGGTATCGAGATAGACATGCGGATTGAGAAAGGTCAGCGCAAGGCAGATAGCCAGCGTCTGCCACAGGCTCGCCTCCTGCCGCTCCGCCACCGACAGCGCCTCGGATGAGCGCAGCGCCGAATGCAGGCTTTTTGCGCCATACCAGACGAGGAAGGCGGCCCCCGCATAACGCATGATGGGATCGAGTGCCGGCATGATGGCGCTGATCCGCTGGAAGCCGAATACGCCAACGGTGATCAACAGCGCATCGGCAATGGCGCAGGTGGCGCAGACGGCAAACACATGCGAGCGCGCCAGACCCTGCTTCAGAACGAAGGCATTCTGCGCGCCGATGGCAACGATGAGGCTGAGGCCCATCGTCAGGCCGGTGAAGAAGATTTGTATGTCCATGCGCGTCGCGGCCCCTGCCTCTGTCCATGCGGAGTGGCCGGAGGCGTTGCTTCCAGACCGAGTGCTTGGATATTTGGGTGGAATAGTTTAATCCAGTTAAATAAACTCAATCCAGATAAGCTGAGCTAATGCACCCTGACGCGATTCCACGGATGGATATCAAGAGCGCTTTCCTCACCTCCACCCTCATTCCTGTGCTTGTCACAGGAATCCAGCCGACGCGCGTCTGCGCGACGGGAGAGTCTTTTCAGCCCAAGGACTTGGGCTTGCTGGATTCCTGTGACAAGCACAGGAATGAGGGCAGGGAGGACCGCCGCCAATGGTCCGAGCCCTTGCATGTGCTATGTCAAAACCAGCCTTCACAGCGGGTATCATAATGCTCGACTATCCCTCCATGCGCGCCGTGGCGCTCGTTGCTCAAACCGGCAGTTTCGAAAAGGCGGCGCAGGTGCTGTGCGTCACGCCGTCGGCCGTCTCCCAGCGCATCAAGCAGCTGGAGGAGCGGCTGGGCGTGGTGCTGATCGTGCGCGGTAACCCCTGCGTGGCGACGGAAAAGGGCGAATGGCTCTGCCGTCACATGGATCATGTCGGCATGCTGGAAAGCGAATTGTTCCGAGAGCTTCCGGCGCTGGCGGAAGCGGGGGCAGCGCAGGAGCGTGTGACGCTCAACATCGCCACCAATGCCGACAGCCTCGGCACATGGTTTCTGGATGCGGTTTCGAAATTCACCGGCGGCAGCGATTATCTCGTCAATATCGCGGTGGACGATCAGGACCACACGGTGGAATGGTTGCGCGGCGGCAGGGTGCTCGCCGCCGTCACCGCCCATGCCAAGCCCGTGCAGGGCTGCCGGGTCCTGGCCCTCGGCGTGCTGCGCTATCATGCCACCGCCAGCCCGGATTTCATGGCCCGCCACTTCGCCGATGGTGTGACACCCGCAGCCCTTGCCCGCGCTCCGGGGCTGACCTTCAACCAGAAGGACAGGCTGCAGGCGAGCTGGATCAGGCAGGCGCTGGGCGAGGACGTCTCCTATCCCACCCACTGGCTGCCCTCGACGGATGGTTTCGTGAAGGCAAGCCTTTCCGGCATGGGCTGGGGGCTCAACCCGGTGCAGCTTGTGGGGGAGCATCTCAAGGCAGGGAGGCTGGTCGAGGTCGTTCCCGGCACGCCGCTCGATATTCCGCTTTATTGGCAGGTCAATCGTCTGGCCGCCGACCGTCTCGGCGCGCTCACGGCGGATGTGGTGGAGACGGCGAGGGCGGTGTTGTTGCGCTAAGTTGCGGATTGGAGAAATGGTCGCGACGGAGTGTGTGGCGTACCCCCCTCTGCCCTGCCGGGCATCTCCCCCTCAAGGGGGGAGATCAGCTAGAAGCACTACCTCAACTTCACTCTTAAGCGTTGAGATGGGCAAGGCCGAGCCACAGATCGATCTCCCCCCTTGAGGGGGAGATGCCCGGCAGGGCAGAGGGGGGTGAGCCACACACTCCGACAGAATCTTCAGGCAATGCGCCACACTTCACCGCCGCGCCGCATCCTCCGCACCCTCACGCAACGACGCATCCGCCACCTTCTGCGTCGTCACACTCAATGCCGAAGCGTCCTTCATCTTCTTGGCGATGGAGCGGATCACACGTGTGGCCTCGGCCGAGAGCGAGCGCGGGCGGGTGAGCGCCGGCATTGAGGGTGTGTTGGCGGATGCGGCCGCCACTTCCGCCGAAGGCTGCGGGCGCGCGCCCGTCGGCAGCGGGTTCTGGATGCCGGGAATGGGGCGCAGCTCCATGCCCTGATGGGCGTAATCCATCAGCCGCTTGAAGGTCATGGCCGGAAGCGCACCACCGGTCATGTTGTTCATCGGCGTGAACTCGTCATTGCCGAACCAGACGGCGGTCGTATAGTTGCCGGTAAAGCCCACATACCAGGCATCGCGATAGGCCTGCGACGTTCCGGTCTTGCCGCCGGAGACGATGCCGTTATCCAGCGCGCCGCGCCGGGCCGTGCCCATCACCGGAATGGTCACCAGCATCTGGTTCATCTTGGAATTGGCGTCTTCAGAAAGCACCCGTTTGGCGGGCGGCTCGTCATGGCTGAAATCGTAGAGAACGTTGCCCTCGTAATCCAGCACCTGCTCGATGCCGTGGCGGCGCGACTGCATGCCATCGGCCGGGAATACGGCATAGGCGGTGGCCTGGTCGAGAACCGTCACTTCCGATGTGCCGAGCGGAATGGTCTTGTCGCTGCGCAGCGGTGTTGCCACACCCATGGCCTTGGCGGTATCGACGATCACCTGCGTGCCGAGCACGTCCTTGGCGAGCCGCACAGGCACGGTATTGTAGGACTTGGCGAGCGCCATCTGCAGCGTCACCCTGCCGGCATAGGAGCGGCCGTAATTCTGCGGCGACCAGCCGCGCCAGGTGACCGGCGCGTCGGAGATCAGCGTTTCCGGCTTCATGCCCTTTTCCATGGCGGCCGAGTAGGTGTAGACCTTGAAGGAGGAGCCCGGCTGGCGCAGCGCCGCCGTGGCACGGTTGAACTGGCTTTCGCCATAATCGCGCCCGCCGACCATGGCGCGCACGCCGCCGCCATTCTCGATCATCACCATCGCGCCCTGCTTGACGCGGTAACCCTCGCCGAATTCGCGAAGGCCCATTTCCATCGCCTGTTCGGCCGCCTGCTGCAGGCCGGTATCGATGGTGGTACGCACGACGACGGTGTGGTCCCTGAACTTGCCCTCGGCGGCCAGCCGCTGCACTTCGTCAAAGGCCCAGTCGAGGAAATAATCCGGCGCCTTCACATCGGCGCGATCGATGACGGTGGCCGGGTTGCGCCGCGCGCCGATCACCTGGCCCTCGGTCATCAGCCCGCTCTGCACCAGGTTGGAAAGCACGGTGTTGGCGCGCGCACGGGCTGCCGGCAGGTTGACATGCGGCGCATATTTGGCCGGCGCCTTGAAAAGCCCGGCCAGGATGGCGGATTCGGCCAGCGTCACGTCGGTCAGGTTCTTGCCGAAATAAAACTGCGCCGCCGCAGCAGCACCGAAGGTGCCGCCGCCCATATAGGCGCGGTCGAGATAAAGGCTGAGGATTTCCTTCTTCGACATGTTGGCCTCGAGCCACAATGCGAGAAAGGCTTCCTTGATCTTGCGCTCCAGCGAGCGCTCATTGGTCAGAAACAGGTTCTTGGCAAGCTGCTGCGTCAGCGTCGAGCCGCCCTGTACCACGCCGCCGGCGCGGGCGTTTTCGCTCATGGCGCGGGCAAGGCCGATGAAGTCGATGCCGAAATGGTCGAAGAAACGCCGGTCCTCGGTTGCCAGCACCGCCTTGATGAAATGATCCGGCATCTGGTCGATCGGGACGCTGTCTTCATGGATGATGCCGCGATGGCCGATGGTGTTGCCGTAACGGTCGAGGAAGGTGACGGCGAAATCGCCGCGATAACGCCAGTCCTTCTTGGTTTCCTCGAAAGCGGGCATGGCGAGCGCCAGAAGCACGATCGAGCCGGCCGTTCCGAAAGTCAGCGCGTCGCAGGTCAGGTTGACGGCAAGCTTCTTCCAGCCGCGAACATGCAGCTTGCGCGAGGCGATGGTGACGTCTTCCCAGAAATCCACCAGCCTTGCCGCAGCCGTCCACAGACCGGAATCGATGAAGCTATCGATCCTCAGCAGGATATGCCGTTTCTTGCGGCCTTTTTTTTCGTCTTTTTCTTCCTGCACCTGGCGATGTTTTCCTGTTCAACGCAACGCGGATCGTCGGTATTTCTGCGTTTCAACCCATTCCCGACGCAAAACCATGGCATGTTTGTGTCGGAATTGCTTGACGCGGCGGCTTCTTGCGGGCCAATGACCCTCTGCCGCCTGCCAATATGCTAAAATATCGTACAAACCAGCCCTTGGCGATACGATATAAAGGATTAGGGACCGGTTAAACCTGGGCCCTCCAGGAGATCAAAATGAGACGGAAATGTTAACGATGAATGACGCGCCGTTCTGGAAAACCAAATCCCTTCCCGAGATGACCGGCGAGGAATGGGAAAGCCTGTGCGACGGTTGCGGCCTGTGCTGTCTTAACAAGCTGGAGGACTGGGACACCGGCGAAGTGGTGTTCACCTCGGTTCGCTGCGTGCTGCTCGACGGCGAGAGCTGTCGGTGCTCCGACTACGAAAACCGCCGCGCCACCGTGCCGGACTGTATCCAGCTCGACCTGAAGAAGGTGCATGAGATCGGCTGGCTGCCGCCCACCTGCGCCTATGCGCTGGTGCGCGATGGCAAGGATCTCTACTGGTGGCATTATCTCGTTTCCGGCGATACGCAGACGGTGCATCAGGCCGGCATTTCCGCGCGCGGACGCACCGTCAGCGAGGCCGATGTGGATGTTGACGACTTCGAGGATTATGTGGTCGACTGGCCGCTGACAGTGGGTGAGACGGCGAGCGAAAGGGAGCGGACCTGACGGAAGACGTCAATTCTTGTTTTGGTCCTATTCCTGCCCCATCCGTCTCCTAATGCATGTTATCCGAAAGCGGTCACGGTTTCGGGATCGACTTGTCTGAAATCAAAGACAGCTTCCGGCCATTCCGGCAAATGATCCGCAAAAGCGGACGAGGGACATCAAAACGCATGCGCTACCGGCTGCCCGCCATCGTTCTTTCATGCCTTGCCCTTCCGGGGCTCCTGCCGCTTTCCGTTTCCGCCCAGCAACAGCCCCAGGCTTTTGAATGCACGCTGGTCACGTCAATCGAGACCGGCGCAATCATCAACCAGCAGGGCGCCTGCGACCAGCGCGTCGCGCCGGCCTCCACCTTCAAGGTGCCGCTGGCGCTGATCGGCTTCGATGCCGGCATCCTTCAGGATGAAAAGACGCCCGCATGGGACTGGAAACCGGGTACCGAGGCCCGTGCCGCCGACCGCAAGACGGTCGACCCCTCCATATGGGAGCAGGATTCGGTTCTGTGGTATTCGCGCGAAATCACCCGCCGCCTCGGTCCGGAAAAATTCGCCGCTTCCGTCAAGCGCCTTGGTTACGGCAATGCCGACGTATCCGGCGAGCCGGGCAAGAACAACGGCCTCACCCATTCCTGGCTCGGCGCGTCGCTGACCATCTCACCGGTGGAACAGGTGGGCTTCATCCGTCGTCTGCTGGCCGGTAACCTGCCTTTTTCCCGCGATGCGCAGGCGAAGACACGCGCGATCGTGCCGGTTTTCGATGCGCCGGAAAGCTGGGCCGTGCATGGCAAGACCGGCACCGGCTACATGCGTGACGAAAAAGGTAATCCCGACCGCAACCGCCCCTTCGGCTGGTTCGTCGGCTGGGCGGAGCGCGAAGGCCAGCACATCGTCTTCGCAAGGCTGCGCGTTTCCGACAAACCGTCGAATGAACCGCTCGGCCCCGCCGTACGCGACGCCTTCCTGCGCGATATTCCGCGGCTGGCGGTGCATCGGTAGGAGGATCGTTGGTTTGGGCTACGTCTTTATCTGAAAAGTTCAGCGTGCGTTCCGGCGCGCGTGAAAACGACGAGATTCTGCTTCTCATCGAGGATGTAGATCAACAGAAAGTCGCCGCCGACATGGCATTCGCGATGATCGCGCCAATCTCCGGTCAATTCGTGGTCATGAAACTGTGGCGGTAACGGCCCCTCATTGGCGACGAGGAGAAGCATGATCTTCTTCAGTTTATCCATATCGTAGCGCCCGGAATTGTTCAGCCGCTGCCAGTCTTTAAGAAATTGCCGTGTAAAATCTGAACTGCGCGGCAACGTCGTCCGCTTTGATGCGGCCGGTTTTTCACGGCCTTTGCCGTCTGTCACCGCTTGTCGCCGGCAAGGGCGGTGAGCATAGCTTCCGCTGTTTCGAAGCGGGGACGCCTCGCCGCCGCGATAGCGCGTGCTTCCTCGATAGCGGCAAGTGTTTCGGCATTGGGTCGCGTCAGTTCGATGGGCAGGGCTTTTTCGCGGGCGATCCGCGTCAGCATCATACGCATGACATCGGAAACGGTCAGCCCCAGACTGTCAAGCACAGCGGTCGCGTCGTCCTTGATGGCCTGATCGATACGCGCTCTCACATAAGCATTTGCGGTCATGCTCGACCTCCTTTTGATAATGTTGTATGTAGCTCAAATGAGCATCATTTTCAATATTCGATGCATAAGCGACGGCGTGGCCGTGTTGCCCTGAACCCGGGAAAGGACATCAAAAAATGTCGAACGCCTCCCGCGATGTCATCGGGCTCTATACCGAACACGGCGCTGATTTCGACAAGGAGCGCGGCCGCTCCCTTGCCGAAAAACCATGGCTGGACAGGTTCGCTTCGCTTTTGCCCGGTGGCGGTTCCATTCTCGATATCGGCTGCGGTTCCGGTGAACCGATTGCCGGCTATTTCATCGCCAGTGGTTATGACGTCACAGGCATCGACGCGTCCCTGCCGCTGATCGAACTTTGCCGCAGCCGGTTTCCGGAAAATCTCTGGGCGGTTGCCGATATGCGCGAGCTGGCTCTTGGTCGCCGTTTTGACGGTTTGATCGCCTGGCACAGTTTTTTCCACCTGACACCCGAGGATCAACGCCTGATGTTCGGCATTTTCCGCCAGCACGCCAATGACGGTGCTGCCCTGATGTTCACGGCCGGGCCGGGACAGGGCGAAGCGATAGGCACGTTTCAGGGCAAGCCGCTTTATCATGCCAGCCTTGCACGCGACGACTATGAGAGCCTGCTCGCCGCACATGGGTTCCGGCTTCTCGATCACATCGTCAATGACCGGCAATGCGGTGGGGCGACGGTTTATCTTGCCAGACGCGTGGCGGTCTGAGGCGACCGCACGGTTATCTGACAGCCAAGGTGAACGGCGGAAATCCCTGCTTTTATGGCTGGTGCCAGTGCTCACGATTGTGTGTTCAACAAAAAGCTTGCCCATACCTTGACCTTCCCATCATGGGAAGCCCTACATAGGGTCTCGAAAGGGGATTTCCCATGAACGAGACAGTCAGACACGCCCATTCGAACCAACCGGTTTCCATTCCCGTGGAAGGCATGACCTGCGCGTCATGCGTGCGGCGGGTGGAAACGGCCGCGGCCAAGGTGCCGGGCGTCGCCTCAAGCTCGGTGAACTTCGCCACGAAGAAGCTCACCGTCGAGCCCGTCGAGGGCTTTTCAGCCAGGACGCTCGGTGCCGCCATCAAGAAGGTCGGTTACAATATCGCACCGGACCGGCATGAATTTGTCGTCGAAGGCCTGCGCAATGACGCGGATGCCGGGCGGTTGAAAGCCGTTCTGGACGCCGTCGCCACCACCGTCGACGTGAAGGTGGACGCCGCAACCGGCAAGGTGGCGGTGGAAACCATCGGTGGCCGCCGTGAGCGGGATGCCCTGGTGGAAACGGCAAAGCTCGCCGGCTTTGCGCTGACGACACGCAAGCCGCACAATCATTCCGCCCATCAAGACCACAGCCAGCACCAAAGCCAGCACCATGGACATCATCAGGGCCACAGCCAGATGGCGATGGCCGGCGAAAGCGGCGGCCATGACCATATGCAGCATGCCGGCGAAGAGGGCGCGCTGAAACGCGACCTGACGATTGCCGCCATCCTGACGGCACCGCTTTTCGTGCTGGAAATGGGCGGCCATCTCTATGAGCCGATGCATCACTGGCTGATGGGCATCATCGATACGCAGAACCTCTATTACATCTATTTCGTGCTGGCGACGGCGGTGATTTTCGGGCCGGGCCTGCGCTTTCTCAAGACCGGTTTTCCGGCACTCTTGCGCGGCGCGCCGGAAATGAACTCGCTGGTGGCGCTGGGTGTCACGGCGGCCTATCTCTATTCCGTGGTGGCAACCTTCGCGCCCGATCTGCTGCCGGCAGAGGCGCAGTTCGTCTATTATGAAGCGGCAACGGTCATCGTCACGCTGATCCTGACCGGACGGCTTCTCGAAGCCCGCGCCAGCGGCCGCACGGGAGACGCCATCCGCAAGCTGATGAGCCTGCAGGCGAAGACCGCCCGGGTGGAGCGCGACGGTGCGACCATCGATATTTCCCCTGACGATCTGGTGACGGGCGATATCGTCGTCATCCGTCCCGGCGAAAGGCTGGCGGTGGATGGCGAAGTCGTCGAAGGCTCGTCCTACGTCGATGAATCGATGATTTCAGGCGAACCCGTGCCGGTGGAAAAGACGGTCGGCGCAGCGGTCGTCGGCGGCACCATCAACAAGACCGGCGCTTTCAAATTTAGGGCAACCAAGGTCGGCGCGGATACCATGCTGTCGCAGATCATCCGCATGGTGGAGGAGGCGCAAGGCTCCAAACTGCCGATCCAGCTGCTGGTCGACCGCGTTACCGCGCTGTTCGTGCCCGTTGTCATCGCGATTGCGGTGCTGACCTTCATCGTCTGGGCGATCTTCGGTCCCGAGCCTGCCTATACATTCGCGCTGGTCAATGCGGTCGCGGTGCTCATCATCGCCTGCCCGTGCGCCATGGGTCTCGCCACGCCGACCTCGATCATGGTCGGCACCGGCCGGGCGGCGGAGCTGGGTGTGCTGTTCCGCAAGGGGCAGGCCCTGCAGGAACTGCGCTCGGCGCAGATCGTCGTGGTCGACAAGACCGGTACGGTCACCAAGGGCCGTCCGGAACTGACCGACCTGGTGGTTGCGGAAGGGTTTGCCGATAACGAAGTGCTGGCGCTGGTCGCCGCCGTCGAAGGCCGTTCGGAACATCCGATTGCCGAAGCCATCGTCCGGGCTGCGGAAGAAAAGAAGGTGGCGACCCCTGCAGGACTCGAACCTGCGACCGTCGAGAACTTCGAAAGCGTCACGGGTTACGGCATCGCGGCCACCGTCAATGGCCGCAGGGTCGAAGTCGGCGCGGATCGTTACATGGTCAAACTCGGCCATTCCGTGGAGATTTTCGCTGAAGCCGCCGCAAGGCTGGGTGACGAGGGCAAGACGCCGCTTTATGCCGCCATCGACGGCAGGCTGGCGGCTGCGATTGCCGTCGCCGATCCGCTGAAGCCCTCGAGTGTCACTGCGATCAAAGCGTTGCAGGCGATGGGTATCGAAGTGGCGATGGTGACGGGCGACAATGAACGCACGGCAAACGCCATCGCCCGGCAGGTCGGCATCTCCCGCGTCGTGGCCGAAGTTCTGCCCGAAGGCAAGGTGAAGGCGATCCACGAAATGCGCGCCGGCGGCAAGGTGCTGGCCTTCGTCGGCGACGGCATCAATGACGCGCCGGCACTGGCCGAGGCCGATATCGGCATTGCCGTCGGCACCGGCACGGATGTCGCCATCGAAAGCGCCGATGTGGTGCTGGTCGGCGGTGATCTTCTCGGCGCAGTCAACGCCATCGAGATGAGCCGGGCGACCATGCGCAACATCAAGGAAAACCTGTTCTGGGCCTTTGGTTATAACGTGGCGTTGATACCGGTTGCGGCGGGCGTGCTTTATCCCGCCTTCGGCATCACGCTGTCGCCGATGATCGGCGCGGGCGCCATGGCGCTGTCCAGCGTCTTTGTTCTCGCCAACGCGCTGCGGTTGAAACGGGCGAAAGTCGCGCACAGGGAGGTGACGTCGTGAATATCGGCCAGGCATCGGAAGCATCGGGCGTTTCCGCCAAGATGATCCGTTATTACGAGCAGATCGGCCTCATCACCCCCGCCGCCCGCACCGGCAATAATTACCGGGTCTATGGCGAGCAGGACGTGCACAATCTGCGCTTCATCAAGCGGGCGCGCACGCTCGGTTTCTCGCTGGAAGAAACCGAGACGCTGCTGAAACTCTGGCAGGACAAGAGCCGCGAGAGTTCGGCGGTGAAGGAGATCGCGCTCGTCCATATCGCCGATCTCGAGCAGAAGATCGCCGAGATGAAGAGCATGGTGAAGACGCTGTCACATCTCGCCCATTGCTGCGGCGGCGATAACCGGCCCGATTGCCCCATCCTCGACGATCTCGCCGGCGCTGAAAAGAGCGTCGGCGAGCCGGCAAGAACCCACTGAACTGCAATGACAGCCGGCGCGACCATATCGCTACCGGTCAAAAGGAGAAAAAACCATGAGTGCAACCATCTTCCTCGTTTCGGACATGACCTGCGGCCATTGTGAAAAGACCCTGCGCGGCGCTCTCGCCGACGTGCTGCCCGACGCGTCCGTCAGCATCGATCTCGCCACCCACAAACTCACGGTGACGGGCGACGCCGCAACGGCGGAAGCGGCGATCCGCGATGCCGGTTATTCGCCGGAACGGGTGGGCTGAAAGCCATTCTTGCTGGAATGAACATGGAGGGTGTGCTACTGAGTAGCATCATCCTCCATGCTAAAGGAGTGCCGCAATGTCCGTCAAGGCGT
This sequence comes from Rhizobium sp. UGM030330-04, assembly GCF_003208455.1. Classification (NCBI taxonomy): domain Bacteria; kingdom Pseudomonadati; phylum Pseudomonadota; class Alphaproteobacteria; order Hyphomicrobiales; family Rhizobiaceae; genus Rhizobium; species Rhizobium sp. UGM030330-04. The sequence continues at coordinate 252,421 of NZ_QKML01000005.1, forward strand.
CCGTATCCATTTCCGATCAGCAGGACAGCTTCGCCCGCCGGCTGGTGGAGGAAGGGCGTTATGCCAGCCTCAGTGCCGTCGTCCAGCGCGGGCTGGAACTACTCCGGCAGGAAACCGAGCTGAAGGACGCCGAGCTTGCGGCGCTTCGTGATTTGCTGGTCGAGCGGGGGCAGGGCGACTTCGTCTCCGTGGAAGACGGCAAAGACAGAACCACAGCGATGATAGCAGCCAAGAAGGCCGGCTATGGCCTTTAAGGTCGTGCGCTCGACACAGACGGATCAGGACCTCGGCCTCATTCTCGACCATCTCATCCAGTCCTATCTCGACCTTGGTGATGCTTTGCCGGGGGCTTTCGCGCGCGCTGCACGACGCGTCGGGTCAATTGAAGCGGATATGGAAGCGCTTCACAAAGCGCCTTTTCAGGGGACATTATTGACCGGAATATTACCCGGCCTTCGCCGGGTAACGAAAAATCAGGCTGTCTTTTATTTCGATGTCGACGAGGGTGAAAAGACCGTGCGTATTCTCGCGGTCTTTTTCGGCGGGCAGGACCATCTGCGCCATATGCTCACGCGTCTTGTGTCTCGTCGCGCCCCGAATCTTCCCTAAACCTCATCGAAAGCCCCGCCTTCCCGCGAGGGATTGCGGTTGATGACGCGTTCCTCGGCATCGTCGGGCAAGGCCTCGTCGCTTTCCTGGTAGGGGTCATCCTCGCTCTCAGCCTCTTCCTCCTCGATTTCCTGTTCGATGGATTGCGGGATTTCTCCCTTGGCGGGAAGGGCGTCGATGTCGAGATCGAGCAGATCCTCGTCCATGGCGTCTTCGTCGAGAGGCATGATCTTCCTGCGGTCCATGACGGTGTCCTTTCTGTCGGTTCACTTGGCAAACGGCTCGCGCGCGCGCAGGGTTCCTGCCGCCGTGGAATTCCTTCAGGTCGGATTGCTTGAAAAAGCCGACTTGACCTCAATGGTGCTTGAGGTTCTAGTTTGCCCGCCGTATCGCAAAAATCGAAAGGATACGGCTTTGACGAGTATGGAAATGACGGAGAAAAACGGCTGGGGCGAATTGCTGAGCGGAGCGAACCTCTCGCTTCTGACCGTCATATCCTCCGGTATCGGCCTGCACGCCTTCAACCAGTTCGCGGTGGTGACGGCCTTGCCTGTCGCCGTCAACGAAATCGGCGGCGCCGCCTTCTACAGCTGGGCCTATAGTCTCTATTTCGTCGGCTCCGTGGCCGGCGGTGTCACCGCCGTGCTGTTTCGCGAGCGTTTTGGCGCACGCGCCGTTCTGCTTCTGTGCTGCCTGATCTTTTCCTTCGGCTCGGTCCTCTCCGCAATCGCCGGGGATTTTTTATGGGTCGTCGTCGGCCGGGCGTTGCAGGGGCTGGCAGACGGGTTGATCGTGGCGGTGTGCTACAGCCTCATACCCGCCGGTTTCCGCTCCGGCCTGCTGCCGAAGGTCTTTGCCATCGAGGCGGCGATCTGGGCGGTCGCCTCCTTCATCGGCCCGCTGACCGGCGGTTTCGCCACCGAGCACATGTCCTGGCGCGCCACTTTCCTGCTGTCGGCGCCGCTGATCGTGCTGCTGCTGGTCTACACGACCGTCGCCGTCTCAGTCGAGCGGCCGGTGGCGGCAACGCGCAAACCGCTGGTGCCCCTCATTCTGTGCCTCGTCGGCGCATTGGCCTTTTCCGCGCCTTCCGCCTTTGAGGATGCAAGCCTGCGGGCGATTTCCCTGCTGGCGGGTGCGGCGCTGTTATGGGCTTCGCTGCGGGCGGGCATCCGGCCCTCCACCGGGCTTTTCCCGAAGGATTCCTTCCGGTTGAAAACCGTGCTTGGCAGTGGTTTCTGGGTGCTGTTCCTGATGTCCTATGCCCATGCGCTGGGCAGCGTCTATCTCGCTTACGTCGCCATCAACCTGTGGCGCTACGAGCCGACCTTCGCCGGCTTCATCGTGGTGACGATGCCGCTTGCCTGGAGCTTCGTGGCGATGCTGATCGGCAGCCTGCGCTTCGGCCGGCTCAGGGAAATTTGCCTGCATTACGGCCCCTACCAGATGGTGCCGGGCTGCGCCCTGCTGGGGCTGGGGCTTGCGAGCGGAAACTGGGGCGAGATGCTGCTGGGGCAAATCCTCATCGGCTCGGCCTTCGGCATGTCATGGGCCGGTATCAGCCAGGCCGCCATGGAGGCTGCGCCCGAGGAGGAGCGCAAGATGACGGGCGCGTTGCTGCCCACTGTTTCGACACTGGGTGCGGCGGCAGGCGCGGGCGCCAGCGGCACCGTCGCAGCCGCCACCGATCTCGTTGCGCAGATCGAAAGCGCCGATGTGACGATGCCGATGGTGTATCTTTACGGGCTGGGTGTTCTGGTCTCGCTCATCGCGCTTGTGACTGCCCGCGGCCTGCGCGGTGCATCACGCTGAGTGCCGCGCGCCGGAAAGCGGTTACGACTGGGTGGTGGCGATGGTGATCGCCGCCAGGTAAACCACGAAGGACATGATCGCGATTGCCCCGATAATGATGATGATGCCCTTGCCGGCGCGTTTTTTCTCGGCCCTGTTTTCATTGGCTTCGGTCGGGAACAGGATGGGATCGCTGGTATCGCGGATTTTGGTCATGCCGTTTCTCCTTTTGCGGGTCTGGTCGGCTGTTTCTGAATGATCAACCGCCCGGTCCGCCAAAAGGTTCCTCAGGGGCGCAGCGCCCACGTCGTGGCATGGACCACCGCGCCCGGTGCCGCCTTCAGCACGGCCGAACGCACGGGTTCGAAACCCTCGATGCGTTTTGTGCCGACATACCGGCCCCGGTTGGCAAAGACCTCGATGGAGCCGTAATCGAGGAAGATCCTGAGGCGAGAGGCCCTTGCGCCCTTGGCGATGTAATGCGGCGAAGCGCCGTCCCGTCCATCCTCATGGCGGATCCACAGGCCGGTTTCATCCGAGACGAGACCGAGCGTGACCGTCGGGTGCTCCAGCGCCAGTTCGAAAGGTGCGCCGGGTGAGGAAAGCTCGAACAATATTTCCACCGCTCCGTTGATGAAGGTAACGCGTTCGCCGGCGGCAAGGCGCGTGCGGTCGAGAATATGGCTGCGCAGGCTTTCCGCCGCGCCGATGGGCGGGGTCAGAAGCTCGCCGTTGAGGTAATGAATCCGGCGCGGCAGCGTCATGGAGGTGGGAAAATCGATTTCCGGATTGGCATCCGCCCAATTGGCGAGCCAGCCGATACCGATGATGCTGTCACCATCCAGAAAGGCCTGAAAGGCGTAGTTGTCGGTGCCGAAATCCAGTTCCTGACCGAATTCTTTGGTGAAGGCCTTGCCGTCGAACCACCCGACATCGGCCATGGTGAGGTTCTTGCGGCCGGTTTCCGGGTCTTCGGAATGCATCAGCCCGTAGACCAGAACCCAGCGGGTGGAGCGGGCATTGGCCGGACCGTCGAGCGGCAGCAGGCAGGGGCATTCGATGGCGGTCGTCCTGTAGCGCGTTTCCACCCACAGCTTGCCCACATAGGTCCATCCGGAGGCCGCCGTGGGGTCCTGCGTCTCGTAAAGCAGGATGACGCCGCCGCCATCGCTCTGGCTGCCGAGCACCATTTTCCACAATCCATCGGGGCCACGAAACACGTAAGGATCGCGGAAATCCGGCGTCAGCCCCTGTCCGTCCGGGCGGTGGCCCAGAACGACCTCTGCCTGCCCGGCCATGATGAGATCGGAAGAGGTGGCGGTGAGCTGAATCTGCTGTTCGGGAATACGGTCCTGCACCTGTTCGGTGAAGAAGACGCGGATGCCGGTGCCTTCCACCAGCGGAATGGTGGAGCCGGAATAGGCGCCGCCGCGCTTGTCCGGCCGCGTCGTCAGGTCTTCGGAGGGGAACAGGAAGATCGGCAGATGCCGCCAGCGCAGGTAGTCCGAGGAGACGGCATGGCCCCAATGCATGGTGTTCCAGCGCAGCCCGTGCGAATAATGCTGATAAAACAGATGCGGGCGGCCTTCGAAACGGCCAAACCCGTTCGGATCGTTCATCCAGCCGAAGGGCGGACGGAAGTGATAGCTATCGGGCAGCTCGGGAGCGGCGTTATCAGGCTTGGTGTGGACGACGGTGATGCCGGTTTCCAGCACATCCGAAGCGGTGAACCAGTAGATGACGGAAACGGCGGTCGTGACCGTGTCATAGCTTAGCTCCACATGGCCGCCGCCGAACACCTGATAGATTCGAAAACCGAACTCTTCGGTATTGATGCTTGAAACTTCAGCGAATTTTCCATTCTGGTTGGAGAAGGAGACGGCACCGGGTTCGGCCGCCTTTTTTGCCTTCAGCCAGACATGGAAGGTGGCGTTGACCGGCAGGTCGGTGTGGAGGGTGCGGATGGCGCTTTCCGATACTTCCGTCACGGTTTCAACGACGCTCATTGCTGTTCCTTTCATTTCGGCATTCTGCGGGTCAAGCATAGGAACGATGATGGCGCTGGAAAGTTCATTGCGCAAAATACAATGAGTGGCGTTATAGGCACGGTGTGACGGTATTATCGCTCGCAACTGCGGCCTTGCCGCCCCATATAAAGGCAAAAGCAGGGAGTTTACCCGTGATCAGATTCGACAATTCCTATGCCCGCCTGCCGGAGCGGTTCAGCGCCGCCGTGCTGCCGACGCCGGTGAAGGCGCCGCGCCTCATCGCCTTCAATCGCAAGCTGGCAGACGAACTCCTTCTGGATGTTTCCGGCCTTGACGACGAAAGGCTGGCGGCGATCTTTTCCGGCAATGTCGTGCCGCAGGGGGCCGAGCCGCTGGCGATGGCCTATGCCGGCCACCAGTTCGGTGGCTTCGTGCCGCAGCTGGGCGATGGTCGCGCCATTCTTCTCGGCGAAGTGATCGACGCGAATGGCAGGAGGCGGGATATCCAGCTCAAGGGTTCCGGCCCCACGCCCTTTTCGCGCAGGGGCGACGGGCGCGCCGCCCTCGGACCGGTGCTGCGCGAATATATCGTTTCGGAAGCTATGTTTGCGCTCGGCATTCCCGCCACGCGGGCCTTGGCGGCGGTTCTGAGCGGCGAAAGGGTGCAGCGCGAGGTCGGGCTGCCGGGCGGCGTCTTCACCCGTGTTGCGGCAAGCCACATCCGTGTCGGCACCTTCCAGTTCTTCGCCGCGCGCGAGGATGACGAGGCGATCAAAAACCTTGCCGACCACGTGATCGACCGCCATTATCCCGATGCGAAAAATGCGGACAACCCCTATCTGGCGCTGCTGCGCGGCATCGCTGAAAGGCAATGCGACCTTATTGCCCGCTGGATGATGGTGGGTTTCATTCATGGCGTGATGAATACCGACAATATGGCGGTATCCGGCGAGACCATCGATTTCGGCCCCTGCGCCTTCCTTGATGAATACCACCCCAACAAGGTCTTCTCATCCATCGATGCGCAGGGCCGTTATGCCTTCAACAACCAGCCGGGCATCGCCCAGTGGAACATCGCCAGGCTGGCGGAATGCCTGTTGCCGCTGCTCGATCCTCAAGTGGAAAAGGCCGCCGAACTTGCCAATGCCGTTCTCGCCGGTTTCGCCGCCGCCTTTCCCAAGCGCTGGCTGGCCGGCATGCGCGAAAAACTCGGACTGACGCTGGAAGAGGAAGGCGATCTCGATCTCGTGCAGGCACTTCTGGCTCTGATGCAGGCGTCGGAAGCGGATTACACGCAGACCTTCCGGCGGCTTTCCCATGCGGCGAATGGCGATGCCGAACCATTTCGCGGCATGTTCATCGATATCGCCGGGGCGGATGAATTTCTCGCCCGCTGGCGGGAGCGCGCCGGCCGCGAGGATATTTCCGATGCTGACAGGTCACGGGCGATGTTATCAGTCAATCCGGCGGTCATCCCGCGTAACCACCGTATCGAGGAACTGATCGAGGCGGCGGTGGAGGACGATGATTTCGAGCCGTTCCACGCCATGCTGACGGCAATCGCGACGCCCTTCGAGGAGCGGCCGGACAATTTTGTCTACATGCAGCCGCCGATGAGCCATGAGCGGGTGTTCAGGACGTTTTGCGGGACGTAGGGGCAAAGCTGATCCGGGACGCTGGAACGAGCGGATGCCGCCTGTTTCTTCTCCCCGCCGGGGAGAAGTCCGCGGCAGCGGGATGAGGGGGCAAGCTCTCCGAAATCCGGCTACGTTTCCCCCTCATCCGACCCTTCGGGCCACCTTCTCCCCGGCGGGGAGAAGAAACCCAGCGGCAACGCCGCGCCCTATAAATACTAGCTCTTCACCCCACCCGGGCCAGCGGTTCATGTGAGCCATAATACCGGCCGAACCGGTTTTCGAGGAATTTCGGCAGCGCCACTTCTTCCTGCCGCACGAAGCCCTTCTGCGGCAGGGAACCCTCGGCAAGCAGATCGAGAACCGTGCAGATGCCTGCTGCGGTGGTGATCTGGATGGCGCTCATCATCCGGCCGGAAACAGGGCCCGCATAGACCTTGTTGGCATATGTTTCCTGCAGGAAACGGCCGTTGCGGGTGCCGCAGACGGTGACGAAGACGATGACGACATCCTGCATGGTGCCGGGCAGGGCGTTTTCGAACAGGTCCTTCAGCACATCGCGGCGGTTGCGCAGGTTGAGGTCGTTCAGAAGCGCCTTCATGATTGCCACATGGCCGGGATAACGGATGGTGCGGTAATTCATCGTCCGCACCTTGCCTTCCAGCGTGGCGCAGAGCGTGCCGAGACCGCCCGAGGTATTGAAGGCCTCGTAGGTAACGCCGTCGAGCGAAAATTCCTCGCGCTCTTCCAGCGCCGGAACGGCGGTAAGGCGGCCTTCGACGATGGCTTCGCAGGGCTCGATATATTCGTTGATCAGCCCGTCCGTGCTCCAGGTAAGATTGTAGTTGAGCGCATTGGACGGATATTGCGGCAGCGCGCCGACACGCATGCGCACGCTGTCGAGCTTGTCGAAGCGGGCGGCGAGATCTGCGGCGACGATGGAGATGAAGCCGGGCGCCAGACCGCATTGCGGAATGAGCGCGGTCTCAGCCGTTTCCGAGAGCGCCTTGACCTTGCGGGTGGATTCCACGTCTTCGGTGAGGTCGAGATAATGCGTGCCCACAGTGACCGCCGCCTCCGCAATGCCCGCCGTCAGGTGGAAGGGGGCTGCGGAAAGCACGGCGAATTTGCCCTTCAGCAGTGCTTCCAGCGCCGGGCGATCGGCGATATCGACGATCTCGGTATCGACGCGCTCATGCGCCGGCACATTGGCCAGCTGGTCGGCCGAGCGGTCGGCAACCGTGATGCGATAATCGCCTGTTGCGGCCAGCATCCAGGCGATGGCTGAACCGATATTGCCCGCGCCGATGACGACAATGTTTTTCATGTTTTTGTTCCCCGCAGTAAATTCGCATGTCTTTGCGCAACGAATGCGCCTCAGAGACAGAATGCCAGCTTCTATTGACGATTCGCAGCTTCACTATGTGCAGATAGCGGTCTATTATTGGACAGTTAGACGAGAGGATTGATCATTATGACGATCGCCGACAAGGATCGGGCGCTGCTGGCCCTGCTTTCCGAAAATGCCCGCATGCCGGTGGCGGAACTGGCGCGCAAACTCGGCCTTTCCCGCACGACCGTGCAGGCGCGCATCGAGCGGCTGGAGGCAGACGGGGTGATTGCCGGTTATGGCCTGAGGCTTTCGGAAAGCTATCTTTCCGGGCTGGTGCGCGCCCATGTGCTGATTACCATTGCACCCAAGGCGCTGCCCGGCGTGACGGCCGCGCTTGCCGCCATCAAGGAGGTCACGACGCTGCATTCGGTGAGCGGCACATTTGACCTGATTGCGATTCTGGCCGCCCCTTCGATCCTCGATCTCGACCGGCTGATCGACCGCATAGGCGCGCTTGACGGTGTGGAGCGCACGCTGTCGTCGATCATTCTTTCGACGCGGATTTCGCGGTAGGGATGTTTTGGGAAGTGTAGGGTACGCAAAACCTACTTCCGTCATGCCGGACTTGATCCGACATCCAGCCGCAGCGCGTCTGCGCGGCGAATAGAGTCCTTTCAGCCCAAGGACTTGGGCTGGCTGGATACCGGCTCAAGGCCGGTATGACGGAAGAAATGTTCTACAAAACGAAGCGGCAAAGGCGCTTGTCTCTCCCATGCTTTTGTCACTACGCGAGGGCGCGAAGACCATCTAAGCCGGCGCCCTCTCGTCATAGGCCCTCTGTGCCGCCAGCACCGCGTCCATATTGCCCTCCGCCCAATGCGCAAGCGCCGCCACCGTGTCGGTCAGCGTCCGCCCCAGCGGCGTCAGCGAATATTCGACCGTTACCGGAACGGTTGGAAAGGCTTGCCGGGAAATCAGCCCGTCACGCTCGAGCTTCTTCAGCGTCTGCGACAGGACCTTCTGCGAAATGCCCTTGATCTCGCGCCGCAGCAGGTTGAAGCGCACGGGATCGCGCCGCAGCTTGTCGAGGATCAACAGCGCCCATTTGTCGGCGATCCTGTCCAGCACCATGCGGGTGGGGCAGCGGTCCTCATAGACGTCATAGATGTTTTCCATCGGTCTTTTCCATCTTCTTACGGCCACGCCGGTTTCCGCGAGGAAACCAGATAACCGAAAAGTGCTCTCTTTTCATGATTTCGCAAACGCAGTACCTGTGTTTCCGAAACATGGTTTCCATTAGATACTAAGGAGATTTGAGATGACAGGCAAGATACTCGTAATCGGTTCCACCGGCACCATCGGCACGCCGCTGGTCAAGGCACTTCTGGCAAAGGGTGAAAGCGTCAAGGCTGCCTCGCGCAGCGGCAAGGCGGCGGATGGCGCCGAAGGGGTGCGTTTCGATTATACCGACCGGGCAACTTACGCCGATGCATTCGACGGCGTGGACCGGCTGTTCCTGATCCTGGCGGGCGGGCGTCTGGATGCCATCGACGCTTTGACGCCCGTTGTCGAGGAGGCGGCGCGTCGCAAGGTGAAGATCGTTTTCCTCAGCGTCCTCGGTGTCGATGCCGACGATTCCATTCCCTATCGCCAGATCGAACTGAAGATCATCGCGTCGGGTACGCCTTACGTCATCCTGCGCCCCAACTGGTTTGCCGATAATTTTCACAGCTACTGGAAGGCCGGCATTGAACATGGCCAGATCGCCGTGCCGGCCGGCGAGGGCAAGTCGAGCTTCATCGACGTGCGCGATATCGCCGACAGCGCGGCTGCCGCGCTGACCTCCGACGCCTTAAATGGCAGGGCCTTCAACCTGACCGGGCCGAAGGCCTTCGGCTACGGCGAGGCAGCCGCGGTGATTTCAAAGGCGATCGGCAAGCCGGTTTCTTATGCCGCCGTTTCGGATGAGGTCTTCATCGGCATCCTCACCGGTGCGGGTGTGCCGAAGGATTATGCCTCTTTCCTCGCCTCGATCTTTTATCCCGTGCGTGAAGGCTGGACAGCGGTGGTGACCGGTGATGTCGAGACCCTGACCGGCCACGCGCCGCGCTCGCTGGAAGCCTATGTGGCCGACCATCTGGACGCGCTGAAGGGCTGACGCCGGCAAGCGATACGCCCGCCGCGCTCACGCCGGATCGGTGGAGCCGCGGCGGGCCTTGAAGAACATCTTCAGCCGCTGGGTCTCCTCGGCGCTCCAGCCGTCGGGCTGCGTCACCTCCATCCATGCATCGATGTAGTGTTCCGGGGCATAGACATGGCCGTAACCGATCGGTGCGGTGGTGGCGGCGGCGACATCGAGACCGAGCTGCAGCAGCGTCACCACCGGGAACCATCGGAACGACGTGGAAACGTCAGGCCCGTGATGTGCCATCCACTCTGGACGCCGATAAAGCGAAGCGGTTTCGAAGAAGGTGATCGGGTCGCTCGCATATTGCAGATAGACGATCCGCATCGGCCCCCATTTCGCATCGGGCATATGGGCGGTGGTATATTGGTTGGCAAAACGGATGACGGAGGAATCGCGGAAACGCGGCAGCCATGCCGGTGTGCCCTCAACCCGCCCGTTGGTGGCCATGCGCCATGTGGGGCTGGAGAACGGTGGGCCGCTCCACAGCGCGCCCTGAAACGGATCGGACAGCACGTCGTAAAGATCGGAGGACTTCTGCGAATTGAGCGAACCGAGGCTGAGGCCATGCAGATAAAGTTTCGGCCGGGTTTCCTTTGGCAGAGTGGTCCAATAACCATAGACGGCGTGGAACAGCGCGCGCGCCGTTTCAACGCCGTAGTCAGGCTCGGTAAGAAGCGCGATCCAGCTGGAAAGATAGGAATATTGCACGGCGACGCTGGCGATGTCGCCATCATGCAGATATTCCACCGTGTCAAGCGCTTCGGGGTCGATCCAGCCGGTGCCGGTCGGGATGACGACCAGCAGCACCTTGCGTTCGAAACCGCCGACCCGCTTCAGTTCCTCCAGCGCCAGTTTGGCTCTTGCTTCGGGTGTCGAAGCGGAATTCAGACCGGCATAGACCCGGAGCGGTTCGCTGGCCGGACGGTGGGTGAAGGCGGTGATTTCCTGCGCTTCAGGCCCGCCTGCCACGAATTCCCGCCCGCGACGGCCAAGCGATTCCCATGTCATCAGCGACGCGCTGCTGCCGGTCTTCAGCGGATCGGACGGGCGCGGCACGTCAGGCTCGATCAGTGCATCCACCTGTTTCAGCGAGGAATCGGCAAATTTCAGGCCGATATCGAAGATCAGGCCGTTGAGCAGCATCCATGACAGCACGATGGCAGCGGCAATGCCGAGAACATTGGCGAGCCGGCGCGGCAGGAAATGCCGACTGCGCGCGGCAAAGAACCGGCGGATAAGCTGGAAGAGCCGGCCGGCGCCAATCAGGATGGCGGCGACCAGTACGGCAAGGCCACCGGTCTTGGTGGGATGGGCGCTTGGCAGCGGATCGAGCTCCATCAGCACGCGGATGGAATTCTGCCAGTCCTTCGCCTGCCACAAAAACGCAATGGCCGTGATGGCGGCAGCAAGCGCGATGAGAAAACGAACGCTGCGGACATTGTGGCGCGAGGGTTCTGGCAGTTCCAGATAGGCCCAGACGGCGTGCAGGGCGACACCGATCAGATAACCGATGGCAAAGGAAAATCCGCACAGAACCCCCTGCATCAGCCATGTGCGCGGCAGAAGCGAGGGTGTGAGCGAAGCGCAGAACAGGACCGTACCGAAGACGATGCCGGTTGCCGAAAGACCCGCAAACAACCGCCCAACCCATTGTTTCACCAACTTGACCTGCCCCTTCTGCTCATTGCCTGGCGCGGAGTGTAATATGCGGCGGGCGAGGGTGCAAATCCTGTTGGCAGGATAAAAATCATCAAAATAGGAAAATAATCCTTTACACCGTGACGGTGGTTTGGTAGTGTTTGGCTACGGTCGGAGATTTGCGGCTGACGGCAGAGGCCGGTTCGAAGGGTTGCCTTCGGGGTTGATGACGAGCCGCCCTATATTTCTCAGCGATACCGCAGTCTATCCGATTGGCTGTCCAGCTCCCATACCAAGGCATGTTTCTCCCGTCATTCCGGCCTTGAGCCGGAATCCAGCCAGCCCAAGTCCTTGGGCTGAAAAGACTCCTTTCGCCGCGTAGACGCGCGTCGGCTAGATACCGGCCCGAGGCCGGTATGACGGGGAGAGAAATGCTTCGTCTCAGAAAAAACGGGCGATAGCGCGACAGAGTCACTTGATCCCAATCACTGCCATTTTTCTCTCAGGCCGATTCCATGACGAATTCTGACACTTGCGACCCGGTGCTCTGCAGCGCGTGGCCGGAACGGCCTGCCTATGTCGGTGACGACATGCCGGATACCGCGCCTGAGACAAAGTCGCGGGCCGACAAGCTGGCCGCCGAGGATGCGGCGCGTAACGGCGAGCTAAGGCAGATGCTGAACGAGATGACGGAAGAGATGCGTGATCAGTTCCACCTGTACCGCACCCTGCGGCAGGAGAGCGAGGCGGCCCTGTTGGGAGCTGCGGATGACGCTCCCGGCAAACAGGCGCGTGCCGATGTGAAGGCTGCGACGGATCAGCTTTCGCTGATCGTGCGCACGCTGGAGCGCATCGACGCCTTGCAACGGGTGTTGGCGGAAGAGAGGGAAGCGCTTGCCGCTGAGGACGAAACCGATACCGAAGACTACGAGGCCGCAGTGGCGCATTTCCTCAAACGCATCGACGAACTGGCCGACCAGAAATGCCGCGCCAAGCTGGAGGCGGGGCTGACACCGGTTGCATCCGGGGAACCTGATGCATGACGGAGCTTTCGCCCGACCCTCATATCAAGGATCAGGTCTTTGCCCTTTCGCACGACTGGCGTTTCCTTGGCAACCTGCCGCAGCAGCCGCCTGAGGGCGACTGGCGGACATGGCTTTTGATCGGCGGGCGCGGTTCCGGCAAGACCCGCGCCGGTGCCGAGTGGGTGCACGGCATTGCTTCCGCCGGCAAACAATCGGATTTGCGCATCGCGCTCATTGCGGAAACGCTGGGTGACGCCCGCGAGGTGATGATCGACGGTATTTCCGGCATCTGCCGTATCGCCCGCCGTCGCCGTCCCGCTTTCGAGGTCACGCGCCGCCGGCTCCTCTGGCCGAATGGTGCGATGGCGCAGGTGTTTTCCTCGGAAGACCCCGAAAGCCTGCGCGGCCCGCAATTCCACATGGCCTGGGCGGATGAGCTGGGAAAATGGAAATATCCGCAGGAAACCTGGGACATGCTGCAATTTGGCCTTCGACTGGGCGAGGCACCGCGGCAACTGGTGACCACGACGCCGCGACCCATTCCGCTGTTGAAGGCGCTGCTGGCCGATCCTTCAACGCGGGTTGCGCGAATGCCGACCGCCATGAATGCGCAGAACCTGTCGCCCGGTTTCCTGAAGGCCATGCAGGACCGTTACGGCGGCACGCGGCTGGGGCGTCAGGAAATCGGCGGCGAGCTGATCGACGAGCGCGAGGGAGCATTGTGGAAACGCGCCGATCTCGAAACAATTGTCGAGGTGACGCATGAGCCGCTCTCGCGGATCGTGGTGGCGGTCGATCCGCCTGCCGGTGCAGGTGAAAATTCCTGCTGCGGCATCGTCGTTGCGGGGCTTGGCATGTCGGGCAAACTCGCCGTGCTTGCCGATTGTTCGGTGGAAGGCGAAACACCGGCCGGCTGGGCCCGCGCGGTGGTCGCCGCCTTCCGCCGCCACGCGGCTGACCGGGTGGTGGCCGAGGTCAATCAGGGCGGAGAGATGGTGCGGGCGATGCTGCAAAGCGTGGACGCCGACCTGCCGCTCACTCTGGTGCGGGCCAGCAGAGGAAAATTCACCCGCGCCGAGCCGGTCGCCGCACTTTACGAGCAGGGCAGGGTGCGTCACGCCGCGCGGTTTGAGAAGCTCGAAGACCAGATGACGGATTTCGGGCCGGATGGCCTGTCATCCGGTCGCTCGCCCGACCGGCTGGACGCACTTGTCTGGGCGATAACGGCGCTGACGACGATGGTGGTGAATGAGCCGAGGGTGCGCGGGATGTGAGTTGATTGATACGTCGCGTCCACCATCACGGGCAATGACTGGCACACGGATGCCGCGTGTTTCTTCTTCCCGAGGGGGAGAAGGTCGCGGCAGCGGGATGAGGGGGCGACGGTAGAGATAATTAGAGAGGTTACCCCCTCATCTGACCCTTCGGGCCATCTTCTCCCCGGCGGGGAGAAGAAATTTTCAGCACCGTATCCGCCCATGATCGGGCGTCGGACAGGTCTTACTTCTTCGGAGATTGCGCCGGTTTCGGCTGGGAGCCGGTTTCGCGCATCTGGCGCCACTCGTTTTCGAGACGGTCATAAACGGTCTGGGGGATTGTCGCTGTCATGGTGGCATTCCTCCTTGAATGGTTAACGCAGCTGGATTGCGCGGTGAATGGAGTTAGCGCGCTAAGGTTCCGGAATTCAAGGATTTTTTTACCCCAAAACCGCGGTCTGCGGATTAAAATCGATTAAGGTTTTTTCAAATCGATTTAGTCCTGACGGCCATCATGTGGAAAAACCGGGTGTCATATCGCCCATCGTTTTCAGGAGCCGGCTATGGCCTATGACGAGGCGCGATTCTTCGCGTCGGTGCGGGTTTCGATCTTTGGCGGCCGCCTGCGTGCCGCGCAACTTGCGGGGACGAAGACGATACTTGCCGGATGGGCAAAGGCCGGGCCACAGGGCGATCCGCGCTGGCTGGCCTATATGCTGGCAACCAGCTTTCACGAAACGGCTGCCACCATGCAGCCGGTGCGCGAGACTCTGGCGGCAAGCGATGCGGAGGCGATTGCGCGGCTGGACCGTGCCTTTGCGGCCGGCCGCCTGCCGATGGTTCGCAAGCCTTACTGGCAACGGGACACGGACGGAAAAAGCTGGCTGGGGCGGGGCTTCGTGCAGCTGACACATCGCCGCAACTACGAGGCCATGTCGGTGCTGACAGGCATCGACCTTGTGGAGCGGCCCGAGCGGGCCATGGAAACGGAGGTGGCAACAGCCATCCTGATCCACGGCATGATCGCCGGCAGCTTCACCGGCCGCCGGCTTGCCGACTTCTTCGGCGCGCAGCGGGAGGACTGGGAGGGTGCCCGCGCCATCATCAATGGCAGCGACCGGGCGCGGCTTGTGGCTGGCCACGCACGCGCATTTCATCGCGCCCTTGTCGCGGCGCGGATTGAACCGGGGCGGGCCAGATGATAACCCGTTACGCGCGCCCAGAAGGCCGCCTTCGAATTTTGCATGACAGGTGACACCGTGATCCGCCATATCGTTTTTTTCACTGTTCCCGAGGAAAACCGCGACGCCGTGCGCAAGGGGCTTTCCGGCCTCACCGCGATCCCGCATGCGCTGACGCTGGAAATCGGCGAGAACGTGAAGAAGGACCAATGGGGCAACTCGGTCGATTTCATCGTCTACGGCGAGTTCGAAAACGAGGCGGCGCTGGCAGCCTACAAGGCCGACCCCGCCTATGATCTCTCGACCCGCACGGTCAAGCCGCTGCGCGAAACCCGCGTCGCCGCTGATTTCAACAGCGACACGGCGGTGAAGGCACCCATCCGGTAATATCCGCCTTCGCCTTCGCCTGCGAAAGCGGGAGGCACATTCGCAATGTGTCTGCTGGCAAGGTACGCAAACCTTTCCTCCGTCATGCCGGACTTGATCCGGCATCCAGCCGCCGCGCGTCTGCGCGGCGAGAAGGGCTTTTTCGGCCCAAGGACTTGGGCTGGCCGGACCCCGGATCTCGTCCGGGGTGACGGCGTGTGGGCGTGCACGGGGTCCAAACACGCCATCAAAACACGCCATCAAAACAAGGACAACTCCATGCGATTTCCGTTTTCCCTGCCGTGGCTGCGCCCGGCGGATGGCAAAGCCGTGCCCGAAAGCAAAATGACGGCGGGCGGCTTCATGGCGGTGGCGAGGCAGGGCGGGCAGGCCTTCTGGTCCGGCCGGTCCTATGCCGCACTTGCCCGCGAAGGCTTCATGAAAAACCCGGTCGCCCACCGTGCCGCCCGCATGGTGGCGGAAGCGGCCGCATCGGTGAACTGGCTGCTTTATGATGGCGACGAGGAAATCGGCGATCATCCGCTGCTGGCGCTCCTGACGAAGCCGGGCGCGCATATGGGCGGGCCGGATTTTTTCGAGGCGCTTTATGGTCACCTGATGCTGGCCGGAAATGCCTATGTCGAACCTCTGATGATCGGCGGGCGTTTAAGGGAACTGCATCTGCTGCGGCCGGATCGGGTAAGCATTGTCGAGGGGGCGGATGGCTGGCCGGTGGCTTATGACTACCGCGCCGAAGGGCGCGCGTCGCGCCGCATCGCCGCCGAGCGCGATGGGCTGGGGCTGCTGCACCTGAAACTTTTCCATCCGCTGGATGACCGGGCGGGTTTTGCGCCGCTGGCTTCCGCAGGTGCTGCGCTTGATCTACACAACGCCGCGAGCCAGTGGAACAAGCGCCTGCTGGACAATTCCGCCCGGCCTTCGGGCGCGCTGGTCTATCAGCCGAAGGAGGGCGGCAATCTTTCCACCGAGCAATATGAACGGCTGAAGCGCGAGCTGGAGGAGGGCTATCAGGGCGCGATGAACGCCGGCCGCCCGCTGCTTCTGGAAGGCGGGCTGGACTGGAAGGCCATGGGCCTTTCGCCGCGCGACATGGATTTTCTGGAAGCCCGCAACGGTGCCGCCCGCGATATCGCGCTGGCGCTCGGCGTGCCGCCGATGCTGATCGGCATTCCCGGCGACAATACCTATGCCAATTACCAGGAGGCGAACCGTGCCTTTTATCGCCTCACCGTGCTGCCGCTCGTCAACCGCACGGCGGCAAGATTGTGCGGCTGGCTCGCACCGGTCTTCGGCGCGGGGCTGCGTCTGGAGCCGGATCTCGACAAGATCGCCGGGCTCGCCGGCGAGCGGGATGCGCTGTGGAGCCGCATCGGCGCGGCGTCGTTTCTGAGCGACGAGGAAAAACGCGAAGCCGTTGGTTACTGAGCCGGCAAACCGCGCTTTCGCAGCCGTCTGTTTCTGCTGAACCATTTTCTGAAGTGGCGGATTCTCTTTGTGAGGCTTTCCGCCCAAGCTTCTCCGAAGACTCGTGAAATTACCCACCGCAGGCGCGCAAACAACACCTGCGGGCGACGCGGTGCGTTCGCCCGATTGCAACATCCTAAACCGGAATGATTACCCATGTCTGAATTCGCCAATGAGGCCGGCATCTGGGCCGCCCGCATCACCGGCGCCGTCGCGGGTGCCGGCGTGTCGCTTGTCTATCTGCTGCCGAAAAGCAAACGGGAAGCGGCGAGCCGTTTCATCACCGGGGTGTCCTGCGGCATGATCTTCGGCGGGCCGATCGGCCTGTGGATCGTGCAGCAGCTCGATATTGCCGGCGCGCTTTCCGGCCGGGAAATCATGGTGGCGGGCTCCGCCGCCGCAAGCATGATGGCCTGGTGGGGGCTGGGCGTGATGGTGCGGGTGGCCAGCCACTATGGCACACGCCCGCGCAGCTGAGCCCGCGCCGCAAGGCGGCTTCATTTTCACATCGCAGGAGTTTCCCATGCACGCCTATCGCGGGCCGCGTCCCGCCACGCGCAAATTCGCCAGTCTGGAACTGCGCGGCATCGCCGGCGACGGCACGTTTTCCGGTTATGCCAGCGTCTTCGGCGAGGTCGACCTCGGCCGTGACGTGATCGAGCGCGGCGCTTTCCGCCGCTCCATCGAGGAGCGGGGAGCGGCCGGTATCCGCATGCTCTACCAGCACGATCCGGCCGAGCCGATCGGCGCCTGGCGCACCATCCGCGAGGATGAGCGCGGGCTTTATGTCGAGGGCGTTCTGGCACCGGGTGTTGTCCGCTCGTGTGAGGTGCATTCGTTGATGAAGACCGGCGCGCTGGACGGGCTGTCGATCGGTTTCCGCACCGTTCGCTCGGGCAAGGCCGAGCGTTCCGGCGTGCGACGCATTGTGGAAGCCGATCTCTGGGAAATCTCGGTCGTTACCTTTCCGATGCTGCCTTCGGCGCGGATGTCCGACGTCAAACATGCCCGCTTTTTCCGTGACCGCGAGACCGAACTGGCGCGCAGCATGCGCCGCGCCGCCCGCTCGCTGTTCGACACCACCTTCAAACGCTGACTTCCCGACACGTATTTCTGAAACAAGGATGGCGACATGACAGACCAGATGACAAAACCGGCGGCAATGACCGTTGCGCCGCAGGTAAAGGCCGTGCCCGACACGATGACGGCGGCCTTCGACGAGTTCATGGAGGCCTTCGAGGCTTTTCGCGAAACCAACGACCAGCGGCTCAATGACATCGAACGCAAGATGGGTGCGGATATCGTGACCCGCGACAAGCTCGATCGTATCGACAGGGCGCTCGACGATAACAGAAAGATCATGGACGATCTGGCGCTCAGGAAGGCGCGGCCTGCGCTTGGCCGGAGGGACGCGCCCTCGCACGATGCCGAAGAGCATAAGGCCGCCTTCGAGGCCTATATCCGCCGGGGTGAGGAGGGCGCGCTGCGTGATCTGGAGGCCAAGGCCTTTGCCGGATCGAGCGGCGCGGATGGCGGCTTTCTGGTGCCGACCGAGACGGATGGCGAGATTGGCCGGCGCATGACGGCGATTTCGCCGATCCGGGCGCTCGCCACTGTGCGGCAGGTGTCCACGGCCGTGCTGAAGAAACCCTTCGCCGCCGGCGGACTGGCCACCGGCTGGGTCTCCGAAACTGCGGCCCGTCCCGAAACGGCGACACCGAAGCTGTCTGAGCTTTCTTTCCCGACCATGGAACTCTACGCCATGCCCGCCGCGACCCAGGGCCTGCTGGACGACGCGGCTGTTGATGTCGAGGCATGGATCGCCTCGGAAGTGGATATCGCCTTTGCCGAACAGGAGGCTGCCGCTTTCATTGCCGGTGATGGCGTCAACAAACCGAAGGGTTTTCTCGCCTATACGCCCGTTGCCAATGACAGCTGGAGCTGGGGCAATATCGGTTATGTCGCGACCGGCGTTTCGGCCGGCTTCGCTTCCGCCGGGCCGATGGATGTGCTGCTCGATGCCATCTATGGTCTGAAGGCCGGCCACCGCCAGAACGGCGCGTTCCTGATGAACCGCAAGACGCAGGCGGCGCTGCGCCGTTTCAAGGACACGACCGGCGCTTACCTCTGGCACCCGCCCGCCGCCGCCGGCCAGCCCGCCTCGCTGATGGGCTTTCCGGTGACGGAGGCGGAAGACATGCCGAATGTCGCGGCCAACAGTTTCGCCATCGCCTTTGGCGATTTCCGCTCCGGTTATCTCGTCGTCGACCGCACCGGTGTCCGCATCCTGCGCGATCCCTATTCGGCCAAACCCTATGTGCTGTTCTACACCACCAAGCGCGTGGGTGGCGGCGTACAGAATTTCGAGGCGATCAAGCTGGTGAAATTCGGGGTGAATTGACCAGAGATTTAGCGGCGCATTTCTTCTCCCCGCCGGGGAGAAGATGCCCGAAGGGGCAGATGAGGGGGCAACGTTGCCGGATACCATTACCCTTGCCCCCTCATCCCGCTGCCGCGGACTTCTCCCCCACGGGGAGAAGAAACTTGTTGCACCCGCTCGCTCATCCAGCCCGTAATTGCGTCATCCCGGAGACCCCATGACCTACGCCCTCATAAATCCGCCGCAGGCGGAGCCGCTGACCCTTGCCGAGGTCAAGGCGCATCTGCGTCTCGACGGCAGCGACGAGGACGCGCTTCTTGCCGCGCTGATCCGCACCGCCCGCGAGCATCTGGAGCGCGTGAGCGGCCTTTGCCTGCTGCACCAGACCTGGCGGCTTTATCTCGACCAATGGCCGCAGACGGGTGTGATTCCGATTGCCAAGACACCGGTGCAAACCATCGAAACGATTCTGGTTTTTGGCATCGACGGGCGCGAGACCAATATCACCGCCGCTGATAAGTTACTGGACGGCGCAGCGCGTCCGGCGCGGCTGTGGCTGCGCAATCCGCCGGCCCCCGGACGGGTGATGAACGGTATCGAAATCGACTTCATCGCCGGTTATGGCGAGGCCGGGACCGATGTGCCGGATACGCTGAAACGCGCCATGCTGATGCATGTGGCGCAGATGTTTGCCTTTCGCGGCGCCGTTGCCCTGGAAAATCAGCCCGCAGTGGTTCCGGCCGGTTACGAGCGGCTGGTGGCGCCCTTCTGCCGCATGGGGCTTTAAGCCATGAATCTCGTTTTTCTCGACCCCGGCAGGCTGACGGCGCGGCTGGAGCTGGAAATGCGGACGGAGATGCCGGACGAGCAGGGCGGTGCGCTGGAACGCTGGGATGTCCTGCGCTCGCTCTGGGCGGCGATCGAGCCGGTTTCGGAGGCGTCCCATGAGCGTGCTTCGGCCGAGGGCGTGACGATCACCCATCGCGTCTGGCTCACCTGGCGCAGCGATATCGCGGCCGGCATGCGCTTTCGCAAGGGCCGGCGCATTTTGTGCATCCGCACGGTGATGGATCCGGACGAGACCCGCCGCTTCATCGTCTGCCGCTGCGAGGAGGAAAGCCTGTGAGCGCTGCAAACGCACTTCTGAAGGCGGTTTTTGCGCGGCTGACGGGCGATGCGGTGCTGATGGCTCTGACATCAGGCGGCATCGTCGACCGGCTTCTGCCGCGCGCGCTTATGCCCTGCATCGTCATTGGCGAAATTGACAGCCGGGATTATTCGACCGCGACGGAAAAAGCCGAGGAACATGTCCTGTCGCTGGAAATCTGGAGCGATGCCGCCGGCCGCAAACAGGCCGGCGAAATCACAGAGCGGGTGAAAACCCTGCTCGATGATGCCGCCCTGCCGCTTGCCAATGTCTCGCTGGTCAACTTGCAACTGCGCTCCTGCCGCTCCCGGCGCGAAGCAAAGTCGCGGAACTTCATCGCGGACATGCGTTTCCGCGCGGTAACGGAATGAGCCTCTTTCAGGAAGCCTGCCTGCGCATGGTCTTCCAAAGTACGAGCAGCAGCACAAATGAAATGCCGATCAGCACGGAAGCGATGGTCAGCATGGACGAGACCCCGCTGCGATCCAGCGCCAGCGTGAAGATAACAGGCGCAAAGGCGATGGCGAGGTTCTGCGGAAGGGAAATACGCGCGGCCTGAAGGCCATATTCTTCCGGCGAAAACACCGCCAGCGGCAACACCGCCCGGCTGACGGTGAGCACGCCCGCGCCAAAACCGAAGAATACAATAAAGCCGATGAAAGCCGGCATGGCAGGCGCAAAGGCCAGCAACAGCAGCAGCGACACGAGCAGCAGACAGAAACCGATCATGGCGGTGACGAACGGGTTGCCGTGTTTGCCAAGCAGGAAATCCAGCCCGCGCGCGGTGATCGCAAGTACGCTGCGGGCGGATGCCAGCTGCACGGCCAGCGATTGTGTCGCCCCCGCCTGAACCAGCAGCAAGGGCAGCAGCGGCGACAGGCCGAAGGTCGTAAACGCGCTGATCGTCGTCATTGCGGCCAGAAGCATGAAGGCGCGGCGTGTATCGACGGGCGGGGGCGAAGCCCCGGCCACCTCCCGCGACCCCGTGGCCTTGCGGGCCGGCCGCCCGGGAAGCACGAAGACGTAGAGGGGCAGAAGCACGAAGAGCTGCAGACCGGCATAGGCGACAAGCGTGCCGCGCCAGCCGAGATGCTGGTCGGCAAGCGCGGTCACCGGCAGGAAAACCGCGGCCGAAAGCCCGGTAAACAGCATCAGCAGCGTCAGCAACCGGCCGCTTTCCGCCCCGACGCGCTCCACGACGGCGGCATGGGCGGCCGTCGTCAGGCCACAGGTGGCGGCAAAACCGATCACGGCCCAGCCGAGCAGATAACTTGCCACGCCGCCCGCAAAGGCGAGCACGGCAAAACCGGCGGCAAACAGCAATGAACCCGCCACAAGCACGGGTGCCGCGCCGTGGCGCACCAGCGTTCTTCCCAGAAGCGGACCGCAGAGCGCGCTGATCGTCATCATGACGGTGAGGCCGGCGAAAACCACCTCGTTGGCGATGGCCAGTTCCTGCCCGATCCGTGGGCCGAGCACGGCCAGCATGTCGAACCCGCTGCCCCAGCTGATGATCTGCCCAACCGCAAGCACGCCGATAAGGCGCGCGCGGGACGGGAAGGGAGCGGCTTCGGACATGATGAAAATCAGGGGTGCGGAATGCGGAGAAACAATTGGTAGCAGGCCCATTGCGGCCCGGCAACATCAATCGAAACGGTAAGGAGAACAACATGGTGGCGCAGAAGGGCAAGGACCTGCTGCTGAAGATCGACAGCGCCGGTTCCTATGTGACCGTGGCGGGGCTGCGAACAAAGCGGTTGGCCTTCAACGCGCAGGCCGTGGACATAACCGATGGCGAAAGTGCGGGGCGCTGGCGCGAGCTTCTGGCCGGCGCCGGCGTACAGCGGGCGTCGCTGACGGCATCCGGCATCTTCAAGGATCAGGCGAGCGACGCATTGGTGCGCGGCGCGTTTTTTGCCGGAAGCATTCCGGGCTGGCAACTCCTCATCCCCGATTTCGGTGCCGTGACCGGGCCGTTCCAGATCGTCGCGCTCGAATATTCCGGTCGCCACGATGGCGAGGTGCAATTCGAGATCGCGCTGGAATCGGCCGGTCTCCTTAATTTCGGAGCGCTGTGATGCCGCAGGGTTTGCGTTATGGGCGGGCGAACCGCCATCGCGGCGAGATCGAGGCGCTGATCGACGGTGAAAGGCGCATTCTCTGCCTGACGCTCGGGGCTCTCGCCGAACTCGAAACCGCCTTTCAGGCCGATGATCTCACCGCGCTCGCCGAGCGTTTTGCCAGCGGCCGCATGAAGGCCGCCGATATGATCCGGGTCATCGGTGCCGGCCTGCGCGGCGCGGGCAATGTGTTTTCCGACGAAGACGTGGCTGCGGCAACCGTGGAGGGCGGCATCGCCGGCCATGCCGCGATCATCGCCGATCTTCTGACCGCCACCTTCGGCGGCCCGAAAGGAGAAACACAGCCGGACCCTTGAGTGCCGCAGCAGGCGAGGCGAGGCCCCGCCCTTTCCCCTGGGAGGCGGTCATCCATGCCGGCTTCTGCCTGCTGCGGCTTTCTTCCGAAACCTTCTGGCGGCTGACGCCAAGGGAGTTCTTCGCGATGACGGGCGGCGCACGCGCCATCTCCCGCAGCCCCGATCGTCAGGCGATGGAGGCGATGATGCGGCTGTTTCCTGATGGGTGACGGTATCAGGGTATTTTTCGCGGACGGCCACCCTTTGCGCCATTGGCACGGCTGGCCGCTGCCTTTGCCGGCGAGCGGGATTGGCCGCCCTTGCGCTGGGCTTCCATGAATATACGGCTGCCGAAAATGCCGTTCATCAGTCCACTGATTGTGTAATCGACATCGAGACTTTCCCAATGCAGGCCGGTCTCGCCGAGAAGCTCGACTTCAGCCAGCTGTTGCGCGGTAGCGTCTTGCAAACCTTCCAGTGCCCGGGCCGGAAACATGAAGCAGGCGCCATTGGTAAAATCGACGATGACGCGGGCCGATGCCGCTTCGAAACGCACGGAGACCGGAATAGGGCGTTCCACACGTTCCTGCTGCCAGCGCTCCCTGGCGGCGGCAAGTTCGGTATCGCTGACACCAACCATGATATCGTCTCCAGGTTTGCATAAACAGCGTCCGGTTCTCCTCGATCACTGTAACGGCGCGCCGCACATCCCGGTCCGACATGCCGCCCTGCGTGAGAACGGTGAGACTGACGAGGTCGATGCGGGCTTCACCCTCTCCGTAGACATGCGCATGCGGCGGCTCGTGATCGGCCGTGTAGATGACAAAACGCATGCCATGCTGTCGCAGAACCGTGACCATGAAAACCATAACCCAACAAGCCGGGTTTTTAAAGAGCGTTGGCTGAATAGCTGCTTTTTGAAAGCTGTTTCAGCAGCATGCATTCCCCAGTTGAATCAGAAAGGCAAGCGCAATGGCAGGCGAAGGATCGATTGCGGAGAACCGCGAGGAGGCGGAAGCGCTTGCGGATGTGATGGGCGATCTCGAAAAGCGCTCCGAGCGGTTCGGGGCGGCGTTGACCAGCGCCCTGCAGGCCGCAACGACGGGTGGCAAGGGGCTGGACGATGTGCTGCGCGGCCTCGGCGAACGCCTGTCGGGCATGGCGCTTTCGGCCGGTTTGAAGCCGTTGGAGAATATGATCGGCAATGCCGTCGGCGGACTTTTGAACGGTGGCGGTTCCTTGTTTGCCTTTGCCGATGGCGGGGTGCCGGGGCGCAGCATCACGCCTTTTGCTGATGGCGGCGTGGTTTCCAGCCCCACTTTTTTTCCGATGGGCGGTGGGCTGGGCCTGATGGGCGAGGCGGGAGCGGAAGCGATCCTGCCGCTAAAGCGTGGCTCGGATGGTGCTCTGGGTGTGGCCGCACCGGCAGGCGGTGGTGGTGCGCGGATCGTCTTCAACGTGACGGCGACCGATGCGGCGAGTTTTAGAAAAAGTGAAGGCCAGATCGCCGCCATGCTGGCCCGCAGCGTCGGGCGCGGCCAGCGCGGTTTGTGACGCATCGACCTTTCAACACAGCAAAAAGATTCGTGGAACAACGACATGGCGGCATTTCATGAAGTGCGGTTTCCGCTGCGGCTGGCGCTCGGTGTGAGCGGCGGGCCGGTGCGGCGGACCGATATCGTTAATCTCTCCAA
Source organism: Rhizobium sp. UGM030330-04 (assembly GCF_003208455.1). Taxonomy (NCBI): domain Bacteria; kingdom Pseudomonadati; phylum Pseudomonadota; class Alphaproteobacteria; order Hyphomicrobiales; family Rhizobiaceae; genus Rhizobium; species Rhizobium sp. UGM030330-04. The sequence continues at coordinate 276,552 of NZ_QKML01000005.1, forward strand.
TGGGCGCGAGAGCCGCAACCAGCGCTGGAAGAATGCGAGGCGCGCTTATGATGCCGGGTCCGGCATCCGCTCGGTGGCCGATCTTTACGAGGTGCTCGGCTTTTTCGAGGCGCGGCGCGGTGAGCTTTATGGTTTCCGCTTTCGTGACCCCGTCGATTGCAAATCCTGCCCGCCGGGCGGGACACCTGCCGCCACGGATCAGAGGATCGGCACCGGCGATGGCGCAACCGCACAGTTTCAGCTGGTGAAGACCTATGCCGATGCCGGCGGTGCCTTCATCAGGCGGGTGGAAAAGCCGGTCGAGGGCTCTATCCTCGTTTCCGTCGAGGGGGTGAAGGTCCCGCCTTCGGATGTGTCGGTGGATCATCTAACCGGCACGGTGACGTTTCGTGCTGGCAAGGTGCCACCTGCCGGTGCGGCGATCCGCGCGGGTTTCGAATTCGACGTGCCGGTGCGCTTTGCGATCGATCGCATCGACGTCAACCTCACCGCCTTCGAGGCCGGCCGCATTCCCTCCATTCCCTTGACGGAAATCCTGCCATGAAGACCGTTCCTCCGGCCCTTGCCACGCATCTGCAGGGCGATGCCACCACCACCTGCCATTGCTGGAAGGTGACGCTGAAGGATGGCGCCGTGATCGGCTTTACCGACCACGATGAGACGTTGTCCTTTGCCGGCACGGCCTATCTGGCCGCCAGCGGTTTCGGGGCGAGCGACAGCGACAGCGAAACCGGGCTGGGTGCGAGTGCGGGCGAGGTGGCCGGCGGTTTTTCCAGCGAGGCGATCGCGGAGGATGATCTTGCCGCCGGGCGTTTCGATGGCGCGAGAGTAGAGCTTTTCCTCGTCAACTGGCAGGCGCCGGATGAGCAGATGCTGCTTTCCATGCGCGAGATCGGCGAGGTGACGCGGGCGGGCGGGGCGTTTCGCGCCGAGTTGCGCAGCCTTGCCCATCGCCTCGGCCAGCCGCAGGGCCGGATCTATGGACGGCGTTGCGATGCCGCACTGGGTGACCGGCGCTGTGGCGTCGATCTTTCGCGGTTCACCGGCAATGGCAGCGTGGTGGCGGTGGATGCGGTGGGTAACCTGCTGGTCTCGGGGCTTGATGCTTTCGCCGATGGTTTCTTCAGCCGGGGGAAGTTGCTGTTTCTAAGCGGTGTGCTCGCCGGCAAGGGTTTTGATCTCGACGGTCATGCGCGACGCGACGGCGGCACGCTTCTGTCCTTCTGGCTCGCGCCGGAACGCATGCTATCGCCGGGAGACGGTTTTTCCATAACCGCCGGCTGCGATAAGAGTTTCGCCACGTGCAAGGCGAAATTCGCCAATCACCTGAATTTCAGGGGCTTCCCGCACCTGCCGGGGGCGGATTTCGCCTATTCCTATGCCAGCGGCGGCCAGACCCATGATGGCAAGGCACTATTTCCATGAACAATACTGGAGAAAAAGTACTGGCGCTGGCGCAGGGCTGGCTGGGCACGCCTTATCGGCACCAGGCCTCTTTGCGGGGTGTGGGCTGCGATTGCCTCGGCCTGGTCAGGGGCATCTGGCGTGAATTGTACGGCGCCGAGCCGGAATTGTTGCCGCCCTATGCGCCTGATTGGGCCGAACGCGGCGGTGAAGACCGGATGATGGCGGCGGCGAAGCGCCATTTTCTGGCGGTGCCTGATAGGGATGAAGTGAGGCCGGGCGACCTCTTGCTGTTTCGCTGGCGGGCCGATGCGACTGCCAAACATCTCGGCATCCTCGCCGGGCCTCAGCATTTCATCCACGCCTATGAACAGGCCGCAGTGGTGTGTTCCGCGCTGGTGCCGGGCTGGAAGCGGCGCATTGCCGGTGTTTTCCGGTTCCCCGATCCCTGAATTTTCGAGGCAAGCATGGCGACCATAGTTTTTCAGGCGGCGGGTGCGGCGCTCGGTGGCATTTTCGGCCCCGTGGGGGCCATCATTGGCCAGGCGGCCGGTGCGCTGGCGGGCAATACCGTCGACCGTGCCCTGCTTACCAGCGGCCGCACCGTATCGGGCGCACGGCTTTCGACGGCGCGTATTCCGGGGGCGGATGAGGGAGCGGCCATCAACCGGCTTTACGGCACGGCAAGGATCGGCGGCACGCTGATCTGGGCGACGCGGTTTGAGGAAAGCGTCGAGGTGGAGCGGCGGGGTGGCAAGGGCAATCGCGGCCCGAAGGTGGAGACTTTTCGTTATTTCGCCAATCTCGCCATTGGCCTCTGCGAAGGCGAGGCGGCCATGGTGCGGCGCATCTGGGCGGACGGCCGTGAAGTTGATCTCACCGGCATCGAGATGCGGTTTTATCCCGGCAGCGAAACGCAACTGCCCGATCCGCTGATTGAGGCGAAACAGGGCAGCGGCAATGCGCCTGCCTTTCGCGGGCTGGCCTATGTGGTCTTTGAGCGTCTGCCGCTCGACGACTATGGCAATCGTATTCCGCTGATGCAGTTCGAAGTCGTGCGGCCGGTCGGCCGGCTGGAAAAATCGATCCGTGCCATCACCGTTATTCCGGGTGCAACCGAGCATGGTTACGCCACGGCCCCTGTTTCGGAACGCACCGGCATGGGACAAAGCCGGGTGATGAACCGCAACGGCCTGACCGCAGCGACCGACTGGCAGGCGTCCATCGACGAATTGCAGGCGCTGTGCCCCAACCTGCAAAGCGTGGCGCTGGTGGTGAGCTGGTTCGGCACGGATATGCGGGCGGGCGAGTGTCGCATTTTGCCCGGCGTTGAAGTGGCGGCCCGCGATGGCGAAACGGCGCGATGGTCGGTTGCCGGCCTTTCGCGTGGTGAGGCGCATCCGGTCAGCCATCATGGTGGCGGCCCGGCCTATGGCGGCACGCCTGATGATGAAAGCGTGCTGCAGGCGATAGCTGACCTTAAGTCTCGTGGATTGAAGGTCTGCCTTTATCCCTTCGTGATGATGGATGTGCCCGCCGGCAATGGTCTGCCGGATCCCTATGGCAAGGGTGAACAGGATGCTTATGGCTGGCGCGGGCGTATCACCTGTTTTCCCGCACCCGAAAGGCCCGGCTCTCCCGACCGTAGCGCTGCGGCGCGCCGGGAGGTCGAGCGGTTTTGCCACCGCGATGAGGGTTATCGCCGCATGGTGCTGCATTATGCGGCGCTTGTGGCGAAAGCAGGTGGGGTGGATGCTTTCCTGATCGGCTCGGAGCTGCGCGGGCTGACGCGCCTGCGCGATGAGAACGATGCCTTCCCCTTTGTGGAGGAATTGGTGCGGCTGGCGGGTGATGTGCGCGCCATCATGGGACCGGCGGTGAAGCTGACCTATGCGGCGGACTGGAGCGAATATTTCGGCCATCAGCCGGCGGATGGTTCGGGCGATGTCTTTTTCCATCTCGATCCGCTCTGGGCGAGCCGCGACATCGACGCCATCGGTATCGACAATTACATGCCGCTGTCCGACTGGCGCGACGAGGATGCCGCAAACGGCAATCCGGATGGAATGACCGGCGCGGATGATGCCAGCGCCTTCCGCCGCGCCATCACGGCGGGTGAGGGTTTCGACTGGTATTATGCCAGCGATGCGGACCGTGCCGCGCGGCGACGCACGCCCATTACCGACGGGCTGAAGGGCAAGCCGTGGGTCTTCCGCTACAAGGACATCGGGAACTGGTGGGCAAACTTCCATTACGACCGGGTGCGGGGCGTGGAGAAATCGACACCCACCGCATGGGCGCCGGGCTCGAAACCGATCTGGTTCACCGAACTCGGCTGCCCGGCGGTGGACAAGAGCGCCGCGCGCCCGAATGTCTTTCCTGATCCGAAATCGACGGAAAACGCCTTTCCCTATTTCTCCCGTCGGAACCGGGCAGACAGCCAGCAACGGCGGTTTCTGGAAGCGCATCTCGACCATTGGGATCAGGGCGATACGGCGATGGTGGATAAAAACCGGGTCTATCTCTGGACCTGGGATGCGCGGCCCTATCCCGCCTTTCCGCAGAATGGCGCGGTGTGGAGCGATGGCGCCAACTGGCGCACCGGCCATTGGCTGAACGGCCGGCTGGGCACGGCGACACTTGCCGATACGATCGCCGCGATCCTGACCGATCACGGCTTTCCCGCTTTCGACGTCTCCGCCGTCAGCGGCGACATGACCGGTTATGTGCAGGGTGATGTGACCTCGGCCCGCGCCCTGCTGGAGCCGCTGATGGCGGCGTTTCAGCTGGATGTGGCGGAGGACGGCGGTACCCTGCGTTTCCGCTCCCGTAACACGGCGGTTTTGCCGGTCCGGGATATTTCCGTGCTTGCCGATCTCGATGACGAGCCGCTCTGGTCGGAAAATCGTGGCCATGACAGCGATTTTGCGGCTGAAGTCATGCTGACCTCGTTTAACCCGGCGCTCGACTACGAACAGGCGGGCGCGCGTTCCCGCCGTATCGACAATGCCGGCAGCCGGGTGATGCGGCTCGACCTCAACGCCGCCTTGCCGGTGGAAATGGCGCAAGTCGCTGTCGAGGCGGTGCTGCGAGACAACCGTCAGGCGCGGCGCACTGTGCGTTTTGCCCTGCCGCCCGCCGATATAACCCTCGAACCCGGTGATTGCATCCGCCTGTCGGAGGACGCATTTCCGCAGGCTCCGACAGGCCGGTTTCTGGTCAGCCGGATCGAGGATGGCGCGGTGCGGCAGGTGGAGGCACGCGCCTTTTCCGCTGCCGTTTCGGCTTTTGCCGGCGTGGTGGATGAGCGGCGCGTTGGCAATGCAAGCGGTGCCGAGGGTTTTGCGCCGGAAGTGCTGTTTCTCGACCTGCCGCATCATGATGGCGTCGCGCCGGAGCATTCGGCGCGCATCGCAGCCTTCGCAAGGCCATGGCGGCCGATCCTCGTTTCCGCATCCTCCGGCACGGAAGGTTACCGGCAACGCGCCGTGCTCGACCAGCCGGCCATGATCGGCGCGCTGGCGATGCCGCTTTTACCCGGCCCTTCGGGCCGTTTCGACCGGAAGAATGCCGTCCTGATCGACCTGCCTTTCGGCGGACTCGCCTCGGCAAACGAGTTGTCGGTGCTGAACGGCGAGAACCGCATCGCCATCAAGGCCACAAACGGTGTCTGGGAGATCGTCGCTTTCGCAAAGGCCGAGGAAATTGCACCCTCGCGCTGGCGGCTCTCCAGCCTCCTGCGCGGACTTGCGGGCACGGAAGATGCGTTGGCTTCCGGCGCGCCCGCAGGCGCACCGGCGGTGATGCTGGATGCGGCGGTGCAGCCGCTCGGCCTTGCCGCTGGCGAGCGGGGACGGCGGCTGAACTGGATCGTCGAGGCCGCGGGAAAGGCGGGCGCTTCGGCCGGGCCTTTCGCCTTCGAGGGCGGATTGCGGGCGCAGACGCCGCTTTCCCCGGTGCATCTTTCCGCCGAGCGGAAAACGGATGGCGTGCTGATCCAATGGAAACGCCGGGGCCGGATGGAGGCCGATGGCTGGGATGCGAGCGACATCCCGCTGGACGAGTCTTTCGAGCGATACCGGGTCGACGTGCTGGATGGCGCAGCCATAAAGCGGGTGGCGGAGGTGTCGGAACCCTTCTGGCTTTACCCTCTGGCCGCCGAACTCACAGATTTCCCGGTACTGCGGGATCACATTTCCGTGCGTGTCCGCCAGCTCGGCCGCGCGGTGCCTTGGGGAGTGGCGGCGCAAGTCCTTCTCCCGCTCTGACAACTGTCTGAAAAACAACGCAAAGGACGACATGATGGACAACACGAAGGCATGGTATCAATCGCGCACGATCTGGGGCGCGCTGATTGCGGTTTTTGCCCCGCTTTTCAGCATCGCCGGCCTTGATCTGCCCGCCGGCCTGCATGGCGAGCTGGCGGAAGGTCTCGTCACCGTGGCGGGCGGAATTGGCGGTCTGATCGCACTTTATGGCCGCCTTTCGGCAACCCGCGCCATCCGCTGACGACAGGCGCAGCAGCAAAGCCCCCGCCTCGTCTCATGGCGGCGGGGGCAGCATTCATTTGCCATTCAGACGCTTTGCGCTACATATTCGGTCACAATAAGGTTCGAGACGCACCCGGTTTTTGTGGAAGTTTGTAGAATGGCATCACCTCTCATCATCGCGACGCTTGCAGCCGGGCTTTCCGGTTTCACGGCGCCCGAGGCTGATCAGCAGGGCCACTACATACTGGCGGCGAGCGACTGCGGCGCAGCCGTCGCCCGCGTCGTGCGCGAAACCGGTGGCCAGCTTCTTTCGGTCTATCCTTCCGGCGACGGTCAGTCCTGTGTCGTCACCGTTCTCGTCCAGGGCAATGGCGAGCGCCCGCGCAAGGTAACGATGCGCGTGCCGATGTAGCTTGCCCGCATCGCCGAAATATCGGAAAACAATCCGAGACACTTAGCATGACCGGAACGCAGGCGGGCCGGGACACAGGAAAGGGCGGACAATGCGTATTCTCGTTGTTGAGGATGATGCCAATCTCAATCGTCAGCTGACCGACGCGCTGAAAGAGGCCGGTTATGTTGTCGATCAGGCATTTGACGGCGAGGAAGGGCATTATCTCGGCGATACCGAACCCTATGACGCCATCGTCCTCGATATCGGCCTGCCGCAGCTGGATGGCATCACCGTCGTTGAAAAATGGCGTGCGGCCGGCAAGGCCATGCCGGTCCTCATCCTCACCGCCCGTGACCGCTGGAGCGACAAGGTGGCGGGTATCGATGCCGGCGCCGATGATTACGTGACCAAGCCTTTCCATGTGGAAGAAGTGCTTGCCCGCGTGCGCGCGCTCATCCGCCGCGCCGCCGGCCACGCTTCCTCCGAACTGGTTTGCGGTCCGGTCCGGCTCGACACCAAATCCTCCAAGGCGACCGTCAACGGCACGACGCTGAAGCTCACCTCGCACGAGTTCCGCCTTTTGTCCTACCTCATGCATCACATGGGTGAGGTCGTCTCGCGCACGGAACTGGTCGAACATATGTACGATCAGGATTTCGACCGCGATTCCAACACGATCGAGGTGTTTGTCGGCCGGTTGCGCAAGAAGCTCGGGGTTGATCTGATCGAGACGATCCGTGGTCTCGGTTACCGGATGCAAGCGCCGGCAGATGCGAAGTAATTCTCTCACCGCCCGCGTTCTGCTGCTCGCGTCCGCCTGGTCGGCGCTGGCGCTGGTGGTGATCGCCGTCGTCATTTCGACGCTTTACCGGCAGGGCGTGGAGCGCAGCTTCACCGATCTTCTGCGGGCGCAGCTCTACAACGTCATCAATTCCGTGACGATTTCCAACGAAAATACGCTGGCCGGCAGCCCGCAGCTCGGCGATCTCCGGTTTTCGCAGCCCGATACCGGCTGGTACTGGGTGGTGGAGCCGCTCGGCAATTTCCAGACCGCGCCGCTGGTGTCTTCTTCGCTCGGCGTTTCTTCCCTGCCGGTGCCCGGCATTCTCGATGTACCCTTCGACAACCGCTATGAGCGCTTTTACGCCGTCACCGACGAGGCCGGCAACAAGGTGCGGGTGGCGGAAACGGAAGTCGTGCTGGACGGTGAGGGCCGGGCGGCGCGTTTCCGTGTTTCCGGCAATCTGAATGTCGTCGAAGACGATGTCCGTGATTTTTCCAACAGCCTCTATCTGGCGCTGGCCGTCTTTGGCGTCGGCAGTCTGGTCGTCAACGGCCTTGCCATTCTCTACAGTCTGCGGCCGCTCGATCAGGCCCGCGTCGCGCTCGGCAAGATAAGAGGCGGCGAGGCGGAAAGCCTCGAAGGTGAATTCCCGCGTGAAATCCAGCCACTGGCGAATGAAGTCAATGCGCTGATCGACAGCAATCGCCGGCTGGTGGAGCGCGCCCGCATGCAGGTCGGCAATCTCGCGCATTCGCTGAAGACGCCGATTGCCGTGCTTTTGAACGAGGCCCGCACGCTGGAGCCGCAGCATGGCGATCTGGTGCGCGCGCAGGCCGACGCCATGCAGGCGCAGGTGCAATCCTATCTCTCCCGCGCCCGCATCGCCGCCCAGCGCGGCTCGATCCTTGCCCGCGTGGAAGCCGAACCGGCGCTGGAACGGCTGGTGCGTGTGATGCGCCGCCTGAACCCCGAAAAGCAGTTCGTGCTGAATTTCGAGCAACCGGGCGCGGTGCTCGGCATGGAGCAGCAGGATCTGGAGGAAGTCGTCGGCAACCTTCTGGAAAATGCCGCGCGTTTTGCGCAGACGAGAGTGGTCGTCACGCTTGCCATCGGCACGCACCCTTCTTCCGATGCTGAAATCGCCCGTCGTTCATGGGTGGAGCTGACGGTGGAGGATGACGGGCCGGGGCTGGAGCCGGAACAGATCAGCGAAGCGATGAAGCGGGGCCGGCGGCTGGACGAGAGCCGCCCGGGCACGGGACTGGGATTGTCGATCGTTTCTGAAGTGGTGTCAGAGTACCATGGTCGCTTTTCGCTGTCGCGCAGCGCCATCGGCGGGCTGAAAGCTGATCTGATTTTGCCGGGCCTTTCAAAAGAGCTTGCGTGAGGCAAGAAAAAAGGCAAGAAATTCAATGGCACCATATTGGGTGCAATGCGGTAGGAAAGAGGGCAGGGTTTGGTTGACGTGTATGATGGCTGTCGCTCCGTGACGATGCGTTCGCTGGTGTCACGCCCGGCACTTCTCTCGATCCTGTGCGTTTCGATGCTGAGCGCCTGCACCACCACGGGCACCCGCCCGGCGGGCGGTGGCCTGTTCGGCCGCTCGGCGCAGCCTTCGACACCGTTCCTTGCCAATCTTGAGGGCGGCATTGTCGGGCGAAGCGGCGTGCAGCTCGACAGGGGCGATCAGACCAAGGCGCTGGAGGCGGAATACAAGGCACTGGAAACGGCGCCTGTCGGAACCCCAGTCGTGTGGACCGGCGATGACGCCAAGGGGCAGGTGGTCGCCAACGCGCCCTATCAGGTCGGAAACCAGAACTGCCGGCAATATTCGCACAGCCTCACCGTGGATGGACGTGAAACCAAGGTGCGCGGTGCGGCCTGCCGCAATGCCGATGGCAGCTGGTCGCCTTTGACCTGACGAGTTTGACGTAAATCAAGGCCACCGACCTCCGGCGATGACAAGAAGAGGCACGGCGGAACGGCCGAAACAGGGCTTGCGGTGCGGCGTGATGTCTCAAATTCACGTCATCCCCGCGCTTCATGTTTCCATGTGCCGCGCATTCGAGTAATTGAGCCTTATGTTCTGGATTGTCGTTGCGATATTGACGGCGGCTGTCGCCATCGTCCTGATGTACCCGCTGATGCGGAAGACCGAGGCGCCTGAGACGCGCCGCGACGGTGAGGTTGCCGTCTATCGCGACCAGCTGGCGGAACTGGACCGTGAACGTGCGGCGGGTCTGATCGGCGAAACCGAGGCGGATTACGCCCGCGCCGAAATCGGCCGCCGCCTGCTTGCCGCCGCCGAGGCGGAAGAGGAGCAGGGCAGGCAGGACCGGCCACGCCGGCACAATCTCGCCGCAAGCCTCATCACCGTTCTTTTGCCCGCACTCGGGCTCTGTCTTTACGTCTGGAACGGCAGTCCGGAAGTGCCGGACATGCCACTCGAGGCGCGTCTTGAAAAACCCGGCAATGACATGAACCTGCTGGTCGCCCGCGCCGAAAGGCATCTGGCGCAGAACCCGGATGACGGCGCCGGCTGGGATATTCTGGCCCCGATCTATTTCAAGACGCTGCGGCTTGGCGATGCCGAGCTTGCCTATCGCAATGCGCTTCGTATTTTGGGGCCAAGCGCCGAACGGCTGACGGGCCTTGGCGAAACGCTGGTGGCTGGCAATGACGGCATCGTCATCGAGGCAGCGCGTGACGCCTTTGCTGAGGCCGAGAAGCTGAAACCCGGCAATCCGCGCGCCCGCTTTTATCTGGCGCTGTCGCTGGAACAGGCGGGCAAGGCGGACGAGGCACGCGCGGCCTTTGCGGCGCTGGAGGCCGATGCACCGGCTGGCGCACCCTGGCTGCCGCTGGTTCGCGAACATATCGCCCGCACCGGCGGCGAGATGGCCCCTGCCGCGCCCGGCCCGACGGCGCAGGATATGGCGGCTGCGAATGACATGACAGCCACCGACCGGCAGGCGATGATCGAGGGCATGGTGGCAAGCCTCGACGCCAAGCTGAAGGAAAACCCGGCCGATTTTGAAGGATGGATGCGGCTTGTGCGCGCCTATGCCGTGCTGAAGAATGAAGCCAAGGCCGGTGAAGCCCTGAGGGCCGGCCTGCAGGCTTTCCCGCCGGAGGGTGAGCAGGGCCGGCAGCTGCTGGCGCTGGCGAAGGAACTGGGCGTTTCCGCCGGGCCGATCCGCACCAACGGGCAACAGGATGCCGCGCCGCAGGGAGTGACGCAATGACCCGCAAACAGAAACGGCTGGCAATCATCGGCGGCGGCATGAGCTTCATCGTTGCGGCCGTGCTGCTCGTCATGTTCGCTTTCGGCCAGTCCATCGCCTATTTTTACATGCCGGCCGATCTGGAAAAGACGCCCGTCAATCCCGGCACCCGCATCCGTCTTGGCGGTCTGGTGGCGGAAGGTTCGATCAAGCGCGGCGAGGGCCGCACGGTGAGCTTCACCGTGACGGATGGCGAGGCGAATGTGCCCGTCAGCTATACCGGCATCCTTCCCGATCTTTTCCGCGAAGGGCAGGGCGTCGTGACAGAGGGCGTGTTCGACGCCGCCACTCATGGCTTCGTGGCCGACAGCGTGCTGGCCAAGCATGACGAGAATTACATGCCGAAGGAAGTGGCCGACCGGCTGAAGGACAAGGGCCTGTGGCAGCATGGCGGTGACGGCGAGAACCCCGCCGCCGCAACGCCATCGGCCGGTGCCGTCTCCACTGACAAGACCGGAGCGACAAAATGATCAACGAGATCGGCCATTATGTTCTGGTTCTGGCGCTTGGCGTCGGGCTCATCGTCTCGACGCTGCCGGTCATCGGCGCGCGCCGCAACGACCGGGCGCTGATGGATGTCGCCTCGCTTGGCTCCGTCATGATGTTCCTGCTGGTGGGTTTTTCCTTCGCGGCGCTGACGCGGGCCTATGCGGTCTCGGATTTTTCCGTGCGCAACGTCTGGGAAAATTCCCATTCGCTGATGCCGATGGTCTACAAGCTCACCGGCGTCTGGGGCAACCATGAAGGCTCCATGCTTCTCTGGCTGCTCATTCTGGTGTTTTTCAGCGCGCTCGTCGCCGCCTTCGGCCGCAACCTGCCGGAAACGCTCAAGGCCAATGTTCTGGCCGTGCAGGCCTGGATTTCCGTCGCCTTCCTGCTGTTCATCCTGCTTACCTCCAATCCGTTTCTGAGACTGGAACCGGTGCCGGCCGAGGGTCAGGATCTGAACCCCATCCTTCAGGATTTCGGCCTCGCCATCCACCCGCCGCTGCTTTACCTCGGTTATGTCGGCTTTTCCGTCTGCTTTTCCTTCGCGGTCGCCGCATTGCTGGAAGGCCGCATCGACGCCGCCTGGGCGCGTTGGGTAAGGCCGTGGACGCTCGCCGCCTGGACCTTCCTGACCGCCGGCATCTCCATGGGTTCCTACTGGGCCTATTATGAACTCGGCTGGGGCGGCTGGTGGTTCTGGGATCCGGTGGAGAACGCCTCCTTCATGCCGTGGCTGGCTGGAACAGCCCTTCTGCATTCGGCGCTCGTCATGGAAAAGCGCGAGGCACTGAAAATCTGGACGGTGCTATTGGCGATCATGACCTTTTCGCTGTCGCTGCTCGGCACCTTCCTCGTCCGCTCCGGCGTCTTGACCTCGGTGCATGCCTTCGCCACCGATCCGAGCCGCGGCATCTTCATCCTCGGCATTCTGACGATCTTCATCGGTGGAGCCTTCGCGCTCTTTGCATGGCGCGCGCCGTCGCTGAAGGTCGGCGGACTGTTTGCGCCGATCTCGCGCGAGGGATCGCTCGTCCTCAACAACCTGATCCTGACGGTCTCGACCGCCACGGTGCTGATCGGCACGCTCTATCCGCTCATTTTGGAAACCCTGACGGGTGAAAAAATCTCGGTCGGTGCACCCTTCTTCAACCTCACCTTCGGTCTGCTGATGATCCCGATCCTGATCGTCACGCCGTTTGGGCCGATGCTGGCGTGGAAGCGCGGCGATCTTCTCGGCGCCTTCCAGCGGCTTTATGTGGCCGCCGCCATTGCAGCCCTTGCCGGGCTGGCGCTCTGGTATGTGGAAAATGGCGGCCCGGTGCTGGCGGCACTCGGTATCGCCGCCGGTTTCTGGCTGATTTTCGGTGCGTTTGCCGATCTCTGGTATCGCGCCAATTTCGGCAAACTGGCCTTCGGCATTGCATTCCGCCGTTTGAAAGGCCTGCCGCGTTCCGCCTTCGGCACGGCGCTGGCACATATGGGCGTCGGCATCACCGTGCTCGGCATTGTCATCGTCACCACCTATGAGACCGAAACCGTCCTGGAAATGAAACAGGGCATGGTGGCGGAAGCGGGCGGTTACAGCCTTACCTTTGATGGTATCCGCCACGCCGTTGGCCCCAACTTCACCGAGGATCGCGGCCATTTCACCGCGCGCAAGGCGGGGGTCGAGGTGGGCGACGTCTGGTCCTCCAAACGGCTCTATACCGCGCGACGCATGCCGACGACGGAAGCCGGTATTCTGACCTTCGGCCTCAGCCAGCTTTATGTCTCGCTGGGTGACCCGATGACCGATGGCGGCATGGTGGTGCGCATCTGGTGGAAACCCTTCATCCTGTGCATCTGGGGCGGCACGCTGTTCATGATGGTGGGCGGCTTCATCTCGCTCTCCGACAGGCGTTTGAGGGTGGGGGCACCAAATCGCAAGGCGAAGCCTGTACGGGCTGCGATGCCGGAGGCGGCGGAATGAGGGAGCTTGTGGTAGCGCTCGGGCTTCTTTTTACCCTCATCTTCGCTGCAGCCTCGCCGGCCTTCGCCTTCAACCCCGACGAGGTCCTCAAAGACCCCGTGCTGGAGCAGCGCGCCCGCAGCCTGACGTCTCAGCTGCGCTGCATGGTCTGCCAGAACCAGTCCATCGATGACAGCAACGCCGAGCTTGCGCGTGACCTGCGCGTTCTGGTGCGTGAGCGACTGGTTCAGGGCGACAGCGACAAGGCCGTCATCGACTATGTTGTATCGCGTTATGGCGAATTCGTGCTGCTGAAACCGCGCCTCAGCCTTCGCACCGTGCTTTTGTGGGGCGCGCCCGTCGGTCTTACCCTTGCGGGCATTTTCGCCGTTTTCGTCTTTTCGCGCCGTCGGGCAACGCAGGAGCGGCCACAAAAACTGAGCGCGGACGAAGAAGAGAGAATTCGCAATCTCATTGAAAAATAACCGGTTTCCATGTCGGCCGCCGGTTCTTTTTCAACATTACGGATTTTTCATTCGTCAGACACTTCGCCGTAAGGTGTTGCCTCCTATATCTTCATCATCCACCGCTTCTCCCCCGGTCAAACGGGCTCCAGTTGAATGAAGAAAGAAGGTACCCATGTCTCACTCGCAAAACGGACGTTCCCCGCTGAAGACGGCCCTGAAGGCCACGACCGTTGGCGGTCTTGCCGCCCTGATGCTTTCGACCGGTATCGCCGCGCCGATCGCCCATTTGTTTGCCGCCCCCGTGGAAGTGAATGCGCCGCAGGTTCCGAGCTTCGCCAATGTGGTCGATGCGGTTTCGCCCGCCGTCGTCTCCGTCCGCGTGCAGTCGAACGTGCAGCCCGCTTCCGATGATTCCAGCAATTTCTCCTTCAACTTCGGCGGCCGTGGTCTCGACCAGCTGCCGGATGACCATCCGCTGAAGCGCTTCTTCAAGGAATTTGGCGGCCCCAATCAGGACCGCTCCGACCGTGGCCCGAACCGCCACCGTGACGGCAAGGGTCCGCTGCGCCCGGTTGCCCAGGGCTCCGGCTTCTTCATCTCCGAAGATGGCTACATCGTCACCAACAACCACGTCGTTGATGACGGCTCCGCCTATACGATCGTGATGAATGACGGCACCGAACTGGACGCCAAGCTCGTCGGCCGCGATCCGCGCACCGATCTGGCGCTCCTCAAGGTCGATGTGAACCGCAAGTTCACCTATGTGCAGTTTGCCGATGACAGCAAGATCCGCGTCGGTGACTGGGTCGTTGCCGTCGGCAACCCCTTCGGCCTCGGCGGTACGGTGACATCGGGCATTATTTCGGCCCGTGGCCGCGATATCGGCTCCGGCCCCTATGACGACTACCTGCAGATCGACGCCGCCGTGAACCGTGGTAACTCGGGTGGTCCCGCCTTCAATCTCAACGGCGAAGTCGTCGGCATCAACACCGCCATCTTCTCGCCGTCGGGCGGCAATGTCGGCATCGCCTTCGCCATCCCCGCATCGGTTGCCAAGGACGTGATCGCCGACCTGCAGAAGGACGGCAAGGTCGAACGCGGCTGGCTCGGCGTGCAGATTCAGCCCGTCAGCAAGGATATCGCCGAATCGCTCGGTCTTTCCGAAGCAAGCGGCGCACTCGTTGTCTCGCCGCAGTCCGGCTCGCCGGGCGACAAGGCCGGTATCAAGCAGGGTGACATCATCACCGCCGTCAATGGCGAGCCGGTCAAGGATGCCCGCGACCTGTCGCGCCGCATCGGCGGCATGGCCCCCAACGCCAAGGTTGAAATCTCGCTCTGGCGCGGTGGCAAATCGCAGTCGGTAACGGTGACGCTCGGCGATCTCGCAAGCGATGACGCTTCCAAGGCGACGCCTGCCCAGAACGACGACAAGGGCGGCCAGTCCTCAAGCGAGAAGGTGCTCTCCAGCCTCGGCCTGACGGTTTCGCCCGCCGATGACGGCAACGGCCTTGCCATCACCGATGTCGATCCGGACAGCGATGCTGCCGCCCGCGGCCTGAAGACGGGTGAGAAGATCACCTCGGTCAACAACCAGCAGGTCGCTTCCGCCGCCGATATCGAGAAAATCCTCGAGCAGGCCAAGAAGGACGGACGCTCCAAGGCGCTGTTCCAGATCCAGACGGATGACGGCAGCCGCTTCATCGCTCTGGATATCGACCAGGGTTGATAGGTTAAAAGGCGATGCCGGTTCTTTTGGGACCCGGCATCGCCACGGAATGTGTCTCGCCTCAAGGCGGGACAAAGAAATATGGAGCGAGCGCGTGCCGCTTGTTTCTTCTCCCCTAAGGGGGAGAAGGTCGCGGCAGCGGGATGAGGGGGCGGCGTCAGCGATAGATCGCGAGCTTGCCCCCTCATCCGACCCTTCGGGCCACCTTCTCCCCGGCGGGGAGAAGAAAGGACCCGCAACGCCGGTCCAGGCAGCATCGCGGAGGAAACCTCATGGAAAACAAGGTTCAGGAAATGTCTGTCGCATCTCTTTCCGGTTGTGCGGAAAAGGGCGAGGGCGCTATTGTCCCGCACATGAAGATTCTTGTCATTGAAGACGACCTCGAGGCTGCGGCCTATATGACCAAGGCGTTCCGCGAAGCCGGGATCGTCGCCGATCACGCGAGCGACGGTGAGAGCGGTCTGTTCATGGGCTGCGAGAACGCCTACGATGTCATGGTAATCGACCGCATGTTGCCGCGCCGCGATGGGCTTTCCGTCATCAGCGAGCTGCGCCGTCGCGGCATCGAGACGCCGGTTCTGATCCTTTCCGCGCTGGGGCAGGTGGATGACCGCGTGACCGGCCTGCGCGCCGGCGGCGATGATTATCTGCCGAAGCCCTATGCCTTTTCCGAATTGCTTGCCCGCATCGAGGTGCTGGGCCGCCGCAAGGGCAAGCCCGAGCAGGACATGGTCTACCGGGTCGGTGACCTCGAACTTGACCGCCTCTCCCATGATGTCCGCCGTGGCGGCAAGGAAATCCTCCTCCAGCCGCGTGAATTCCGCCTGCTGGAATATCTGATGAAGAATGCCGGCCAGGTCGTCACCCGCACCATGCTGCTGGAAAACGTCTGGGATTATCATTTCGACCCGCAGACCAATGTCATCGACGTGCATGTCTCCCGCCTGCGTTCGAAGATCGAGAAGGACTTCGAGAAGCCGCTGCTGAAGACCATTCGCGGCGCCGGTTACATGATGAAGGATGAGGGCTGATTGGCGAAAATGGCCCGCCTCAGAATATTGTTCAGATCGACGGCGGTGCGCCTATCGGCGCTCTATATCCTGCTGTTTGCGCTCTGCGCCGCCTTCCTCGTGTTTTATGTCACCGCCCTTTCCGAACGGCTGCTGAACCAGCAGACGCGCGATGCCGTCCTTCAGGAAGTCTCGGATGTGCAGCGTATCTATAATCGCGGCGGCATCAACCCGTTGCTCAGGATGATGGAGCGCCGCGCCCGCCAGCCGGGTGCGAGCCTTTATGTCATTGCCGGGCCGAATGGCGAAATCCTCGCCGGCAACGTCGCCTCCGTGCAGCCCGGCGTCTTCGACAAGGAAGGCTGGACGGGATTTCCCTTCCGTTACGAGCGTTATTCCGAAAGCGGCGACAGCGTCCAGCATCTCGCCACGGCCAACGTCTTCCTGCTGGACAATGGCCTGCGTATCCTGATCGGCCGCGACCTCGGCGAGCCGACAAAGTTCCGCGCACTCGTGCGCAATGCGCTGATGGTGGCGCTGGCGATCATGAGCGGCGGTGCGCTGCTCATTTGGTTCGGCATCGGCCGCAATGCGCTGAAGCGCATCGACCGCATGTCTGCGGCGACCAAGAAGATCATGGCCGGCGATCTTTCGCAGCGTCTGCCGCAGGGCCGCTCGGGCGATGAGTTCGACCGGTTGTCGGGTTCGCTCAACGCCATGCTCGGCCGCATCGAAAAATTGAACGAGGGCTTGCGGCAGGTTTCCGACAATATCGCCCACGACCTCAAAACGCCGCTGACGCGGTTGCGCAACAAGGCGGCTGCCGCGCTTGACGATGATGACGAGACCAAAAGGCGCTCAGCGCTCGAGGGCATCATCGCCGAGTCCGACCAGCTTATCCGCACCTTCAACGCGTTGCTGATGATTTCCCGTGTCGAGGCAGGCTCGATTGCCGCCGAAATGACTGATGTGGACATGTCTGCGATTGCCGCCGACAGCGCCGAGCTTTACGAACCGGTGGCCGAGGACGCCGGCCTTGCGCTCGAAGCGCAGATTGAGCCCGGCCTTTCGGTGCAGGGCAACCGCGAACTGATCGGCCAGGCCCTGTCGAACCTCATCGACAACGCCATGAAATATGCCTGCGAAAGCGAGGGTGACAAAAAACTTGCCGTCCGGCTGGTAAAAGAGCCGGAGGCAATCGTGCTCTCCGTTGCCGATAATGGCCCGGGCATTCCTGCCGACAAACGCGGCGAGGTGCTGAAACGTTTCGTGCGGCTGGACGAAAGCCGCTCCAAACCGGGCACCGGCCTCGGCCTCTCGCTGGTGGAGGCCGTTATGGAATTGCACGGCGGATCGCTGGTGCTGTCGGACACCGATGCCTCGAATGCGGGCTGCCCGGGCTTGACCGTCTCGATGGTCTTCCCCCTTCCAAAGCCATAAAACGGCGGCCTGACGGCCGGGTGCCGCAACGCTGTCTCTCGTGCATGAGCCGGGCCGGCAAAGCTCGTGCTGATCGCGGATATTTGCGCGGAAATTCTTCTCCGTTCGAGACATAACGGTCTTTTGAGATTGAATTAAAAGAAGGTCGGAAGAATATTGCGGAGATTATTGCCGCACTTTATTCGTCGATCCCATGGCGATCGGCAAAAGGACTTGTGACAGATGGCAGGCACAACGCCCCCGGCCGGCGACCGGCATGGCCCCATCATTCTGTTCGACGCGGAATGTGTGCTGTGTTCCGTCAATGCCCAGTTCGTGCTGCGGCATGACACGCGGGGATATTTCCGGCTGGCATCCATGCAGGGGGCGGCCGGGGCGGAAATCTACCGGCGGCACGGCATGGACCCGAAAGATCCGGTCAGCCTGCTGGTCGTGGACGGCGGCAGGGTGCGGCAGGATAGCGACGCTGTTTTGAGCATCTACGAGGCGCTTGGCTTGCCTTGGCGGCTGCTTGCCGTCCTTCGCATCATCCCCGCATTTTTGCGCGATCCCGTTTATCGCTGTGTCGCACGCAATCGCTACCGTTGGTTCGGAAAGCGCGCGCAATGCTGGGTGGCGCCGCCGCAATACAGGGACAGGATTTTTTGACTGCGGTGATTGCCGCACGCACAAGACATGCGGCACCCCGGCGGGATGGATGCGATTGACAGCGCGGAAAGGGTGCGCTGGCCGCACGATGTCCGCAGTTCCGGTCTTTCCTCCTGGTCTCGCGGGAACATGCCGCAGCGGCGCATGTTCCCGCTTTGCGGCTCAGAACGTATAAGCCACGCCCACCATCGCAAATGGCTGTATGTCCTTCTTCACGATCGGGCTGTCCTTGGCATCGCCCAGCAGGAAGCCGACGCCGCCGGTGCCGGTCAGAACCCAGTTTTCCGTCATCAGGTAGGAGATCGAGGCGCTGGCGTCGATCCGCTTGAAACCGGCCTTCGCATCGTAGCGGCGCAGACCGGAGCGGGCCGATTGCGCCGACGTCACGCCGAAATAGGATTTCATGTGGTTGTCATCCGCCCAGGTGGCGGAAAGGTCCGCACCGAGAATGAACTGGTCGACCTTGTGCGAGACACTGGCGCCGACGGTCGCCGTCAGGCCTTCGCTGCCGCCGATGGTCTTGTCCACCTTGGCGTAGATTTCGAAAGGCTCGACGCCATAGGCGATGACGCCGCCAACCACGCCACCCGCCTTGATGTCGCCCAGACCGCGCAGGTTCTTCTTGTCGTCCTTTTCCTTGCGTCCGGCTTCCCAGCCGCCCTTGATGCCCAGCCGGAAGCCGTTCTGGTTCAGGAGATTGACGGTGGCGCCGCTGAAATCGATGCTCAGCGTATCGCCATATTGCACGGAAACCAGCGGAACCGCGCCTGCTTCGAGTTTGTCCGAACCCTCATATTTGGGGGCATAGGCGGCGCCGACGCCGAGCGTGATCTTCCAGTCGCTGGAACTGCTGTAGCGGGCGTTGTCGAAATTGCCCTGCGGATCGGCCACCCGGTCCGATTTGCCGATATCGGCGGCGAAAACGGGTGTGCAGACGGCTTGCGCCATGGGCAGCGTTGCCAGGCAGAGCGCCATCGCACGCAGGTTCTTTTGCCATTTCACAGTAAGAAATTCTCTCATGATCATATCCGTTGCAGCATCGGGCGTTGGAAAACCCGGGAGTCGGGTTTCGTTGAGGATGACGCTACGCGGGCACAATTGCGGAGACATTACGCACTGCCGGCACCTGCGCTTCGGCGTGAAAATCCGGGGCGGTTTTGGAAAACATCGGCGAAAACGGTTTTCCTGATCGCAAAGCGCCCCGCATTTGTTACAACGCGAAGTCTATGCACCCCAGGCTTCGGCCGGGTGCGGCGGCAGGGCGGTTTGCGGGGAGTGGCCCGTCCTGAAACCGCCGCGGCCGGAGAATGCGGGTGCGACAGCGGCAAGAGGGAGAGAGACAGTGACGAAACCTGAAAGCGCCGGAAGGCGGCTGAACGAGGTTCTGCCGGGCGTGATCCGCCCCTATACGCAGACGGAACTGAAATCCGTTCTTTCGACCCTGAAGGATATCGGCAAAAACGAGCCGGCGGTGGCCGCGCTGCTGGCAGACGAAAGCCCGCTGAAGGATTTTATCGCCAGTGCTTTCACGCTGTCGCCCTATCTGCGCGACATGGCGGCGGCGGATGAGGGGCTGCTGTCGCTGGCGATTTCAAAACCGCTGGAGCCATTGCTGGCCGATCTCGTCCGTGAGGCGCGCGGCTGCTGGAAGCCGGGCGAGGAAGGTGGGGTGCCCACCGAAAACGAGGTGATGTCGCGGCTCCGGGTTGCCAAGCGACGGCTTTCCTTCGTTGCGGCGCTCGCCGATCTCGCCCGCATCTTCACTGCCCGCGATACGACGCGCTGGCTGAGCGACATGGCGGACGCGTCGCTTTCCGCCGCCATCGATCACCTGCTGCTTTCCGCCCATGAGAGCGGCAAGCTGAAACTGAAGAACGCCGCCGCGCCGAGCGAGGGGTCCGGCCTGATCGTGCTTGGCATGGGCAAGCTCGGCGCGCGCGAACTCAACTATTCCTCCGATATCGATGCCGTCGTGTTCTTCGAACCTTCGGCGGGCATCATGGACGATCCTTATGATGCAACGGAGAATTTCGGCCGCATGATGCGCCGTCTCGTGCGTATCATGCAGGAGCGCACGGCGGATGGTTATGTCTTCCGCACCGATCTGAGGCTCCGCCCCGACCCCGGCTCGACACCGCTCGCGATTCCCGTGGAGGCGGCGCTGCTTTATTACGAGGGCAGGGGCCAGAATTGGGAGCGTGCCGCCTATATCAAGGCGCGGCCGGTGGCCGGCGACATCAAGGCGGGGGAGAACTTCCTGCGTGAGCTGACGCCCTTCATCTTCCGCAAATATCTCGATTACGCGGCGATTGCCGATATTCATTCCATCAAGCGGCAGATCCATGCGCATAAGGGCCATGGCGCAATCGCGGTGAAGGGCCACAATGTCAAGCTCGGCCGCGGCGGCATTCGCGAGATCGAATTTTTCGCGCAGACACAGCAGCTTATCGCCGGCGGCCGCATGCCACCGTTGCGGGTGCGGGCGACGGAGGAGGCGCTGGCGGCGCTGACGGAGGCGAAGTGGATCGACGCCGAAACGCGCGACAGTCTCACCGAAGCCTACTGGTTCCTGCGCGAGGTGGAGCACCGCATCCAGATGGTGCGCGACGAGCAGACCCATGTGCTGCCCGATACCGAGGCCGAATTGAAGCGCATCGCCTTCATGCTCGGTTTCGAGGATACCAAGGCCTTTTCGGAAAAGCTGGAGGAGGTGCTGCGACTGGTGGAGCGGCGTTATTCGGCGCTGTTTGAGCAGGAGGTGAAGCTGTCAGGCGAGGCCGGCAATCTGGTCTTCACCGGCCAGAAGGACGACCCCGATACGTTAAAGACGCTCTCCACCCTCGGCTTCGAGCGGCCGGAGGATATTTCCCGTGTCATCCGCACCTGGCACAATGGCCGTTACCGGGCGACACAATCGGTGGAGGCGCGCGAGCGGTTGACAGAACTGACGCCGGACCTGCTGCGGGCCTTCGGCGAAAGCAAGCGGGCGGACGAGGCGCTGCTGCGCTTCGACAATTTCCTCTCCGGCCTGCCGGCGGGTATCCAGCTCTTTTCGCTGCTCGGCAACAACCCGGCGCTTCTGTCGCTCCTGGTAACGATCATGTCATCGGCCCCGCGTCTGGCCGAAATCATCGCCGCCCGCCCGCATGTCTTTGACGGCATGCTGGACCCCGCGTTGATGAGCGATGTGCCGACACGCGAT
The DNA here is from genome assembly GCF_003208455.1 of Rhizobium sp. UGM030330-04. Lineage (NCBI taxonomy): Bacteria > Pseudomonadati > Pseudomonadota > Alphaproteobacteria > Hyphomicrobiales > Rhizobiaceae > Rhizobium > Rhizobium sp. UGM030330-04. The sequence goes on from NZ_QKML01000005.1 coordinate 297,838, forward strand.
TATCTCGCCCACCGCATGGGGAACTTCCTCTCCAATGCCCGCCACTACGAGGATATTCTCGACCGGCTGCGCATCTTCGCCGCCGAACAGCGCTTCCTGATCGGCGTCAGGCTCCTGACCGGCGCGATCCGCGGCGAAGTCGCCGCCCGCGCCTTCACCCACCTTGCTGACCTCGTGATCGAGGCGGCGCTGAATGCCGTTCTGGCGGAAATGGAGGCGGCGCATGGGCCATATCCCGGCGGGCGCGTCGCCGTCATGGGCATGGGCAAGCTCGGCTCCTTCGAGCTGACCGCCGGTTCGGATGTCGATCTCATCCTGCTTTACGATTATGACGATGCCGCCCATGAATCGACCGGCGCAAAGCCGCTGGATGTCGTGCGTTATTTCACCCGCGTCACGCAAAGGCTGATCGCGGCGCTTTCAGCGCCAACGGCGGAAGGCGTGCTCTATGAGGTGGACATGCGGCTGCGCCCCTCCGGCAACAAGGGGCCGGTTGCGACCCGCATTTCCGCCTTCGAGAAATACCAGCGTGAGGAAGCCTGGACCTGGGAGCACATGGCGCTCTCCCGCGCCCGGCTCATCTGCGGCGAAGCCTCCTTGATGGAAGATGCAGGCCGCATCATCGCCTCCATCCTTTCGCAAAAACGCGATCTGGCCAAGGTTTCCGCCGATGTGCTGGAGATGCGCAGCCTGATCGAGCAGGAGAAGCCGCCGGAAAACAACTGGGACTTCAAGCTCATCAATGGCGGCCTGATCGACCTCGAATTCATCGCCCAATATCTGGCGCTGGTGGGGCCGGTGAAGGGGCTTGTCGCGCATGAGCCGGGGCGCAACACGGCCGAGGCGTTGCAGGCGCTTGCCGCGCCTGTCATGGAGCCGCAGGCCTTTGACGACTGCATGGCGGCGATGGGGCTCTATACTGAAATCTCGCAGATCGTGCGGCTGTGCATCGACGGCACCTTCAATCCGAAGGAGGCGCCGGCCGGATTGATCGATCTCGTGTGCCGGGCGGGAGATTGCCCTGACATCCCGACGCTTGAGGGAGAGGTGAAGCGGCTGGCGAAGGCGGTGCGGAAGGCGTTTGTGGGAACGGTGAAGAATGGTGGTTAGCGTTGGTGGGTGCGATACCCCCCTCTGCCCTGCCGGGCATCTCCCCCTCAAGGGGGGAGATCAGCTGGGAGCTAACGCTCGCTCATTCGCAACGTTGGAGATGGACTGAAGAGTGCCGCGTATCGATCTCCCCCCTTGAGGGGGAGATGCCCGGCAGGGCAGAGGGGGGTACTGCGCGCTCCGCCAATACTTATTGCAGGATGGTCAGCGCGTCCGACGCCAACTCAATGCACCGTCCCGCAGCACCCCGCCGTATGCGGAATGATGATCGTCACCACCGTGCCACGGCCCTCACACGAGCGGATTTTCATCGTCCCGCCATGCAGCTTCACCAGCGAGCGTGAAATCGCCAGCCCAAGGCCGGAGCCGCCCTGGCTCTTGGCATATTGGCTCTGCACCTGCTCAAAGGGCTGACCGATCTTTTCCAAAGCCTGGGTGGGAATGCCGATGCCGGTATCGGCGATGGTGAGGATCATCGCGGCCTCGTGCACATGGGTGCGCAGCGCGATGCGGCCGCCATCGCCGGTGAATTTCACGGCGTTTGACAGAAGATTGAGCATGATCTGCTTCATGGCGCGGCGGTCGCCCTGCATGGTCAGCCCGGCGCAGACCTTCTGCTGAACGGTGATGTTCTTCTGTTCGGCCTGAATGGCGGTGAGACGCAGGGTTTCCTCGATCAGCGGCGCGAGATCGATGGTCTCGCGGTTGATGCGCATATGGCCCGCCTCGATCTTCGACATGTCGAGAATATCGTTGATGACGTTCAAGAGGTGTTTGCCGCTGTCATGGATATCGCGGGCATATTCGGAATATTTCGGCGAGCCGACCGGCCCGAACATCTCGTTTTGCAGGATTTCGGAAAAGCCGAGAATGGCGTTGAGCGGCGTGCGCAGCTCATGGCTCATATTGGCGAGGAATTCGGATTTCGCCCGGTTGGCGGCCTGGGCGCGCTCTTTTTCGGCGAGGTAATTGGCGTTGGCGTCGGAAAGCTCGGTCTTCTGCCGCTCCAGCTTGTGCTGCGAGGCGGAGAGGTCGCCGATGGTCGCCATCAGCCGGCGCTCGGAATCGCGCAGCCGTTCCTGATGGCGTTTCAGCAGGGTGATATCGGTGCCGACCGAAACGAGGCCGCCGTCATGGGTGCGGCGCTCGTTGATCTGCAGCCAGCGATCATCGGCCAGCTGCACTTCCGTGGTGCGCGACAGGCCGGACTGGTCGGGGTCCGCAACCCGCCGCTCCACCACCGGGCGCGCCGCCGCCGCATGCACGGTGCTTTTCTCGGTGCCGGCCACCAGCACGCTATCAGGCAGGCCATAAGCCTTTTGGTAGTGGGTGTTGCACATCACGAGGCGGTCGTTCTTGTCCCACAGCACGAAGGCTTCCGAGGTGGATTCGATTGCGTCGGCAAGGCGCTGGTCGGCCTCGGCGTAACGCTGGGCGAGGCGGTGCTGTTCGGTGACGTCCATGGCGATGCCGATGACGCGCGGGCCGTTATTGGTGCGGATGACCTGGGCGCGGGCGCGCAGCCAGACATAGTGGCCCTTGGCGTGGCGCATGCGGAAAATCTGGTCGATCTGGCGCAGATTGCCGCAACCCACCGCACGGGCCAGTTCATAGAGATTACCGTCTTCGGAATGCATCATTCGGGCCGCATCGGAAAAGGACAGTGGTGCAGCCTTGGGCGGCATGCCCAGAATTTCGTAAAGCGAGCCGGACCAGAACATGCGGCGCGAGGAAAGATCGAAATCCCACAGGCCACAGCGGCCGCGCGACAGCGCCGTTTCCACCCGCAGGTTGGATTCGGCGAAAATGTCGTCAGCGTCGCGGGCGCGCTTCACCTGCATGTAATAGGCGTAGAGCACCACGAGCAGGATCGAGGAGATGCCGGCAAACAACGTGACGTTCATGGCGATTTCGCTGCGCCAGAAGGAGCGGATCGGCTGCAGCGAACGCGCAGCGATCACCATCGCGCCATCATCGCCGAAGGGGATCATCGTCGCATAATGCTGCTGGCCGTCAATGTTGGTCTCGATGGTGCCGGGTGCGCCGGGAAAACGCTGGACGATGGCGATTTCGGGAAGCAAAGCGGGCAGCGATGTGCCGATATAGAGCATCGCTTCCTTGCCGGCGCCGGCGAAAATCCGGCCATTGCTGCCGGAGAGCAGCACCATGGTGCCATCGGCAAGGCTGCCGGAGGGTAGCGCCGAAACGAGGCTTGCCTCTGCGCGGGCGCGGTCCTGCGCGGGAAAGACGGTGCCGTCGTTGAGAAGTGCCGCCTTGGCGGTCAGCGCCGTCAGCGCCGTGGAGTGGCGGGCGGCCTCTTCCATGCGGCTGTATTCGGCAACGATGCCGAGCATGCGCGAGGCCGCGACGACGACAAGGAAAGCAAGGATGAGAATGGGGATCAGGCGCTTCAGCAGGGTCTCGACCTGCGGTGCCGGGCGATCGGAGCCATTCATCAAACCCATCAGGTCGCTGGAGAGCCTTTCGCCCCAGGCCGCAAGATCAGAAAATTTGGCATACGGCCGCTCATCGCCCGCAGTCGCCCGCCGCACGTTCGTCATTGTCCCGCCTTTTAGATGTCCCCAGTGATTCGAAGCGCCGCCGCTCGAATATCTCCAATGAATCAAATGCGATTCGCCGTGTCCAGAGGCAAAAGTTAAAAGAATTTTAACCCCTTGAACCGACTCCGTATTTTTTCGGGACGGTTTGTTTCCGCTCTGCCAAAACCGGGAATAATGAGTGAAATCAGTGAGCCGGCAGTCCAATGCCGGCTATTGCGTGGCGCGGGTGGAAGCGTGTTTCAGGTGCCGTCAAAGGCCTCGAGGGCAGGGCCGAGAGCGCTGATGACGCCATTGCCCGCAGCCGGCAGACCGGTCAGCACCGCGCTGATGATATCCTCACGGCTTGCGCCGCGCGCCCTGGCTTCCATGACATGAAAGCCGATGCCGCTTTCAAGGCGCAGGGCGGCCAGAATGCCGATATAGATCAGGCTTTGGGTCTTTCGATCGAGCGTGGACGCCATACCGAGACCCTGCACGGCTTGAAGCCATGCGGCACTGTGGGTGGGAGCGTCAGTCGTGAAGCGCGCAAATGAAGCGCTGGTCCTGGACATGTCGGTCATCTGCAATCCTTTCTGGTTCGGGGCCGCTTGCGGCCGCTCCAAACCATCATGTTGCGCAATGCGTTACGCCGCCTTGATGGATATCAAGACGGCGTTTTGGCATGTCCGGAATATTGGCGGAGCGCAAGTGCGGGTTCAGCCCTTCAGGATGCGCCCGACAATGTCGCTCACATCCGTGGACAGGCCCTTCGCATCGGCAATGGTCGAAAGTGCCGCCCGGGCGTGTTCGGCGCGGCTTGCCTCCAGAGACCGCCATGAACGCATGGAGGTGAGAATGCGCGCGGCAAGCTGCGGGTTGCGTTTGTCGATGGCGATGATCTGTTCCGCCAGGAACCGATAGGCGGCGCCGTCAGCGCGGTGGAAGCCGGTGGGGTTGGCGAAGGCAAGCGTGCCCACCAGCGAACGCACCCGGTTCGGATTGGTGGCGATGAAATGTTTCGATTTCATCAGCGCCTTGATGCGATCAAGCGCGCCGTCGCCGGGAATGGCGGCCTGCAGCGAAAACCACTTGTCGAGGACAAGCGCATTGTCGGCAAAGCGCGTTTCGAAGGCGGCGAGCGCTTCTTTCGTCTCGGCGCTGTCGGGGAAACGCTGGGTCAGTACGCCGAGCGCATGGGCGAGATCGGTCATGTTGGTGGCGTCGGCATAGGCTTTCGCCGCGCGTTCCGGTGTCTCCTCGGCAAAGGCGAGGTAGGTCAATGCGCCGTTGCGCAGCAAGCGGCGTCCGGCGCTGTCCGCATCCGGGCTATAGGCGTCGCTGTCACCCGCATCGCCCGCAAGCCGCCGCAGGGTTTCAAGCCCGGCTGTCGCCACCGCCTTGATCGTGGCGTTGCGCGCCTTGTGAATGGCGTCCGGATCGGTATTGCCGCCCAGTTCACGGGCAATATCCGTCTCGCTCGGCAGCGCCAGCGCCTGTGCGCGGAAAGCGGGCTCAAGCCCATCATTGCCGATGATTTCGATAAGCGTCGCGGTGAGGTCCGCATCCGTGCGGATCTCTTCACCGTTCTGCACCGCCTTGGTGGCGGCAATCAGCACCGGCAGGGAGAGATCGGTGAGCGCCTGGAAACGGGCGAACATGTCAGTCTCATGCCGGGCGATCTGCACCAGATCGGCCGCGCTCTGTTCGAAATGCATGTTGACCGGCGCGGAGAAGCTGCGGTTGATCGACAGAACCGGCCGTGAGGAAATACCGGAGAAGGAAAATGTCTGATTGCGCCCGGTAAGGTGCAATACACCATTGCGGTACTCACCGCCTTCGACGGCCTGCGGTTCGGCGATCTGGCCGTTGTCGAGGATCAGCGCCAGCGACAACGGGATGTGCCGCGGCTGCTTCACCGGCTGGCCGGGTGTCTGTGTGGTGGTCTGTTCCAGCGTCAGGCTGAACGTGGCTTTGCCCGTGTCGTAAGCGGCGGAGACGGAGACCAGCGGCGTGCCGGCCTCGGTGTACCACAGCGAAAACTGCGAAAGATCGCGGCCGCTGGCATCGGCAAAGCTCTTGACGAAATCCTCAACCGTCGCCGCTTCGCCGTCATGACGTTCGAAATAAAGGTCCATGCCCTTCTTGAAATCGTCAGCACCGAGGATCGTCGCGATCATGCGGGTGACTTCGGCACCCTTTTCATAAACGGTCGTCGTGTAGAAATTGTTGATTTCGCGGTAGGTATCGGGACGCGGCGGATGCGCCAGCGGACCGGAATCCTCCGGAAACTGCTCCGATTTCAGGTGGCGCACATCGGCAATGCGCTTGACGGGGCGCGAGCGCATGTCGGCGGAAAATTCCTGATCGCGATAGACCGTCAGGCCTTCCTTCAGGCACAGCTGGAACCAGTCGCGGCAGGTAATGCGGTTGCCGGTCCAGTTGTGGAAATATTCATGCGCGATGATGCGCTCGATATTGGCGTAATCCGCGTCAGAGGCGGTTTCCGGATCGGCCAGCACGAATTTGTCGTTGAAGACGTTGAGACCCTTGTTCTCCATCGCTCCCATGTTGAAATCGGATACGGCGACGATCATGAAGATATCGAGGTCGTATTCGCGGCCGAAACGCTCTTCGTCCCATTTCATCGAACGCTTCAGCGCGTCCATGGCATAGGCCGCACGCGGCTCCTTGCCGTGCTCGACATAAATCTTCAGCGCCACTTCGCGACCGGACATGGTGGTGAAGGTGTCTTCCACCACGCCGAGATCGCCGGCGACGAGTGCGAAGAGATAGCTGGGTTTCGGATGCGGATCGAACCAGGCCGCGAAGTGCCGGCCTTCGTCGTAATTGCCGCCGCCGAGGAAATTGCCGTTCGACAGGAGCAGCGGATTGCCTTCCTTCGCCGCAATGATCGTCACCGTGTAGGGCGCCAGAACATCGGGACGGTCGGGGAAATAGGTGATGCGGCGGAAACCTTCCGCCTCGCATTGGGTGCAATAAACGCCATTGGTGCGATAAAGCCCCATCAGCTGCGTATTGACCTGCGGATTGATGTAATTGGTGATGCAGATTTCGAAAGGCGTCTCCGCTGGCAGGTCGCGGATCGTCAGGCTGTCGGGCGTCGCCTCATATTGGCCGGCGGGAACCTCCACCTGGTCGAGCAGCAGGCTGGAAAGCGTCAGCTCGTCGCCATCGAGAACCAGAGGGGCCTGCCGCTCAGTGCCTTCGCGCCGGTGAAAGATCAGACGGGCTTCGACCTTGGTATTCCTGGGGTCGAGTTCGAAGGTGAGATCCACCCGCTCCAGAACGAAATCGGTGGGGCGGTAATCTGCCAGGTGAACGATCTGGCCCGTGTCTGTTCGCATGACTGTTCCTGAATAACTTAGCGTGGTCTTCCCGGCATCATGTCGCCATAAGTCCCGGATGTAAAATGGGTAGAGTATTCGTCACGTTCATGTGCGCGTCGGAGGACGTTCTGTCCCGCCATGGAAGGCTTTTCCGGCCATGCAGACGATCCTCCCCGCCGCCGGACCCATGGACCTTCGCAGCAAATGTTGAACGATTGCTGAAATTATATTTTATTTTCTTCAAATTTTAGCGCGTGTCGTTTTTGGTCTGACGCAATACAAATATTCTCCTTTCGTCATTCTGGCTCAAGGCCGGAATCGCGGGAGGAGAGGCTTAGAAAACGGGAAAGCAATCCCTTGCCGTCACCAAATCAACCGAATTCATGAGTGAATAACATTTTTTGATGTAAAGGGCGGATGGAATGCTCTAGCGTTGCGCAAATCCAATTCCCCTGCGTCGTCCTCCCCGCATGAAAAATATCCTGATGGCGTGTTTGCGCAGCCGATATGAGTAACTGCCAATGAACGCCGAACCGACCAATCCCTTCCGCGGGATCAGCATGAAGCTGATTTCGGTCGGCTTGTTTCTGGTCATGCAGACCTGTATCAAGGCCGCCGGTCCCGATGTGCCGGCCGGCCAGATCACCTTCTTCCGTTCCGCCTTCGCGATTATCCCGATTGTCGTTTATCTCGCATGGCTGCAGGCGCTGACCAGCGCGCTGCATACCAACAATCTTCTCGGCCATTTCAAGCGCGGTTTTCTTGGCATTCTGTCCATGGCCTGCGGCTTTTACGGGCTGACCATGCTGCCGCTGCCGGAATTCATCGCCATCGGTTATGCCTCACCGCTTCTCGCCGTCGTCTTCGCCGCCTTCATCCTGCATGAGAAGGTGCGCATCTATCGCTGGAGCGCGGTTTTTGTCGGCATGATGGGCGTGCTGGTGATCCTGTGGCCGAAGATGACGCTTCTGCGGGAAGGCGGTTTCGCCGCTGGCGAGGGGCTGGGGGCGATTGCCGTGCTGTGTGGCGCGGCGCTGGGCGGGCTGGCGATGATCCAGGTGCGGCAATTGGTCGATACCGAAAAAACGCCGACCATCGTGCTTTATTTTTCGCTCACCGCTACCCTGCTGTCGCTCGTCAGCGTTCCCTTCGGCTGGAGCGCGCTGAGCATGACGCAGGCCATGCTGCTGATTACCAGCGGCATCTGCGGCGGCGTTGCGCAGATTTTCCTGACGGAGAGCTACCGCCATGCCGAAGTCTCGGTCATCGCACCCTTCGAATACAGCTCCATCGTCTTCGGAATTGCGGTCTCCTACATTCTGTTTGGAGACATTCCCACGGTGACAATGCTGATCGGCACGGCGATCGTTATCCTCGCCGGCATCTTCATCATCTTCCGCGAGCATCAGCTGGGTCTGGCAAGACGGGCGGCCCGCAAAGCCTCTACGCCGCAGGGGTGAAGTCGCCATTCCCCCGATATGTTCCGTTGAAGTTGATGGCGACGGGTATTTCTTCTCTCGGCGTCATCCTCGGGCTTGTCCCGAGGATCTGTCAACGTTTTGATTTTGTTGAGGTGATTAGATCCTCGGGTCAAGCCCGAGGATGATGTCGCGGGAAACATTCGTCCCTTGCGCCCTCAATTTCGATGTCATGAGCGTGCAGAAATCTGAACCGGACAACACTACGAAAAGCCCGAGGATGACGTCAGAGTATTTGGCAAGGTTCTTAACCTCGCCGTCTCTCTCAGCAAAACCCGCAAAAGCAAAAGGCGCCTTCCCGAAGAAAGACGCCAGCGCGCAATCATATCTGTGGACCAGCGCTAGACTGGCCTGAGTGCTCTCAGCGCTCGCGGAAATCCGCAAAGACAGCCGAAGGACGCGTCACGCGGACCTGCTGCATGGCAGCGCGTGCGGTCATTTGTTCGTTTGCGGCAGCGCCGAAACGATGGTAGCCCTGACTGGAGCGTGGGCCGAGGCCCGCCAGACGGAGCGTTTCAAAGCCGGAATGTACCGGACGGAAGCGAGTGGTCATTGCCTTGGTTCCTTAAACCGAATTCCTCCCAAGACATGGCCGTATATCGCAGCGCAGCATGGATTCGGCAAGCTGGCTAAATGCGCCGCTGTTATGCGCATTGTGCATGGCTTTTTTCATAATTCGTTTACATTGAGCAAGAATAAGGCAGTCAGCCTTCGGCAATCTTTGCCTGAAAAGCTAATAAATCCTGCCATGCCAATGACTTGCTGGCTGGCGCATTCAAGAGTTCCTGCGGATGCAGGCTGGCCAGAGCTGGCAAAATCAGGTGTCCGGCTGCGACATCACGCCACTGTCCGCGCAGCGTATGGATCGTGCCGGTGCCGCCGAAGAAGAAACGTGCGGTGAAGTTGCCGAGAAGCAACAGGTGTTTTGGCTCGGCAAGGGCGATCTGGCGCTCGATGAAGGGGCGGCAGATATCCATCTCCGCCTGCGTCGGCGGGCGGTTGCCCGGCGGGCGCCAGGGCACGACATTACCGAGCATGATGGTGCTGCGCTCAAGGCCGATGGCCGCCAGCATCCGGTCGAGCAAAAGGCCGGTCCTGCCGGCAAAGGGCAGGCCTTCACGGTCGTCATCGGCGTCAGGCATGGGGCCGATGACCATGATGGCGGAAGCGGGGTCGCCATCTGCAAAGATCGTATTGCGGGCGCTGTTTTTCAGATTGCAGCCGCTGAAGCCCTCAAGGGCGGTTTTCAGCTCTGTCAGCGACCTTGCGCTTTCGGCCGCAAAACGCGCCGCCGCCACGGCCTGTTCGTCCGGCATGGCAACATTCTGCTGCACCGCCGGGGCCGTTGGCGCGCCGCGTGCCGGCGTCTGGCGTTTCGGCTGCGGCGACTGTTGAGAGTATGGGTCCGCGGCCCGTTCCGCCGTGGGCTGGCTAGGCTGGCGTGCTGCTGCGCCCGTCTCCTGGCCCGGTTGCGGCCGGGCAGGGCGGGCGGCGGCGAATTCGGCGAAACGGTCGACCGGCTGGTTTTCCAGCAGCCAGTCCACGCCCGCATCCGCATGGAAATGCAGAAGGGCGGCGAGTTCGGCCGGGGAGAGGTCGTGGGCGGCGATCATGGGCGGAAATTACCCCATGTTCCCCGCCCGGGGAACCCGTAAATCACGCTGTCCAGCGCTGAATGTCGCCGCTTTCGCCGATCATGGCGAGACCATGGGCAATCGAGAGCAGCTCGCCGCCGCTTTCGATCCGGTCGGCATCGAAACGGCGGGTGAAAAGCTCGCGCACGGCCGGCACGAAGGAGGTGCCGCCGGTGAGGAAGACCTTGTCGATTGCATCCGGAGCGACCTGTGTCTTCTCCAGAACCTCGTCCAGCGCATCCTCGATCCTGGCGAGGTCTTCGGTGATCCAGCTGTTGAAATCGCTGCGTTTCACCATTTTGCGCCCGGCCTTGCCGAGCGGCGCGAAGTTGAATTCCGCCTCTTCAGCCGAGGAAAGCGCCATCTTGGTGGCGGAGATCGCCTGATAGAGCGGATAACCCTCATCGTGATCCACGAGATCGACGAAGAGTTCGAGCTTTTCCGGTTCCAGCGCCGAGCGCACCAGCGATTTCAGGTCGGTGAATTCCTTCGAGGTCTTGAAGATCGACAGCTGGTTCCAGCGGCCGAAATTCACGTAATAGCCCGAGGGCACATCCAGAACCTTGTCGAAGCTTTTGAACTTGCTGCCCTTGCCGATTTCCGGCGAGACCAGATTGTCGATCATGCGGAAGTCGAAATGGTCGCCCGCTACGCCGACGCCGGAATGGCCGATAGGGGTGGCGGAAAGCTTGCCGGCATGGGTCTCGAAGCGGATCAGCGAATAGTCCGTCGTGCCGCCGCCGAAATCCGCCACCAGCACATTGGCGTCCTTCTTCAGGCTCTGGGCGAAATAATAAGCGGCCGCCACCGGTTCGTAGACATAGTGGATGTCCGGGAACCCGGCCCGCGTCAGCGCCTCGTTGTAGCGGGCAAGCGCGAGTGCCTCGTCCGGATTGTTGCCGGCGAACCGCACCGGCCGGCCGGCGATGACGGTCGAGACGTCGCCCGGCCATTCATCCCCCGCATAGGTTTTCAGCTTGCGCAGGAACACGTCCATCAGATCCTCGAAGCTCTGGCGCTTGGCGAAGATCAGCGTGCCCTGAAACAGCGGCGAGGCCGCGAATGTCTTGATCGACTGCAGGAAACGGCAGTCCCCGGCATTGTCGATGAATTGCCGGATGGCGGCGTGGCCCGCTTCCACATGCAACGCGGCGGCACCCAGGCCCGCATCCTTCATGAAGGAGAGCGCCGTGCGCATGCTGTCATCCGTGCCGGCGCTGCTGGTGAAACGCATGGAGCGGCTATCGCCGCCACCGTTGGAAAGAGCCATGACCGTATTGGTCGTGCCGAAATCGAGGCCAAGTGCCCGCTTTTGCGTCATCGCCATATCCTTGTCGCCGATAGAGATATTCGCCCGGCCCTTGGGCGGCCCGGCGTGAAAATAAGGGATGCCCTTGGCGTCCCGATGTCAGAGGAGGGCGGTTGATTGCACAAGGCAGATGGAATGGCAAGCGCCGGCCCGCCGTTTTCCAGCCAAACGCTGCCGGACGGCTTGCCCCGTTTGCCCCTCGAGGCAGGCCGGGAAGCGGTTGCGAGGGGGACGGATGGTAAACGATTTTCCATGCGCTGATGCAGGAACGCGATTGTTTTCTACAATATTTTTAGGGATTTTTGCTTATGATGGTGAAAGTGTGAAGTTTAGATGACAATGGAGACAGTCGGATTCATATATAACAGGACAATTATACTAATATCGCAAAAATCTTATATTAAATTTCCACCTGTTATCCTCCCAACCCGGAAAACTCGATGCCCAACAAGATGGTTAGTTCCCCCTTCGAAGATGTGTCGCTGGACTGTTCCGGCTCGGTGCGGGGCGAGATGGCGGTTTTTAACCGGCAGCTTCTCAACCTCATGGAGGCATCGCAACAGGGTTATGCGCTTTTTGACGGCAGCGACGAATTGCGTTTCGCCAATACGGCGTTTCGCAAGGCGCTCGGCATCGGACCGGATGATTTCCAGAGCTGGGTGGAGCTGATGCGTAACGGCTACCGCAGCTCCACCGGCACCGCCATCGAAACCTCCGATTTCGAACTCTGGCTGCGTTCCGCCAAAACGCGGCGCGGCAAGCTGCCCTTCCGCACCATAGAGACCGGTCTCAATGACGGGCGCTGGGTGCTGACGACTGAAACGACTTTGCCGGGCGGCTGGATGCTGTGTGTCGTCACCGATATTTCCGAACTCGGCATCGAATTGCGCGATCTCAGGCAGGAGCGCGACAGGGCGTTGAAGTCGGCGCTGAGCGACGAACTGACCGGTCTCGGCAACCGCCGCTACGCCATGGATAGCCTCAATCACATGCTCGGCCCCAACAAGGCGCAGGCGCTCGCCGTCATCATCATGGATATCGATCATTTCAAGTCGGTGAACGACCGCTTCGGACATGCCTGCGGTGATCTGGTCCTCAAGGATTTCGCCGCCCGGCTTTCCGCGAGCGTCGGCCGCGACGATCTTGTGGGCCGGATCGGCGGGGAGGAGTTTTTGCTGGTCCTCAGCGGTTCGCGGATGCATAGCGCCGAGACCGTCATGCGGGGGCTGCTGTCGTCGCTGGCGGATGCATCACCACTCGGGGACATGCCGGATTTCCGCTACAGCTGCTCGGCCGGTATCGCCTTTGCCAATCCCGGCGAGAGCGCCAGCGATGTTCTGCGCCGCGCCGACACGGCCCTTTACGAAGCCAAGAATACCGGCCGAAACCGCTTCGTGATCTACGAAGCGGCCCGGTAGCCGCGTTGCGGCCTCAGTTCGATTTCGCGGCGCCGCCATCCACGCGCAGCATGGTGCCGGTGATGTAGCTTGCCGGCACCGAGCAGAGGAAGGCGCCGGCGGCGGCGAATTCCTCCACCGTGCCGAGGCGGCCGGCGGGAATGCTCTTGACGGAAGCCTCGCGGATTTCCTCGACGCTTTTGCCCAGGCGCTTGGCGTTGGCGCCGTCCAGCTCGTCGATGCGGTCGGTGTGAATGCGGCCGGGCAGAAGCAGGTTGGAAGTGATGCCGAAACCGGCCACTTCGGTGGACAGCGTCTTGCTCCAGCCCACCAGCGCGCCACGCAGCGTGTTGGACAGCGCCAGATTGGCGATCGGCTCGAACACGCCGGAGGAGGCGACGGTCAGGATGCGGCCAAAACCCTGTTCCTTCATCTGCGGCAGCAGCGCATTGGTAAGGGTGATGACGCGCAGCACCATCGACTGGAAGAAGGTATCCAGTTTCTCACCCGTCATCTCCTGTGCGAGACCCGGCGTCGGGCCGCCGGTATTGTTGACGAGAATATCGATGCCGCCGAGCTTGTCCTTGACGGCCTGAACCATGGCCTCGACGAAGTTGTCGTCGGCGAGATCACCCCAGACCCAGTCGGCCTTGCCCTTGCCGAGCGCGTTGATGGCCTTGCAATTCGCTTCCAGCTTTTCGCCGCTTCTGCCGACGAGGAGAACATGTGCGCCTTCCTTGGCGAGCGCCGTGGCGATGCCCAGCCCAAGGCCGCGAGAAGAGGCGAGAACGAGGGCGCGTTTGCCGGAAATGCCGAAATCCATGGGGTTTGTCCTGTCTTGTGAGTGCCGTATGTGCTGTTTATAGGAAGGTGGCGTCCGGTTTTGAAGGTCAAATACACGTCATGACAGAACAATCTCTGCTGAAATTCTCCATCGCCGTCACGGTTGTGCTGGCGCTCTTCGGCATTGGCGCGGGCCTGTTCTCCGGTTCCTTCGCGGTGGTTTTCGACGGTGTTTATGCCCTGACTGATGCTTTCATGACGGTTCTGGCGCTGCTCGTGGCACGGTTGATTACCGCCTCCGCCGCGCCAAGACCGGGTGGCAGGCTGGTGGAACGTTTCACCATGGGTTTCTGGCATCTGGAGCCGATGGTGCTCGGCCTCAACGGCACGCTTCTGATGGGCGCGGCGATCTATGCGCTGATCAATGCCGTCGACAGCCTGATGGATGGCGGCAGGGCGATCGAGTTCGACTACGCCATCATCGTCACCTTCGTCAGCTTCGCCGTCTCGCTCGCCATGGCATGGTTCGTCAAAAGGCAGAACCGCAGGCTGAAATCCGCTTTCGTGGCGCTGGATGCCAAAAGCTGGCTGATGAGCGCGCTGTTGAGCGTGGCGCTCTTCATCGCCTTCGCCATCGGTTACGGGCTGACGGGAACGGCGCAGGCATGGCTCTCTCCCTATGTCGACCCGGCCGTGCTGGTGCTGGTCTGCCTCGTCATCATCCCCATGCCGCTCGGCAATGTGAAACAGGCGCTGGCCGATATTCTTCTGGTCACACCGCTGGAATTCAAGCAGCACGTGGACCGGGTGGCGGCCGAGACGGTGCAGAAATTCGGCTTCTCCTCGCATTATTCCTATGTGGCGCGCGTCGGCCGGGGCCGGCAGATCGAACTTTTCTTCATCGTCCCGAAGAACTGGCCCGCCCGGCGTCTGGAGGAATGGGATGCGATCCGTGACGAGATCGGCGACGCACTCGGCGGCGAGGGAACGGATCGGTGGCTGACCATCGTTTTCACCACCGATGAGGAGTGGGCGATCTGAATGGTGTCGGCTGGCCCGGAAGGGTCATGCCGGTGATCCTGAAGTTGGCGTCGGAGCGCTGGTTTTCGCAGTCGGTCCACACCGGTTCGCTGTCTGGCCGAGGATGGGTCGTCGTGCGATCGGTTTCGTGCGATATCTGGAAATAAAGAAATCGACGCCCGAAAATCGGCGGTCGCAACGCGCGGCCGGTGTTAGCAGTGTCCGGGTTGTTGCGGCGGCCTCAGGCGCCTGTAACGACTGACTGGACGAGCGAAAGCTCAGCAATATCGATCACAGGAGAGACCGCGATGAACAGTCAAATCGAACGTGCGGAAATATTCCGCAGCTTGCACATTCCGGGCGACCCGATCGTCCTTTACAACATCTGGGATGCGGGAAGCGCAGTCGCCGTTGCACGCGGCGGGGCGAAGGCGGTGGCGACCGGAAGCTGGTCTGTCGCAGCGGCACAGGGTTATTCGGATGGGGAGGAAATGCCGCTGGATGACGCGCTCTCGGTTGTCGCGCGCATAACGAAATGTGTGGACCTGCCTCTCACTGTGGATTTTGAAGGTGGTTATGCAAATGATCCCGCCGCCGTCAGGCAGAATGTGGGCCGTCTGCTTGCCCTCGGCGTCATCGGCTTGAACTTCGAGGACCAGGTGGTGCACGGCGACGGCCTGCATGGCATCGATCATCAGTCGGATCGGCTTCGGGCTGTTCGCAGCGCGGCAAGCGATGCGGGTGTCCCGGCTTTCATCAATGCGAGAACGGATGTGTTTCTCAAGGCCGCCGAAGGTGTCGATCACGCGTCCTTGCTGGACGAAGCATTCGCCCGCGAGTCCGCTTATGCCGCAGCGGGGGCCGATGGCTTCTTCGTGCCGGGGCTGAAGGATAAAAAGCTGATAGAAAAAATATGCAGGCAGGCGAGCCTTCCGATCAACGTCATGACGTCGGGGGACGTGGAGGAGGTTCGCGCATTGGCGGAGCTCGGCGTGGCCCGGATCAGCTTCGGACCCGCACCTTATGTCGAAGTCAGCCGCGATCTTGAAAGCCGCGCGCGCATTTTCGCCTGAGAAACGGTCCGCATCGGACGTGGCCGGCAGATGCCCGCCTTATCCCCTTTGGGGAACGGGCAGGCCGAGCGTTGCCAGAACCACGGCCGCTGCCGGTCCCGGAGAAGCCGTCATCGCTGCGGACTTCTCCCCCAGTTTCTTCATGAAGCGGTCGATATCGACGATGGCGCGCCGATGGGTTCCCTCGCCGATCAGTCCCGCCTCGTCGCGGCAGGTCACCCTGAAAAGAAGCGATTTTCCCTCGATTTCGGTCAGCTCGATTTCGGCGGTAACCGTCATCCCGACGGCCGTTGCCGCGACGTGGCTGACATCGACATGCGTGCCGACAGTGCGTTGCCGCGCATCAAGGAAGGGCCGCAGGCCCCGCACACATGTCTCTTCGATGAAGGCAATCATGATTGCGGTGGCCAGAACCGGCGGCATGTCGCGAAAGCCCGGCCAGGAATCGTCGATCTCCGGCACGGTGTGAAGCGGCGCGACCAGCAGGCGCTCGACATGGCGCAGTCCGACAGCGAGCGGCGGCGGCGTGGCAGGCTGGTTCATATCGTCCCCAATCGCATGTTGATCGGCCATGAAACCGGCAGCTTGCGCGCCGGGTCGCCCCAGAGGGCCGAGATATCGTGCACGAAACTTTCCAGAATGTCGTCGCGGCCTGCCTCATTGACACGCCGGACGGCCGACCAGGTCGACAGATAGCCCAGAAACTCCCCCAGCTCCCAGACACGATCGATCGTCATGTCGGGGTAGGGCATCTCCTCGAACGGAAACTCGATCTCGGCATATCCGGAATCGACAAGCTTGCGTTCCGGCGGCCAGTAGGGGCCGATTTCGTCGCGGTAGAATCTGTCGAATCGATCCTGCAGCTCTGAAGGCGCAAGTTGCATGACGCCGTAGCTGACCAGCGCGATGAGTGCGCCGTTTTCGGCGATGCGCCGCACCTCGGCGTAAAAACGCGGCAGGTCGAACCAGTGGGCCGCCTGTGCCGCCGTGATCAGGCTCGCGCTTTTCTCCGGCAGCGGCAGCTGTTCCGCGGGGGCGCAGAGATAGTCGATATTGCCATGCCGGCGCGCATTCGCGATCTGGTCCGCGCTGGGATCGATGCCGATCACACTGTTGAAATGGTCCGCGAGCTGCCGCGTCAGCTGCCCGTTTCCGCACCCGACATCGACGGCCAAGCCGCGTGCATCCACCATCTGCGCCAGAAACCGCGCAAGCCCCGCCGGATATTCCGGTCTGAACAATGCATAGGCGCTGCCGCCCGTATCGAACCAGTTTTGCGCTGTCATGTCGGCTTTCCTAGTCATCGTGCTTTCCCGCATTTTCCGCCTCCGCCAGTCGATCCGCGAAGCCCTGCCTTTCGAGGGCCGTTGCCAGGCCTCCAAGAATTTTCAGGACCGGAAAGCCGATCTCCGCCTCAAGGTCGCGAATTGCGCGGAAGGTCGTTTCCCAGTGCGGCTCCAGCTTTTGCAGAAGTTGGAGACCGCGCTCGGTCAGCTTGAGGCCGCTTTTCCTTCCATCATCCAGTGCATGACGAACGACCAGCCCGTCTTTCAGCATCAGGCTGACCGTCTGGCTGATCGCGCCCTGGGTGAGGCTGCTGGCGGTGGTGATATCCGTCACCGTCACGGCACCGGCGCTCAATGCGCGCAGCACCGGCGTGTAGCGGGGGCGATAGTCGATATCGAGCGCGCGATAACGCTCGGCGGCGCCTTGATCGACGAGTTCGCCGACATAACGGAGGAGTTCGCCCAGACCGGGCCTGTGGTTGCTCGTCATGAGAGGTGATTTACATTAGCGCTAATGTAATTTCAAGTGGGACCTGTAATGCCAGCTGATCGGGTGGATATCACCTCGATGGAACCCGCGTGAAGTGGAGGCTTGGCGCAGGATCGATCCGCGATCAAGCGAAGGCGGGATGGGTGGTTCTCCTGATCGGCAGGTGCGGACAACGCTTGACGCCCGTGCCGGTCACTTCTATTCTTATATTACGTGAACGTAAAAGTAATATATCAATCGTCAGGTTGTCTGACAATTGACTGGCGTGCGACATGTTTTGCCGCTATAGAAGCTCGACAAAGGCGTCGTGCTTTGCGAAGACAGGGGAGGCGAACTCCTTGTTGCGCACGGGCTTTTGCCTCGCACCGGCAATGCCCTGCGAATGGCGGAAAGCGGATATAACAACAGCCGGACGGGACCGGCGACCTGAGAGGATGAGATGACGGAAGCGATGGAACTGCCCGAACGCGAAGCGATGGAATTCGACGTTGTGATCGTTGGCGCGGGTCCTGCGGGTCTTGCCGCCGCGATCCGGCTGAAGCAGGTGGAGCCGGAGCTTTCGGTTGTCGTTCTCGAAAAGGGTGCGGAAGTCGGCGCCCATATCCTCTCCGGCGCGGTTGTCGATCCAATCGGTATCGACCGTCTGCTGCCGGGCTGGCGCGAAGAGGAGGGGCATCCCTTCAAGACCGAGGTCAAGGACGACCAGTTCCTGTTTTTAGGTCCTGCCGGTTCCATCCGCCTGCCGAATTTCATGATGCCGCCGCTCATGAACAATCACGGCAATTACATCGTCTCGCTCGGGCTGGTCTGTCGCTGGCTGGCGGAAAAGGCGGAAGGGCTCGGTGTCGAGATCTATCCGGGCTTTGCCGCCACGGAAGTGCTTTATAATGAAGAAGGCGCCGTCATCGGCGTCGCCACCGGCGATATGGGCATCGAGAAGAACGGCGAGCCGGGCCCGAACTTCACCCGCGGCATGGAGCTGCACGGCAAATATGTGCTGATCGGCGAAGGCGTGCGTGGGTCGCTCGCCAAGCAGCTGATTTCCAAATTTGACCTCTCCAGGGATCGCGAGCCGCAGAAATTCGGTATCGGCATCAAGGAACTCTGGCAGGTCAAGCCGGAGAAGCACAAGCAGGGCCTCGTGCAGCATTCCTTCGGCTGGCCGCTCGGTTTCAAGACCGGCGGCGGCTCCTTCCTTTATCACCTGGAAGACAATCTCGTCGCCGTCGGCTTCGTGGTGCACCTCAACTACAAGAACCCCTATCTTTATCCCTTCGAGGAATTCCAGCGCTTCAAGACGCATCCGGCCATCCGCGATACGTTCGAGGGCGGCAAGCGCATCTCCTATGGCGCGCGCGCCATCACCGAGGGCGGCTATCAGTCGGTGCCGAAGCTCACTTTCCCCGGCGGCGCGCTGATCGGCTGTTCGGCCGGTCTCGTCAACGTGCCGCGTATCAAGGGCAGCCACAACGCGGTTCTGTCGGGCATGCTGGCGGCGGACAAGATCGCCGCGGCGATTGCGGCCGGCCGCGCCCATGACGAGGTGGCGGAGATCGAGGCCGAATGGCGCGTAGGCGATATCGGCAAGGATCTGAAGCGGGTGCGCAACGTCAAGCCGCTATGGTCGAAATTCGGCACGCTGGTCGGCATCGGCCTTGGCGGTCTCGACATGTGGACGAACCAGCTGTTCGGCTTCTCGTTCTTCGGCACGCTGAAGCACGGCAAGACGGATGCGCAGAGCCTCGAACCGGCTGCAAAGCACAAGCCGATCGCCTATCCGAAACCGGATGGCGTTTTGACCTTCGACCGCTTGTCTTCGGTATTCCTGTCCTCCACCAACCATGAGGAGGACCAGCCGGTGCATCTTCAGGTAAAGGACATGGAGTTGCAGAAGCGCTCCGAACATGACGTCTATGCCGGTCCTTCGACCCGTTATTGTCCGGCAGGCGTCTATGAGTGGGTGGAGAAGGATGGCAGGCAAGTCTACGTCATCAACGCCCAGAACTGCGTGCATTGCAAGACCTGCGACATCAAGGACCCCAACCAGAACATCAACTGGGTGCCGCCGCAGGGTGGCGAGGGGCCGGTTTACGCCAATATGTAAGAGCGGCGGGACTCGATCCCTCTCCTTCGTCATGCTCGGGGCTGGCCTGAGCATCTGCAACCGGTTGATTTTACGACACGTGGACGCATCCTCGGGACTGGCCGCAGGATGAGGTCGAGCGTGGCTCGCGGAGCGGGAAAGCCTCTCATCGCGCAAGATAATCTCCCATGGCGCAGACGCGCGATGGCTTGACGCGAGCGCAAGAGGGCATGAGGCAAAAGTAGCGCTCAGGCCTCTTTCCCGTCAGTATTTGTGGATTGCTCTTCGATTTCTTACATATAGGATGTTGGGGTGTTGTAGCATCACGTTGCCCGTGGATTGCGGGGCGGGAATGCGGTAACGCCTTGAATGTGCGTGTGGTCCTTGGTTCGGCTCGAGAGCTGTTGCGGTTGCGCCGTCGACCGGCGACAGGGAGTGTGAGAATGTCCGGCTTTCAAAGGCTGAATATCGTGCGGAAGACGAGATTTGGCGCCGCTGTGGCGGCGGCGGTGGTTGCGGTGGTTTCGCTGAGCGGCGGCCCGCTCGTGGCTGCCAGCTGCCGCACCGATGCCATGGCCGGCATCGACTGGCGCCAATGCAACAAGCGTCTTCTGATGCTGGGTGGCAGCAATCTCGATTCGGCGATGCTCTACGGCACGGACTTCACCTATACCGACCTGCGCGGCTCATCGATGAAGGGCGCCAACCTCGAAAAGGCGAAACTCATCCGCACGGCGCTGGGGGAGGCGAACCTGCAGGGCGCCAATCTGACCAAGGTGGAAGCCTATCGCAGTGACTTCAGCGCCGCCGACGCCACCAACGCGAAATTTATCAACGCCGAGATGCAGCGGACCAAGTTCGAAAAAACCAAGCTCGACGGCACGGATTTCACCAAGGCCGAACTGGGCCGCGCCGATTTCGAGGGTGCAACGCTGAACGGCTCGAAATTTTCCCTGACCAACCTGTCGCGTGCCCGCTTCGGTGGCGCAAAGCTCGGTGGGCCGGTGGATTTCACCAACGCCTTCCTGCTCCTGACCCGTATTGAAGGACTTGATCTTTCCACGGCAACCGGCCTTGAGCAGAAACAGGTCGATATTGCCTGCGGCGACGCCAAGACCAAATTGCCGGGCGGCCTGACCACGCCCGCGTCATGGCCGTGCCCGGAAGACCCTGACGACGACTGACAAGATAAAAGCCATGCGGGATTTTTCGCGCATGGCGGACGCATTTCAGTCAAGGCGGAACAAGACGGCGCGCCCGCCATGCGAATGCGCCGTCGTGTCGATCAGAAGCCCGAAAGCACGATCTTGCCCTTGGCCGTGTTGCTCTCGATCAGCGCGTGCGCCTTGATGAGATTTGCGGCATTGATGGTGCCGAAGACTTCCGTCAGCGTCGTTTTGATCTTGCCGGCATCGACCAGTTGCGCAACGTGGTTCAGCAGCCTGTGCTGTTCGATCATGTCAGGCGTCTTGAACACCGCGCGGGCGAACATCATTTCCCAATGGATCGACACGCATTTGCGCTTGAAGGCCATGATGTCGAAACCGCCGGCCGGATCGTCGATCAGCGCGAAACGGCCCTGCGGCGCAATGGCCGCCACGCTGTCGGCGGCGTGAATGTCGCTATGGGTGGTTGAAAAGACGAAGCCTGGCGCGCCGAGGCCAAGCGCCTCCACCTGCGGGGCAATCGGCTTGCTGTGATCGACAACGTGATGCGCGCCGAGGTCTTTCGCCCAGGCCATCGTTTCCGGCCGCGAGGCGGTGGCGATGACGGTAAGGTCCGTCAGCGCCCGCAGAAGCTGGATGGCGATCGAGCCGACGCCGCCGGCGCCACCGATGACCAGAACGGCGTTGGCAGCGCCCGGAACCGGGTCCTTCACCCGCAGCCGGTCGAACAGCGTCTCGTAAGCGGTGATCGCCGTTAGCGGCAGGGCTGCGGCTTCCTCGAAATTCAGCGATTTCGGCTTTGCGCCGACAATGCGTTCATCGACCAGGTGGAATTCGCTGTTGGAGCCGGGACGGTTGATGACACCGGCGTAAAACACCTCGTCGCCGGGCTTGAACAGCGAGACCTTGTCACCGACGGCCTTCACCACGCCTGAAGCATCGAAGCCGAGCACACGGGTAGCGCCATTCTCCGGCGACTGGTTGCGGCGCACCTTGGTGTCAACGGGGTTGACCGAAACGGCCTTCACCTCCACCAGAATGTCGTGCCCCTTCGCCTCCGGCTGCGGCAGGTCGATATCGACAAGGGCATCCTTTGCGGTGATGGGCTGGCTTGTCCTGTAACCGATGGCGCGCATGAACAGTCTCCTTTGCTTGTTTGCGTGCCTCTTACTTGATACATATGAACATCAATCGCAAGAATGCACATTTTGTGATGATACATACAAAAAGGATACTGTGATGTCGCGACCGCGCGCCAAGCTTACCGGCAATTTCCCCGGTTGCCCGGTGGAATCGACCTTGAGTTTTCTCGACGGAAAATGGAAAGGCGTGATCCTTTATCACCTCATCAACGAGGGCACGCTGCGCTTCAACGAGCTGCGCCGCCATATTCCAAGCGTCACCCAGCGCATGCTGACCAAGCAGCTGCGCGAACTGGAGGAGGCGGGCCTGATTTCGCGCACCGTCTTCCCGGTGGTGCCGCCACGTGTGGACTACGCGCTGACACCGCTTGGCGACACCATGAAGCCGGTGATTTCGGCGCTGAAAAGCTGGGGCGACGCCCATGTCGTCTGCAAGAACGGTGCGAAATACACACAGCTTCCGCAGGCTGCGGAGAAGGCCGCCTGAATATCGCCGCGACAGAACGGATCGTGACGGGAATTGCTGGTGGTGGAGCGGATGGTGCAGGTACAAGTCCCGCACATCCGGCCGGCATCGGCGATGCCTACTGGCTGAAGGCGGCCGATGTGCCCGCTGATGATGAACCCGTCAGGGCATTCTCAATCTCCGCCGTATCGAAATAGAACGGCGTTCCCTCTATGAGCAGCCCGTCATGAAACCGCAGTATCTGCGCGAATGGCTGCTTGATCTCCACCCCTGTCACGCGGCTTGTCATGTGCAGGAAACAGGAAACATGAAGCCTTTCGGCGGAGCCGGCGCAGGTCAGGTCTTCAATCGCCATTTTGCTGAATGTTTGGTTCATCGCCTGCATCAATCCCGCGATGCCCGGCAGACCTTTCCAATCACCGGAATAGGGTAGCGACGTCGGTTCGTGAATGACGACATCAGGGTGAAAGGCTTTCGTCAGTATTGCGATATCGCGCGATTCCGATTCCATGAAAGACATTTCCACTTCAAACATTCTTTCAAGCATCTGCAGGGGTGGGAGTGTTTCAGGCTGGAGCGTCATGGTGTCCTCGATGTTGCGGGTGATGACGCGACCTTATTTGACCGGTCCGGAGGCCGGCCACCCGTTTCCTGCCGCACGGCTCAACAGGGCGGGTGGCAGGCTGAAAAATCATCGATTAAAACACACCGGCCTTCACCCTTGTTCGATGGTGCGATGCAACATGCATTTGCCCCGATTAATGCATAATGCTGCCATTGTGATTCGCAGCAGGGACATCAAAGCACATGAGCATGGGTTGGATGGAGGCCGGATTTCTCGGTCTTTTGCAAGGACTTACGGAGTTTCTTCCGATTTCTTCAAGCGCGCATCTGAGGATAGCCGGGGAGTTCCTGCCCTCCGGCGCCGATCCCGGGGCCGCCTTCACCGCGATTACGCAAATCGGCACGGAAATGGCAGTGCTTGTCTATTTCTGGTCCGACATCATGCGGATCGCCGCCGCCTGGCTGCGGCAGAACCTGCGCCTCGGCCCCTATGACAAGGCCGATGCCCGGCTTGGCTGGCTCATCATCGTCGGTTCCGTGCCGATCGTGTTTCTCGGCCTGTTCTTCAAGGATGCCATCGAACATTCGCTGCGCAACCTCTATATCACCGCCGTGATGCTGATCGTCTTCGGCATCGTTCTTGGCATTGCCGACAGGATCGGTGAGAAGCGCTACAAGCTGAACCAGCTGATCTGGCGCGACGGTATCCTCTTCGGTTTCGCGCAGGCCATGGCGCTCATCCCCGGTGTCTCGCGCTCGGGCGGCACCATCAGCGCCGGCCTGCTGCTCGGCTACACCCGCGAGGCGGCCGCCCGTTATTCCTTCCTGCTCGCCGTTCCCGCCGTCTTCGGCTCCGGTTTCTACCAGCTCTTCAAGAGCATCGGTGAGGACAACCCGGTCGGTTGGGGGCAGACGGGACTTGCCACCCTGATCGCCTTCATTGTCGGTTACGCGGTTATTGTCGTCTTCCTCAAGCTGGTCTCCACCAAGAGCTACATGCCCTTCGTCTGGTATCGCGTGGTCATCGGCTTCATTCTGCTCGGGCTGTTGGGAACGGGCGTCATCAGCGCCGGCGGGTGAGGGGCTTTCCAGGAACCATGCTTTTGGCAAAGTTGCATCATCCGCACGCCGTCACTCCGGACTAGATCCGGGGTCCAGCGCGATCAAGTCCTTGATCGCAAGAGACTCTTCTCACGGCGCAGACGCGCCGTGGCTGAATGCCGGATCAAGTCCGGCATGACGGAGGAGAGATTATGACGTGCCGCGAAATGTAGAAGGCCCGCTCTTTCGAACGGGCCTTTCGTCTTTCAAAGCAACGTGCCGCTCAAGATCACCAGCGCCACCGAGAAGTAGATGACGAGGCCGCTGACATCCACCAGCGTGGCGACGAAGGGGGCAGATGCGCTGGCCGGATCGAGCCGCAGGCGCTGCAGCACGAAGGGCAGCATGGAGCCGGCAAGTGAACCGAAGGTGACGATGCCGACCAGCGCTGCAAAGACGGTGGCGCCGACCAGCAGCCAGTGGTCGCCGTAGTCGTAAAAACCGGCCTGCTGCCAGACCGTGAGCCGCAGGAAACCGATGGCGCCCAGAATGCAGCCGAGCGTCAGGCCCGTCGGGATTTCCCGAAGCAGCACCCGCCACCAGTCGGAGAGCTTCAGTTCGCCGAGCGCCAGCGCCCGGATGATGAGCGAGGTGGCCTGGGAACCGGAGTTGCCGCCCGAAGACATGATGAGTGGAATGAACAGCGTCAGCACCACGGCCTTTTCCAGCTCGCCTTCGAAATGCTGCATGGCGCTGGCCGTCAGCATTTCGCCGAGGAAGAGCGCTGCGAGCCAGCCGGCGCGCTTGCGGATCATGTCCGGAAAGCCGATCGTCATATAGGGCTTGCCCAGTGCCTCCATACCACCGAACTTGTGGGCGTCTTCCGTTGTGTCGGCGATCATGGTGTCGATCACGTCGTCAACGGTGACGATGCCGAGAATATGCGAACGGTCATCGACGACGGGCAGTGCCAGCAGGTCGTGCTTGCGGATCAGCCGGGCGACATCTTCCTGTGACATCAGCGGGCTGGCGCAGACGATGCCTTCCTTCGATGCGACGGAGAGGATGGAAGCACCGGCTTCGCCGGTCAGCAGGCGACGCAGCGTCACGACGGTTGTCAGCGTTCCGTCCTGCGCCAGCACATAGATGGCATAGACCGTTTCACGCGACCGCTCGACGACGCGGATGTGCGAAAGGGTCTGTTCCACCGTCCAGTCATCCGGCACGCTGACGAATTCCGTGGTCATGATCGAGCCGGCCGTGCGCGGCGGATACCCCATCAGGTGCTTGATGGAGAGCGCTGTCGTGCGGTCCAGCCGGGAAAACAGCTTTGCGCGTGGTTCTTCGGCCATTTCCGCCATGACGTCGGCGACGCGGTCGTCAGACATCAGGTTGACGAGGCGGGCGGCCTGTTCAACCGGAATATCGGCGATGATGGCGGCGGCGCCATGCAGTTCCGGCCGGTCGAGAATGGCGACGGCCTTTGCCTGCGGCATGGCGAGGAGGGCGGTTGCGGCATCGCCGACCTCAAGCGTGTTGAGGTGCTCGACGCGTTCGGCAATGGTGGTGGAGCCGGCGTTTCCGCTACGAAGAAGACGTGCGGCCTTGCTGGCCCTCTGGGAGAGGTTGTGGAAGTTCATGATTGCTCACCTTTCCGTCGATTCGCCGATAACGGCGAACGCGGTGGTGAGCCGACAGCGGTCGGATCAGTTCACGTTCGCCGGTCTCGGCAAAGGCAATCGACTGCTACTGTCGCTAGACATCCAATGATGCTCCGTTGAAATCCGCGCCGTGCCGCAAGGCATGCGCGTAAGGCCGTGTTGCGCCTGAAACCGAAAAGAGTCAAGCGCCCGATTGTGAAATTTGTGCAAGGTTCTGCACCACGGCGAGGAGCGGTGGTGCGGGCTGTAAAAAAGGCGACTTCAGGCCGCCTTTTCGCGCCGCTCGACGGTGACGGAAACAAGGAAAACGCCAAGCCCGAGAAGCGACAGAACCGCACCGACATAACCCGTCGAGGCGTATCCGAAACCCATGGCGATGACCAGCCCGCCGAGCCAGGCGCCAAGCGCATTGGCGATGTTGAAGGCGGAGTGGTTGGAGGCGGCGGCCAGCGTCTGGGCATCCTGCGCCACATCCATCAGCCGCGTCTGCACGGCAGGGCAGGCGGCAAAACCGCAGCCGATCAGGAAGACGCAGAGGCACAGCATGAATGGATCCTGCGCGGTCATGCCGAACACCGCCATGACCACCACGTTGAAGGCGAGCATGCCGCCAATGGTGCCGTTGAGCGAGATATCGGCCAGCCGGGAGCCGACCACATTGCCGACATTCATGCCGATGCCGAATAGCGCCAGCACCATCGAGACGGTGGAAACCGGCATCATCGCCACATCGGTGGTGGTCTTGGCGATGTAGCTGAACACCGAGAACATGCCGCCGAAACCGACAGACGCGATGGCAAGCGTCAGCCATACCTGCACGCGGCGGAAAGCGCCGAGTTCGCGCCAGACGCTTGCGCCTTCCTCCACCCGGTCACGCGGCTGGAACAGCCAGAGCAGGGCGACGGTCAGAAGCGCGATGCCGCCGACCAGCATGAAGGCGGCGCGCCAGGACAGCAGCTGGCCGAAGAAGGTGGCAAGCGGTGTGCCGAGCAGCGTAGCGATGGTGAGGCCGAGCATGACGCGGCCGACGGCGCGGGCGCGTTTATGGATCGGCGCCATGGAAGCCGCCACCAGCGCCGCGACGCCGAAATAGGCGCCATGCGGCAGGCCGGTGATGAAACGCAGCACGGTAAAGCTCAGGAAGTCAGGTGCGACGGCGCTCAAGATATTGCCAGCGGCAAAAAGCCCCATCAGGCCGAGAAGCAAAGCGCGCCGCGTCATGCGGGCCGCAAGAACCGCGATGATCGGCGCGCCGATGACAACGCCGAGCGCATAGGCCGTGATAACATAACCCGCCTGCGGCACCGTCACGCCATAGGTCGTGGCGACGTCAGGCAACAGACCCATGATGGCGAATTCGCCGGTGCCGATGCCGAAGCCGCCGGCGGCCAGCGCCAGTTCGATAAGCGCGATGGCAAGCGGCGAGAGCGCCACGGCCGGAGTGTCCGTGTAAACGGTTTCATTCTCCGCTGCGGGGCGAATTTCGGAAATATTCGACTGGCTCATGGTGACCTGAGAAGGGGGGAGGACCCCACAGAAAAAAGGGCAAGACCGTATGGGAGCGGTCTGCCCTGACTGGAGATGCGCGGTCATGAAAATGACCTTAAGTGATCCCTAACATGAAATGATGCGTTGCGGTAGAGCGATTCTCGGCAAAAGACGATCTTCACGCGATGGTGTTCGGAACTCTATATGAAGCCAGGCATTTACGCGCGGCTGTGAACGTTACGGAACCGGGTTGGACATGAAGCTCATTGCAATTTTCAATCGCGACGGCGGCACCTTTCGCACCACTGATATGGATGCCTATTGCGACCACGCCCGCGCGGCCTTTTCCCGGGCCGGGCACGAGATCGATTGCCGTCTGGTTTCCGGAAAGGACATTGTCGATGAATTGGAGCGCGCTGCCGATGAGCCTGATATTGAAGGCATCATTGCCGGTGGCGGCGATGGCACCATTTCGGCCGCCGCTGGCATCGCCTGGAAACAGGGTATTGCACTCGGCATCGTGCCGGCCGGCACCATGAACCTGTTTGCCCGCTCGCTGAAACTGCCGCTCGACATTCGCCTGGCGCTGGAAACGCTGGCGACTGGCGAGATCGCCAGCGTGGATATAGCCAGCGCCAACGGCCGGCTTTTCGTTCACCAGTTTTCCGCCGGCCTGCATTCGCGCATGGTGCGTTATCGCAATAACCTCGCTTTCGCCTCCCGCCTCGGCAAGATCAAGGCAAGCATCCGCGCCGCCGTCAGCGTCATCCTCAATCCGCCGGTCTTTGAGGTGGAATATACCGTGAATGGCGAAACCCAGCACCGCAAGGTCTCGGCCATTTCCGTCTCCAACAATGAATTCGGCCAGAATTCGCTGCTGGTGGCGGATAATGTATCCGGTGGCCATCTCGGTTTTTACCTCACCGATCCGCTGCGCCCCTCCGGCGTTGCAAGGCTTGCCTTCGACATTTTGCGCGGCAGGCTGAAGGAAAACGCCGCCGTGACAGCGATGACGGTGACGGATGTGGAACTGCATTTTCCCAGGAAGCGTCACGATGTGCGCTGCGTCATCGATGGCGAATTGCTGCCGATGGAGCGGGATGTGGCGCTGGAGGTTCATGCCGGCGAGTTGAAGGTGCTGGTGGGCCGGGCGTTTTTCGCCTAGCGCGGACGGAGTGCGTTTGGATCGGGAGCACGCCGCTTGTTTCTTCTCCCCGAGGGGAGAAGTCCGCGGCAGCGGGATGAGGGGGGAAGCTCTCGGTCCATCACTGGCGTTGCCCTCTCATCCGACCCTTCGGGCCACCTTCTCCCCGACCGGGGAGAAGAAACGGGCGGCAACCGCTCGTTCAATGCGTTGGCCCCTGAAAATCACCAGCCTTGCCAAATCAAAGCCGCCCGGCCATGTTCGGCAGGCGCGGTGGCTTGAGCGCCGTTGCCTTTATGGGAGTGCGATCTGTCATGAATGAAGTCTCCAAGCCGATGTCCAACCTTGCCGCCATCGATGCCGCCCATCACCTTCACCCGTTTTCCGACATGGGCAAACTGAATGCCGCCGGCACCCGCATCATCGAACGGGCCGAAGGGGTGTTCATCTATGACAGCACCGGCAAGAAATACCTCGATGCCTTTGCCGGCCTCTGGTGCGTGAATATTGGCTATGGACGCCGCGAAATCGCCGATGTCGTTCAGAGGCAGATGAACGAGCTGCCCTATTACAACGCCTTTTTCGGCACCACCACGCCGCCCGCGACGCTTCTGGCGCAGAAGATCGCCTCGCGCGCCGGGCCTGACATGAACCATGTGTTCTTCACCAATTCCGGTTCGGAAGCGACCGACACCTGGTTCCGCATGGCGCGGGTCTACTGGAAGGCGCTCGGCCATCCGACGAAGACGCAGGTCATTGCCCGCCGTAACGGCTATCACGGCTCGACGGTGGCCGGCGCCTCGCTCGGCGGCATGAAATGGATGCACGAGCAGGGCAACCTGCCGATCGAAGGCGTTGCCCATATCGGCCAGCCCTACTGGTATGCCGAAGGCGGCGATCTTTCGCCCGCCGAGTTCGGCCTGAAAGTGGCGCGCGAACTGGATGCGAAGATCGATGAACTCGGCGAGGAAAATGTCGCCGCTTTCGTCGCCGAACCCATTCAGGGGGCAGGCGGCGTCATCGTGCCGCCGGAGACCTACTGGCCGGAAATCGCCCGCATCTGCAAGGCGCGCAATATCCTGCTCGTCTCCGACGAGGTGATCTGCGGCTTCGGCCGTCTCGGCTCGTGGTTCGGTTACCAGCATTTCGGCGTGGAGCCGGATTTCGCCCCCGTCGCCAAGGGCCTGTCCTCCGGTTATCTGCCGATCGGCGGCGTCATCGTTTCCGACCGGGTGGCGGAAGTGATGTTGTCGGAAGTCGGCGACTTCAACCACGGCTTTACCTATTCCGGCCACCCCGTCTGCGCCGCCGCCGCGCTGGAAAACCTCCGTATCATCGAGAATGAGGGTCTGGTGGAGCGGGTGCGCGACGATATCGGCCCCTATTTCTCCGAAGGCTGGAAAAGCTTGACCGATCACGAACTGGTGGGCGAGGCCGTGAATGTCGGCCTGATGGGCGGCCTGCAGATAACGGCCGACAAGGCAACCCGCCGGCGTTTCGCCAAGCCCGATGATATCGGAACCGCCGTGCGCAACCATTGCCTTGCAAACGGCCTTGTCATGCGCGCCACCGGCGACCGCATGCTGGCCTCGCCGGCGCTGACGATCAGTCGTTCGGAAGTGGATGAGATCATCGAGACGTTGCGCAAGGGGCTCGATCACCTGCGCGATACGCGAGAGCATTTCTAGGAAAAGTGGACACCGGTTTTCCGTTAGAAAATGCGAAAAAGATTCCAAGGGAGGAATAATCAGATGGCAGGACAGGAACATCGTTACGCCGTGCAGGTGAAATGGACCGGTAATCGCGGCAAAGGCACATCC
Organism: Rhizobium sp. UGM030330-04; assembly: GCF_003208455.1. Taxonomy (NCBI): domain Bacteria; kingdom Pseudomonadati; phylum Pseudomonadota; class Alphaproteobacteria; order Hyphomicrobiales; family Rhizobiaceae; genus Rhizobium; species Rhizobium sp. UGM030330-04. The sequence continues at coordinate 327,880 of NZ_QKML01000005.1, forward strand.
GGCTACCGCGATTATGAACGCGACTACACGATTTCCACCGCAGGGAAAGCCGATATCGCCGGCTCCTCAGACCCCGCCTTCCGTGGCGATCCCTCCCGCTGGAATCCCGAAGACCTGCTGGTCGCCTCGCTCTCGGCCTGCCACAAGCTCTGGTACCTGCATTTCTGCTCGGTCAACGGCATCATCGTTGAAGACTATGTCGACAATGCCGAAGGTACGCTTGTCATGGAAAAGGACGGCGCGGGGCAATTCAGCGAAGTGGTGCTGAAACCGGTCATCACCATCTCGAAGGGCGATCCTGCCCGCGCGGACGAACTGCACCATGATGCGCATGATAAGTGCTTCATCGCCCGGTCGGTGAATTTTCCGGTGCGGGTGGAGGGGACGGTGAAAGTGGTTTGAGACGGATGTGGCGCGCGATCTGCGCGAGTGGACCGCGGCGGGCAACTTCACGAGAGCATGTCCAGTAAAAGTGCGTAGTTGTTTTGCTGGACGTCCGTAAAAATAAAGGGATAGAGCGCTTCCAAAGATCTCGATTTGTCTGAAGCGCTATAGGCTCAGTCATAATTGTTGTTGTCCGCTCAATGCGTTATTTTGCCGTGATTGTATTGTTTCTTTCTCCGTCATTCCGGCCTTGAGCCGGAATCCAGTCAGCCCAAGTCCTTGGGCTGAAAAGACTCTTCTCGCCGCGCGGACGCACGTCGGCTGGATTCCGGCTCAAGGCCGGAATGACGGAGGTTATGTTCCTTGATGGCAGTGAGAGCATTGAGTGAGTCAATTAGGACTCATCCGTTCTCCAGCTATCGTGGATTCCATTGAGATTGCCTTCACGGCCGACGCCTCGAAGTTTCCGGTGTATACGGATGAATTCTCTCAGAGCCATTTCAACCGCCGCTTCGGTGTTGGAGAGGCCGGTTATTTCCATCACCTCTGCGATCAACTCATCATCAAGGTCGATAGTTATACGCAATTCAACGCCTCAAGGTGTCTGGGCCACATCAGCACCTTGAGGGCGAAGATGCGCAATCTTACTGGAACGCCGTCTCGTAAAAGCTGCGAAGCTTGCGCGAGTGCAGCGTTTCCGTCGGCATGGCGGCGAGTTTCTGCACGGCGCGGATGCCGATTTGCAGATGCTGGGCGACCTGGGTGCGGTAAAACTCCGTCGCCATGCCCGGCAGTTTCAGTTCGCCATGCAGCGGCTTGTCGGAGACGCAGAGCAGGGTGCCGTAGGGGACACGGAAGCGGAAGCCGTTGGCCGCGATGGTGGCCGATTCCATATCGAGCGCTATGGCGCGCGACTGCGACAGGCGCTTGACGGGGCCGGCCTGATCGCGAAGTTCCCAGTTGCGGTTGTCGATGGTGGCGACGGTGCCGGTGCGCATGATGCGCTTCAGCTCGAAGCCCTCGTAACCGGTGACTTCCGCCACAGCGCCTTCCAGCGCCAGTTGCACTTCGGCGAGAGCCGGGATCGGCACCCAGACTGGCAGGTCGTCATCAAGCACGTGGTCCTCACGCACATAGGCATGCGCCAGAACATAGTCGCCCAGCCGCTGGCTGTTACGCAGGCCGGCGCAATGGCCAACCATCAGCCAGGCATGCGGGCGCAGCACGGCGATATGGTCGGTGATCGTCTTGGCGTTGGAAGGGCCGACGCCGATATTGACCAGCGTGATGCCGGCATGGCCCTTTTTCTTCAGGTGATAGGCAGGCATCTGCGGCAGGCGGGCAAGCACGGCGTCCGTTTCCGGCCTGTCGGAACCGGCAGGGGTGATGATATTGCCGGGCTCCACGAAGGCCGTGTAACCTTCGCCGCCATTCTTCATCATCTGCCGCGCCCATGCGGCCAATTCGTCGATATAGAACTGGTAGTTGGTGAACAGCACGAAATTCTGGAAATGGCTGGCGCTGGTCGCCGTATAGTGGCTGAGGCGCGCCAGCGAATAATCTATGCGCTGCGCGGTAAAGGGCGCCAGCGGTGCGGGTTCGCCCGGCACCTGATCATATTCGCCATTGGCGATGAGATCGTCGGTATTGTTGAGATCGGGCGTATCGAAGAGATCGCGCAGCGGCACATCGGAGAGCGACGATGCAGCCGCCGCCTCGACATAGGCGCCTTCGCCGAAGGCGAAATGCAGCGGAATGGGCGTCGCCGATTCCGAGACGGTGACCGGAACGCCGTGGTTCTTCATCAGAAGCCCCAGCTGTTCCTTCAGGTAATGGCGGAACAGCTCCGGCCGGGTGATCGTCGTCGTGTAGACGCCGGGCGCGGTGACATGGCCATAGGAAAGGCGGGAATCGACATGGCCGAAAGTTGCCGTCTCCAGGCTCACCTGCGGGTAGCAGGCGCGGTAACGGCCGGCAATCGGCGCACCCTTGGCAAGGTCGGTGAAGGAATTGATCAGGAACGCCGTATTGCGTTCGTAAAGCGCGGTCAAAGCCTCGACGGCTTCTTTCGGGTCCGTGAATGTCTGCGGCGCGAAAGGTTCGGGGCTGATGAAGGTGAGGGGCGGAATCGTTCGTTTTGCTATTGTCATGGCCCATTATAAGAGGCCAATTTCGACAGGCAAGCGACAGAAATACGAAGAAACTGAAAAGAAACGGGAAATGCGGCTCAAGGAGGAGTGGCGGCGGCGAAGATATCAGCCGAGTGCGCCACGCTGCAGGCTCATCAGCAATACGAAGCCGGCGTCTTTCGAGGCGGGGCGGGGGTCGGCCTTGTAGACCGCAAGTCCCGCCACCGGGCCGAGAAAGATCGAGGCCATCAGCACCAGCCGCAGAGCGGAAAACAGGCCGTTGGAAAAGCTTGTGGTCATCGGTCAGTCCTCAAAGTACGACGGGGCAATTGGCGGCGGGTGACGGGCTGTGCTGGCAGGCGATTGCCGCGCCCGCATTCACCCGCTGGAAACTGCGGTTAGGATTGACGACGAGCGAAGCGAAGGACATGGCGAAGATCGCCATGAGAAACGCGAAGATTGCCAGCCGGCTTATCAGCTTTGCCATGTCCATTCCCCTTATTGGAGTTGATGGACAGAGTTTTGCCATACTCGGACTGAACGGACCCTGAGGCCCCGGTTCATATGGTGTTCAGGGATGTTAACGGGTGGTGACATGGCAAATTGATGCCATAATGGCGCAGGGCACCGCGCCGACCGCGTGTTTTTTCAGGTTGGAGGGACTGCCATACGGGCGGCAAGATCGGCCACGAGGGTCTCGAATGCCTGAGGCTCGGCCACATCGACGAGCGGCACGTGGTGCTCCTGCGCCGATGCCAGCATTTCGGTGTTTTCCCGCAGCGAACGCTCGATGAAGGCATCCATGATCCGCCGCTGGTGGGCAGCGGCATCTTCATATCGGGCGTGAGAGCGCATCCGCTCAAGAAGAAAGTCATTCCCGGCATGAAGGAACACGCCGGCGACCGTGCTGCCAAGCAGGGGCGCCATGAATTCCGGGCGCAGGGCAGCACCCTCGAAGATAGCGGGGCTGCCGCCATGGGAGCTGCTGTCGATCATCGGGCGGATCAATGGCCAGATATTGTGGTGATGCACCTTGAGAAACCAGTGGATCGTTTCCGCTGACAGCTGCGTGTAATATTCCTCCACCGGTGCCGGTATGCCCGACCAGGGCCTGCCGGGGTGGCGGGCGAGACTGTCGGTCGATATCGCCTCGCAGCGGAGCCTTTTACTCAAAATACCGGCAAGGGTGCTCTTGCCCACATGCGAGGTGCCGGCAATCAGGATCGTCGTAAGGCTGGGGGGCATGCATCACTCTCGTTGCTGTTCAGGCCGGCGCAACGATACATCAGCGGGGATATGTGTTCCACGCGGCATCGCTCATGATGGACATGAAAGCCTGTGGATGCCTTGGCCAGCCGGACGGCGGGGAGCCTCAGGCCCGCCCGCCGCCCCGGCTACCGGCTTATCAGGCGTTACAGCCGCGTCCAGGTCTGCGATTTGCAGAGAACCTTCAGAACGCAGCCCTTCATGTTCAGCGAATTGCCGGAAACGGTGCCGGAGCCGCTATAGGTCTTGTCATTGGCGGGGTCGGTGATTTCGCCCGAATAGCTGTTTCCCTTGCCGGAAAGCTTGCCGATCTGTTTTCCGGCATGTTTGCCGGTCTTCAGCGTCACGCAGAAGGCGCCGCCGCAGGGGCCGATCACCGCGGTTTCGCCGCTGGCCGTTTTCCAGTTGCCCTCGATGGCCTCTGCGGCAAAGGCAAGGTTGCTGCCCATCAACAGGGCCGCGGCAATCATCATCACACGCTTCATAAAAACTCCTCCCGAAATTTGCACAAACCCTTCTGAACCGCACCGGTCACGAAGAAATGGAAGCGCATTAAACCCTGTTCAGCATCACCGGGGTGCACGGCCTCCTGCGAAGCGTTCACCTTTCAGGCCATGCTATCCCTTGCCTGTTTCATCCTCATCACAGGCGGGCGGATAGTATTTTACGTTAACGTAAAAGGAAACAGAAATTTGCTGTCGCGGGGCGGGGTCGCGCCGTCTGCGGGACATGGGGGAAGGGCAGATTCGAAAAATGCTGTTTTGATCGTGGTGAATAAAGGGTTGAAATCCAATTCTGAAATTTTCGTAAAAATCGTCTGGAAGTCCTTAATTTCCGCACCTCCTGATATTTAACAAAAACTCAATTTTACCAATCATTTGCAGTTTGTTTGCAGCACATTAATCATGCCTTTTAAGCGCCCGTTGAAAGCCTGCTGGCATAGTGAACCCATCAAAAGCGCAGGAAAAAACCTGCCGGCCGAAAGGACAAAAAAGCCGCAAAAGACGGCGGGTCCGGAAGGCAGCCTCGACAAGAAGGCGAATGATGAAACAGGCAGAAAGACAGGGATAAAAACGATGGCACGCTTTGAAATTCGCGATATCGAAATGGCTGCCGGTGGCGAAACCCGCGCCGACACCCTTTGCAATCTCGGCTTGGTCTATGCGACCGGCCGGGGCTGCAAGGTGGACCTGATCGCGGCCCACAAATGGCTCAACATCGCCGCGATCCGCGGATCGGAAAGAGCCGCTTCGCTGCGCGCCGATCTCGCCCGCAACATGACGAAGTCGGAACTGGCCGAAGCGCTGCGCGCCGCCCGCGACTGGATGACGATGCATTGATTGACCCAAGACATCACTGAGATTTCCGGTCCGGTTCCCTCCAGTCCCGATGACCGGCGCAAAGGAAAGTAAACCCGAAGGGGAACGCGGCGAGGGCTTCGGAAAGAAGCTTTTGCGCTGACACATCAAACCGCGACCGGCAGGAACAAGGCCGGCGCGGTTTTCTTATGTTTGGCGATGTCCCGTTGCCGGAAAATGATTCGCGGGCAGGGGTTTGCGGCGGGACGTTGAATCGATGCGGGTAATGCCCGGCACTTTCCAACCCTCATTCCTGCGCCGGTCACGGGAATGAGGGTGGGATGGGAACTTACCCGAGTGCCTTGAGAACCTTTGGCAGCGCCTGCTCGAAAAGATCGAGCTTGTCCTCGGTGCCGGCGCTGACACGAATGCAGCGGTTGAGCGGGGCCACGCCCGGCATGCGGATGAAGACACCATGCTCCATCAGTCCATCGACGATGGCGCGGGCATAAGCCCCGTCGCGATGGCAGTCGATGGTCACGAAATTGGTGGCGGAGGGCAGCGGTGCAAGACCGTTGTCGCGGGCGATTGCGGAAATCCGGTCGCGGGCATCGGAAATCCTGCCAACCACCTCATGCAGATAGGCCTGATCCTTGAGCGCTGCGAGGGCGCCGGCGACCGAAATGCGCGCCATGCCGAAATGGTTGCGGATCTTGTCGAAGGCTTCGACATTGCCAAGCGTGCCGATGGCATAACCCACGCGCGCGCCGGCGAGCCCATAGGCTTTCGAAAAGGTGCGCATGCGCAGGATGTTCGGCTGGCCGATCAGCGCGTCGATGGCCGGCACGGCGCTGGCGGGCGCGGTCTCGCAATAGGCCTCGTCCAGAATGAGCAGGCAGGTCTCCGGCAGGGCGCGGGCAAAGGCAACGACCTCGCTCGCTTCCCACCAGCTTCCCATCGGATTATCGGGATTGGCGAAATAGACGAGCGGCGCGTTTTCCCGGATGACGAGATCGAGAAGCCCGTCGAGGTCTTCGTGATCGTCGACATAGGGCGTGGTGACGAGTCTGCCGCCAAAACCGTTCACATGGTAATTGAAGGTGGGATAACCGCCAAACGAGGTCACGACCGGGGTGCCGGGCTCGATAATCAGCCGGGCGATCTCACCCAGCAGTCCATCAACGCCGCTGCCAACGGCAATATTGCCGCGCGAGACACCGTGATGGATGGCGAGCGCTTCCTTCAGTTCGAAATTTTCCGGATCGCTATACATCCAGGTCTCCGCCGCCGCATCGCGCATGGCCAGCAGCACGGAAGGGGCGGGGCCGAAGCCGCTTTCATTGGCGCCGATTCGCGCCTCCACCTTCAAGCCGCGGTTCCGCTCGATGGCTTCCGGGCCAACGAAAGGAACGGTTGAAGGAAGCGAGACGGCAAGCGGCGTGAGGCGTGAAAAAGCGGACATTGGCTGAAAGTTCCGGTACCTGTGTTTGAAAACCCGGCTCACAATAGGTGCAAAAACACCGGAAGCAAGCCGCGCCCCATGGCCGGATGGCTGTTTTGGAACAGATTTTTCCGCAGCCGCGTCAAGCGAGGAAAACCTGCCGGATCGATGGGCGGCGCGGGCACAACAGACTCAGGCGCTGGTCTCGAAACTCAGCCGGCGCACATGGTGCAGGAATTCCGCATCGATCAGCATGTTGAAACCGATGGTGACCTTTTCTTCCTCCCGGCGGATCAGCGTGCAGCCGATCTCATCGCGAATACCCAGAATTTCCAGATAGAAATTGGCCGGCATTTCCAGGTCGGGGCTGACATCCAGCTCCGCGCCGTAGAGGGAAATGGTGCGCACCAGGCAGCGCATGGTGTCCGTGGCGCTGAGATGATGCCCGATGAAGGTGATCTTGCCGGGCCGGTCGATCTGAAATTTCTCGTACATCTCGTCCTGTGGGACGCTCTGACGGGGATCCATATGCAAAGCCATGACAACCTCCCGGATTGCCTCTTCCTGATGCTGATTTTAACGCGGCTTCCTTGCCAGCACATGAAGGAAATGCGCGCAATTGTTCGTTTTCCGTCTCGACATGGGCCATTGTCACCCTTGCAAGCCGATGTTTCCCTTGAGGGAAATGCATTGGGCTTCGTCCGGTTGCAGGCGTGCCGCAGCCAGTGCTGATAATGTGTCATGCTTGCACCGGGCTGGCGTCGCTGTGCTGTTGACGCGGGCCGTACTTGGCGTTACGCCTGATCCGGTAATATGGCTTCGCAGGGTGCGGCTGGATGGCCCCTTGTGATTCGTATCTGGGAGTGGACTGTGACGGGAAGGCTGGTAATCGTCGGGGCGGGGCAGGCCGCTTTCGCGCTGGCGGCAAAGCTCCGGGCGCTGAAGGACGACCGTCCGATCACCATCATCGGCTCCGAGGATGCCTATCCCTACCAGCGGCCGCCGCTTTCCAAAAAATACCTGCTCGGCGAGATGAGCTTCGACCGGCTGATGTTCCGCCCGGAGGAATGGTATGCGGAAAATAATGTCGATATCCGGCTCTCCACCTGGGTGGAGGAAATAGACCGCCGTGCCAAAACGGTTCGTATGCAGGATGGCAGCACGCTTGCCTATGACAAGCTGGTGCTGGCGACCGGGGCCGCGCCCCGCCCGCTGCCCGCCAGCATCGGCGGCGACCTGGAAGGGGCCTTGACCGTTCGCGACAAGCGCGACGCCGACCGTCTCATGGAAGAGATGAAACCGGGCCGCAGGCTGCTGGTGATCGGCGGCGGTTATATCGGCCTTGAAGCGGCCGCCGTTGCCCGCAAGCTCGGCCTTGAAGTGACGCTGATCGAAATGGCCGACCGCATTCTGCAGCGCGTTGCGGCGAAGGAAACCGCCGATATCATGCGCGGCATCCATCAGGCCCATGGCGTTTCCATCCGCGAAAAGACCGGCCTCGTGCGCCTTGTCGGCATGGATGGCCGGGTGGCCGCCGCCGAACTCTCCGACGGTTCGACGCTTGATGTGGATTTTGTGATTGTCGGCATCGGCGTGACGCCGAATGACCGCCTTGCCCGCGAATCGGGCCTTGATGTCGGCAATGGCATCGTGGTGGACGGTTATACCCGCAGTTCGGACAGGGACATTCATGCGGTGGGCGACTGCGCGTTATTGCCATGGCGCGGCCAGCATGTGCGTCTCGAATCGGTACAGAATGCCGTCGATCAGGCCGAGGCCGCCGCTGCCGTGCTGGCAGGCACCGAAACCGCCTATGACGCGAAACCCTGGTTCTGGTCGGATCAATATGAGGTAAAGCTGCAGATCGCCGGCTTCAATCTCGGTTACGACGAGACGGTGCTGAGACCCGGCGCCCGTGAGGGCAGCTGGTCCGTCTGGTATTTCCGCGACGGGCATTTCGTGGCGGTCGATGCCGTCAATGATGCCAAGGCCTATGTCGCTGGCAAGAAACTGCTCGATACCGGCGCGGAGCCGGATCGCGCCATCCTGGCGGATACCTCCGCCGATCTGAAATTGCTGCTCTCCTGAGGACATCATGCCCGCTCCCGAAAACCGTTTCAAAACCGCCATCCACGCCGGCAAGCCGCAGATCGGCCTCTGGCTAGACATGGGCGAGGCCATTGCCGCGGAAATCGCCGGCACGGCGGGCTTCGACTGGCTGGTGATCGATGGTGAGCACGGGCCGAACGATCTGCGCAGCATCATCGACCAGCTGCGTGCGCTTGCCACGTCACCGGCCGAGCCGGTGGTGCGCGTGCCGGTCGGCGAAAGCTGGATGATCAAGCAGCTGCTGGATGCAGGTGCACGCACGCTTCTTGTCCCGATGGTCGATTCGGCTGATCAGGCCAGAGATCTGGTCAGCGCCATGCATTATCCGCCGCGCGGCATTCGCGGCATGGGGGCCGCCGTGGCCCGTGCCTCTGCCTTCAACACGATCACCGATTATGCCGACAGCGCTTCGGACAGCGTTTGCCTGCTGGTACAGGCCGAAACGCGGGCGGCGATCAACGATCTCGACAATATTCTTGCGGTGGAAGGTGTGGACGGCGTCTTCATCGGCCCTGCGGATCTCGCCGCCGATATGGGCTATCTCGGCAGGATCGACGAGCCGGAGGTGCAGGCGGTGATCGAGGCGGCCATCGTCAAGATCGTCGCGGCGGGCAAGGCCGCCGGCATTCTGACCTTCAACGAAACCTATAATCTCCGTTACCTCGAACTCGGTGCTTCCTTCGTGGCCGTCGGCGCCGATGTCACGGAATTTGCCAACGCCCTGCGCAACCTGTCCGGCCGCTACAAGGGCGGGGCAGCGCCGGCGCCATCCAGATCGGGTTATTAAGTCTCAGTCGTCGTTGCTGGCATTCAGCTTTTCCGGCGGGATGCCCTCTTCGCCGGAGGCAAGGTAGCCGCTGTTGATGAGGGCGGCGCGGACGATGCGCTGAACGGCCTCATCGCGGTCCACGCCGTGGTCTCTCGCAAAATCCGACAATGCCTCTTCAAGGTCGTCGCTGAATAGCATTTCTGGCCCCCCATTCGTGTTGTCATGAAATCAATGCAAAAAAGGCAAGGCGGAAACGTCCCGCCTTGCCCCGACTTTAATACATGCGGCGATCAGCGCCAGCGATAAAGGCCGCTGTTCGACGAGCTCTGCTGGGTGCCGGCGCCAACCGCATAACCGATCGCAAAACCGAGTGCGCCGACGATCGTCAGCAGCGACGTGGCGGTGCCGGGATTTTCCTTGACCGCTTCCACCACATTCTGGCCCTGGGCGCGCACATTATGCGCCGCCTTGCGAACCCGGCCGCGCGCCTCATCCAGAAATTCGGACGCATCCTCGCTCACGCCTTCCGCGCGGGCGGAAACGGATTTGGAGAGGGATGCGATTTGCGAGCGCAACTCGGCAATCTGATTTTCGATCGTGTCTTCGACAACATTCAGTTTGGTCTGAGCCATTAGAACACCTCTTTTGTTACCGAAGCGGAGAACGTGCCGGCTTTGAAGAAGTTCCCGCACACCCCGCAAAGTTCCACGGACCGGCGCCCGGCCAACAGGTTTTTCGGCTTCTTGGCGAAAAAGCCTTGCATTCATTTTTTTTACGCAATAATCAGGCCGCACCGGAGAGGTGGCCGAGTGGTCGAAGGCGCTCCCCTGCTAAGGGAGTATACGTCAAAAGCGTATCGTGGGTTCGAATCCCATCCTCTCCGCCATTCCTGACGATTACCTTCGATGGCACGATATTGTCGTGGGCTATCGTGCAGATTTTACCACTATCGCCTCCGCTATCGCGAGGATAGCTTTCACATCATGATTGAATGATGGCCCACACATGCTTGTTGGGCAGCATAGCCGCTATCGGCAAATTCGCTTCCAATAGAGCCTATGGCTGGCATCAGAAATGAAATAGGCTCGATACGAAATCTTGCCGCCTAGGAGGTAGGGATGCCAGAATTTACTACTGAGGTTAAATTTGATTCCGCTTCCGCATTTTTAGCGGCGCTCTCCCCTTGGACATCCTCCATTGATTTGCAGGGGTATATTTTTCGAGGCCATTCAGACGATTCGTACGAACTCATTCCCGCCTCCATTCGTCATACAAACAAAGAAAATTTTTGGCGAATTTGCGGGCTCGGAAAACCGATAGACAATCAGTCGGAATGGGAGGAATGGCATTCGCGAGCAGAATACAACCTACTAAGAGAGTTCTACAAAGCTGCAGATCGAAGAGGGCTTTACGTTCCGCATGCTGAGCGAGTTCGATCACGATTGGCCAGCAATTTCGATATCTTCCCAACTATGAGGTTATCGCCAGAAGAATGGTTGCCGAATGACCTTCTTGAGTTGGCTGGTTTGGCTCAGCACTATGGTTTGCCAACTAGGCTCTTAGATTGGAGCTATGATCCACTAATTTCGGCCTATTTTGCGGCCGCCTCCGCCAAGCCGGGTACGTATCTCTCAGTGTGGGCACTAGATGCTGACGAAGTGAGCAACATGAATCAAACTATTCACCGATCACCTCTGAGACTGGTGACGCCACCATACCATGGCAATCCAAATCTTGCCGCGCAATCCGGCATTTTTACCAGCTGGTCGGTTCAGCTACAAACTATACATGAGACAATCGCGAATGCGTTGCTTATAGACCGCCGCTCTCTGGACGTGCTTATGAAAGCACATGGAGAGAGCCAGTCGTGGAAATTTCCTCGCAGCCTTTTTTTAAAATTCATACTTCCGTCTGAGTTTGCATCAGATGTCTTGAGATCGTTGGAGGCGGCCGGTTATGGCGCCTCTCGCATATTTCCTGGCTATGGTGGGGTTGCTAAAGAAATTGTCCGACGACATCAGCAATGGATGTAAAGAGCATTTAGAGGGCTATAGCATAGACATTTCTCTCTTTTTTTGTCCGCAGTCCGCCATCAAATTCAGCCAGGACTTTGGTATTCTCGGGCAAATCGGGCTGCTGGTTTGTTCTTTCCGTTTTCATCCCCATCTCGCGGCCTGAATGGCTGCAAACCCTGCCGGTAGGCGTGAACTGCATGCGGCGGTGGTGATTGGGAAAAAATCGCGTCCCCGGGGACGTTGCTTACATCATCGAATCGCGCACGCTTCATTGCAGCCTCGCAGGCACTGCACTATCGGCGAGGGCAGGCCGCCCATGCGATCACGCTTATTTCAGAAATTCGATCGGCTCTTTTGCGCGCATGATCCTGGATACATCTCGTTCTTTGACAAAGAGCACCTATCTAAGTTTCTCACGCACACGAAGGAGATTTGATGATCGACGAATACGGCCCGCACGTGCAGATGGGCACGCTTGCAGAGCAGATGGCCGCCCGCTACCAGATGGACGCGAATCTTGAATTGGGGCCGCACCTGTCGCACTACATGGAGGAGGTCGAGGTCAACATCTCCGCTGACAGCTTTGACCATGTGGGGTTCATGAACAGGATTTGCGGGCGACTGACGATGGCGCTGGCAACAGCTGCCGCGCCCCGGCGCCGCGAGTTCCTGCAGGCCGTCGTAGTCGCGCTTCAAGAGCGCATCGATCGACATTCACTCGATGTGGCTGTGGACGGCATTTAAGGCACTGCCATCCAAGCAATAATGAGCGCCGGAAGGCCGGCCGGTCATTTGCGCCGGTTCATCCGGATCGCGGCGGCGTAACGCCTCGTGGCGGATGCGACAGGGCGACCGTGAGGCAAGGGCGTTTGTACGGCCGTCATGTCCACGGCATGCAGCATTCGCCGGAGGCAAATCAGTTTGCCAGATCGCCGCTATACCCGGCCCGTCGAATCGCTGCCCGGTGAATCAGTCGCAGACCGAAACGGTTTTTCCGCCGTTTCCCGACATGCGCATCCGTGGAGTGCTGCGGCACGGCATAGGTCGAAGCAAAAATTTCCCACATCTCCGCCCGATAGGGCAACGCGACGCCAAAAAGGCCGATAGTTTAGAAACACCTTGTTAACCGATCTAACTAACGGATTTTCAAGGAAATTCTTAACGCATCGTAAAAGCTTCGATTGGCTGGCATGGCGCTGTGTGTTGTTTCCGCAACAAACCGAAATGAAGCATATACGTAAATGCTATTTATCGGATGTTGGCGATTGCAAGCGGCGAAACCTTTTGTATTTTCACGACCAGAAGCGAGGCGGTGGATCGTTTGGCTTCTAAGAACACGGGAATGGGGCAGGGAATGCTGTCCTTCAGCGAAAGAACCCAGACCCTTTTAAAAACTTTGACTGGAGGTCAACCATGAACATCAAGAGCCTTCTGATCGGCTCCGCTGCGGCTCTCGCAGCAGTATCCGGCGCACAGGCCGCTGACGCTATCGTCGCTGCTGAGCCCGAGCCCCTGGAATACGTTCGCGTTTGCGACGCTTTCGGCACCGGCTTCTTCTACATCCCCGGCACCGAAACCTGCCTGAAGTTCCAGGGCTACGTTCGTTTCCAGACCGACTTCGGTCGCGACAAGTCCGGCACGTCTGACTGGAACTCGTTCACGCGCGCCCAGTTCGAAGTTGACACCCGCACCGACACCGAACTCGGTGCTCTGCGTGGCTTCATCGGCTTCCGCGGCAA